>JAXIPC010000183.1:0-6179 GCA_045403135.1 Gemmatimonadales bacterium | reverse complement strand
CTGCCGCGAATCCGACCCGTGGCGCCACGGGTTTTTTCTGGTCCATCATGGAATCCGGGCGGTGATCGGCAGCGCCGGCTTCAAGGGCCCACCGGACTCGACCGGCACGGTCGAGATTGCCTACGGCATCGCCCCGAGCTTCCAGGGGCAGGGCTACGCTACGGAGGCCGCGGCTGCCCTCGTCGCCTTCGCCTTCGACGCGCCCCTGGTCGAGCTGGTGCGGGCCCACACGCTCCCGTCTGCCAACGCCTCGACCCGCGTGCTGGTCAAGTGCGGGTTCCGCCACGTCGGCGTCGTCGTAGACCCGGAGGACGGCCCGGTTTGGCGGTGGGAGCGGGGCCGTTAGATACCGGCGGCAGCCGGGCGTATGTTTCTTCCGAGGGCAAGGGCGGCTGCCGCCGCACTCCCCCCAGCTCTCGCCGGGCGAGGACCACATGCCGGATCCGCAATCCCGTCAAACCAGCCGGCGCGCCTTCCTGCGCTTCCTCGCGGCGAGCCCGCTCTTCGCCTCACTCGATCTCGCGGGTTGCACCGGCACGGGAGACTCGACCGATGCTGCCGCGGGCCGCGGAGCAGGATCGCCGGGCCCGGATGCGGGCCTCATCACCAGGGTGGAGGACGCGCTCGACGTTTTTGACTTCCGGGCCGTTGCCCAGCACAACCTTCCGTCGGCGCACTGGGGTTACATGGCGACGGGAGTGGATGGCGAAGCCACGCTACGCGCCAATGAGGAGGGCTTCGCGCGGCTCTACCTGCGGCCCCGCCGCCTGGTGGATGTCACCACTGTCGACACCCGCATCCGCCTGTTCGACCGGGACTGGAACACACCGATCGTCATGTCGCCGGTGAGCGGCCAGCTGGCGTTTCATCCGGATCGCGAGCTCGGCTCGGCCCGAGCGGCACGAGCCAAGGATACCCTCCAGATCCTCTCGACCGTGGCGAACTCATCGGTGGAGGAAGTGGCGGAGGCCCGGGGCGAGCCCACCTGGTATCAGCTGTATCCGACCTCGCGGTGGGACGTCACCCAGGCTCTGGTGGCCCGCGCGGAACGCACCGGATGTCCCGCGATCGCGCTGACCGTCGACCTGCCGGTCAACAGCAACCGGCTCACCGCCGCGCGGCTCGCGCGCGCCGACACCCGGGACTGCACCGCGTGCCACGGGACCCCGGCACAGCGTGAGTCGACCTACTTCACCCAGAAGCCGATGTTTCGCGGTCTCAGGCTGACCCGGCAGGAGACGCGGGCCCCGGCCCTTACCTGGGACTTCGTGAATCGCCTGCGGGACATCACCAAAGCCCGGCTCGTGCTCAAAGGCATCGTCACCCACGAGGATGCGTCGCGCGCGCTCGCCGTCGGGGTCGACGGTCTCATCGTGTCCAATCACGGGGGACGGGCCGAGGAGAGCGGCCGGGCGACCATCGACAGCCTGCCGGAGGTCGTCGAAGCGGTGGGCGGCAGGATACCGGTGCTCATGGACGGCGGGGTACGCCGGGGCAACGACGTCCTGAAGGCGCTCGCGCGCGGCGCCCGCGCGGTCTGCATCGGGCGCCCCTACGTCTGGGGCCTCGCCGCCTTCGGCCAGCCCGGGGTCGAGCGGGTCCTGGACCTTCTGCGCGCCGAGCTGATAATGTCGATGCAGCTCGCGGGCACTCCGTCCATCAAGAGCATCGGACCGGCGTCGATCGGCCGCGCCTGAGCAGAAACTCCACGCAAGATCGGAGGGACTCCCATGGATGAATTGCTGCCCGCCTCCTCATGGTCATCGAGAGCGTCGGAATCGTTTGTCTCACGGGATTCGCCGCGTATTGGATGAGGCTGCGGCATCAGCGCCGGCTGCTGGTCGACCAATCCGCGGTCGGGCGACTCCAGCAGGAGCTCGAGGACCTGCGGTCCCTCAGCCAGGCACAGGTCACGGAGCTGCAGGAGCGCCTCGATTTCGCCGAGCGCATGCTGGCGCAGCAACAGCTGCCGCGGCTGGAGAGAGCGACACCCCAACGCCCGTCTAAGTGGGAGAGAGATGATGCGCGTCAGTCAAGCCGAGAAAGCGGAGCGGTTCCGGGCCTTGCACGCGGGTCCGGGCGCGTTCGTCATTCCGAATCCATGGGATGCCGGCACGGCGCGCATCCTGGCCAGCCTCGGTTTCGAGGCGCTCACCACTACCAGCGCCGGGCTGGCCTTCACGCTCGGCCGGCGGGACGGCGCCGGCGTCGTGACTCGCGATGAAGCGCTCGCCAATGCCAAGGCGATCGTCGATGCGACGGATCTGCCGGTCGCGGCCGATCTCGAGAATGGATACGGCCACACGCCGGAAGCCGCGGCGGAGACGATACGCCTCGCCGGCGAAGCGGCTGGGCTGGTCGGCGGGTCGATCGAAGACACGACGGGGGATCCCCGGCAGCCGATCTACGATTTCCGGCATGCGGTCGAGCGCGTGGCGGCCGCCGCCGAGGCGGCCCGCGCCTTCCCATTTCCTTTCGTGCTGGTCGGGCGGGCCGAGAATTTTCTGCACGGCCGCCCGGACCTGGACGATACGATCCGCCGGCTGCAGGCATTCGAGAAGGTGGGGGCAGGTGCGCTGTACGCCCCGGGGATCACCAAGCCGGACGACATCCGGACGGTGTGCGCGGCGGTGAGCAAGCCGGTCAACGCTCTCATGGGCCTGAAAAGCGCCTCGTTCTCCGTGGCTGACTTGGAGGCCCTGGGGGTGCGGCGGATCAGTGTGGGGTCCGCGCTGAGTCGCGCGGCCCTGGGGGCATTCGTGCGGGCGGCTCGAGAGATTCGAGAACTCGGTACGTTCACCTTTGCGGACGAGGCCATCCCTTACGCCGAGGCGAATGATCTCATGGCCGGCCCTTAACCACCCTCATCAGGAACGCCCGCGCCGACCATGTATGAACAGCGGAAGGACCGCCCCATTGCACGCCATCGGTTCGCGCGACGGCTGCTCTTCCACGCCGCGGTGGCCGGAGGTTTGCTCTTCGGGTCGCTGCTCCTGGGAATGGCCGGATACTCCTACTTCGAAGGCATGGCGTGGCGAGATGCGTTCGTGAACGCCGCCATGCTGCTGGGCGGGATGGGCCCGGTGGACAAGTTGTGCACCGACGGCGGAAAGCTCTTTGCCGGAGTCTACGCCCTCTACGCCGGGATGGTTTTCCTGGTCGTCGCCGGCCTCATCCTCGCCCCTGTCGTGCACCGGGTGCTCCACACGTTTCACTGGGACGCGGATTCCAACTAGGACGAACCGATGGGCGACAAGGCCAAGATCGCGAGCGCCGCGCTGGGTATGCTGCTGCTCTCCCTGCCACCGTTGCACGGCCAAGAGCCGATGACTCTCGACATCGATCTGGATCACCTGATCCTCGCGACCACCAGCCTGACCCGGGGCATGGAGGAGTTCACGCGGCTTACCGGCGTCGTTCCGCGTCGCGGTGGGCAGCACCCGGGGCGCGGGACCGAGAACGCGCTGGTCAGCCTCGGTCCAGGCCATTACCTCGAGCTCCTCGCTCCGATTGATCCCGCCGGCGATTCGGCTTCGACCACCCTCACACCGGCCGGTTGGGCGCTGCACACACTCGATTTGCCAGGACTCATTGACCGGGTTCGGGCTGCCGGCTTCCAACTCCTTGGTCCCATTCCCGGCGCCCGCCTAACCCCCGACAGCACTCTCCTGCAATGGAAGACCGCGTCGACCGGCGGTCCGGGGCTCGAAGTCGCTCCCTTCTTCATTGAATGGGCCCCCGGCACTCCGCACCCGAGCTCGACCGCTCCGGGTGGCTGCCGACTGGTCACCATTGAGGTGGTGGCCCCGGATACGACTCGACTGCACGGTTTTCTCAAGGCAGCGGGACATCCCGCGGTGCTGCGTGCCGGGAGCCCCCGGGGTTTACGGTTCAGCCTGGACTGTCCTCGGGGTCGCGTCTCCTTCTCCTTATAGCCTGCGCGTTCGACCAAACGTGACGCCTGAGCTGCAGCCGGAGCTGGTCACCGCCATCGTTGGAGCGCAGTTCCCCCAGCTTCGCCCCGTCCGCGTGGCGTACCTAGGGGAGGGTACGACAGCACGGCCTTCGACGTCAATGGCCACCTGGTGTTTCGATTTCCCAAACGAGCGGATGTCGAGCACCAGCTCTTCGTCGAGACCGGCGTTCTGCCGCTTCTCGCGGCTGGGACACCGGTTCCGATTCCGTCGTATTCCTTCCAGGGTGTGCCGTCCTCTCTCTTCCCTCGGCATTTTGCAGGGTACGCCAGGCTCGCCGGTGTGCCGGGCATCGGGCTGACCCTGACGCGGACTCAGTTTCTCCGCCTGGCCCCGGTGCTGGGGGACTTCCTCTCCTTCCTGCACTCGTTTCCCGTCAGCACCGCCGCGCAATTCAATGTGCCGACGTACGCATCCGACGTCCTGATCGCCGAGGTCAGAGCAGAGGCTCTCAGCGATCTTCACCGAGTGAGGCAAGTGGACCTGGATGTACCTGAAATGAAATGGCGCTCATTCCTGGAGGCCGGGGTCGAAACAGACGAGCAGGGCTCCATAAGGCCAACGCTCGTGCACAACGACCTGGCCGCGGAACACATCCTGCTGGACCCGGCGACGCACGAAGTAACAGGGATCATCGACTGGAGCGAAATCTCCATCGGCGATCCAGCCATCGACTTCGCGGGAATGTTTCACTGTGGTGGACTCGATTTCTTGAGTGCCGTGTTGCTTCACTATCGCCATCACCTCGATGCCGGACTCCGGGAACGCGCCCGGTTCTTCGCCGTCGGCCGGGGCATCGGAGATAGGGTCTTCGGTCTCGAGATGCATCGACCCGAATACATCGATGCCGGGGTCCGAGCGCTCAGGCTGTGCCTGAGTTCACCGGAGGCGCCCGCGCCGTGATGCGGCTTACCCGATTGATTCGGCGGCTCCGGTCGTTTCACGGCCCACCGGCGCCGCCGCCGTTGCGCGATCCATACCGGCTCCTGCTTTGGGAACAGGTCGGCTACATGGCGTCGGATCCGGAGCGGCTCGCCGCCTACCAGCAGGAGCGGGCCCCCGGCCTTGGAGCGCCAGCGGGTAGGTATGTTTAGGTAATCCCGCGGCGGAACTGCGGGGCTCCGCAGCAAGCCCAACCAGAGCGGCCACTCGAGGAGGCACCCGTGCGGACACGCAATCGGTACAGACTCGACCGCGTTGAAGTCGCCCCGCTGGATTCCCGGTCCACCTCATGGGCCTTTGCAGGAACACCGATGCGCGGCACCGAGCTGGCTTATTCCGTGACCGACACCAACCTCAGCTCGCGCAACCGATGGGAGTTCATCATCCGCGTTCCAGCGGATCCGAAAGGCCGGATCGAGGTGCGGCCGCGCACGACTCCGAATTTCAAGGCCTGGGCCGAGCTTCCGGACCGATCCCTGACCTTCAGCCTGGCCACCAGGGGCACCTCGAGGGGCCGGTGGTACTGCCAAGTCGCGCTGGCGGACGCGGCCGGCAAGCGGTCCAAGGCGGTCGTCAGCACCGGCCAGCGCACCGATCTCCCCCACTGGTTCTCCGAGCTGAGCGGGCGGATGCGGCGCAAGGAGGCGGTCAAACCGACGAAGGGGACCGATGCGAACGCCCTGGTGATCCTCCTGGCCGCCGGAGATCACGCCACCATGATCAGGCTGTACTTCGCCACCAAGGTCTGGATTCTGAGCGAGGAGATCATTCTCGCTTGACGGCCGGTTCCACCGAGGACCTGGCGATCCGATGGAACGCGCTGTGGGCACGACTTCGCCTGCCGATCCCGCCGGGAGCGAACTTCGCCGCGTTGCTGGCGCGATACCGGGAGCCCCACCGTGCCTACCACACCGACCGGCACCTTCTTGAGTGCCTGGAATGGCTCGACGAGCTTCGGGCACTCGCCCGCGATCCGGGGGCAGTCGAGCTGGCCATCTGGTATCACGACGCCATCTATCTACCGCGCCGGTCCGACAACGAGCAGGCGAGCGCCGACCTCGCCGCCGCCGACCTGCGGGCGGCCGGGGCAACCGGCACGCTGGTCGCCGAGGTGGCGGCTCTCCTCCTGTCTACAACGCACCGGGCCACGCCGCCTCCCGGCGATGCTGCGCTGCTCACGGACATCGACCTGGCTATACTCGGCGCCCCGGCGGCGCGGTACGCCGAGTACGAAGCGCAGATCCGGACCGAGTACCGTTGGGC
>JAXIPC010000007.1:0-6470 GCA_045403135.1 Gemmatimonadales bacterium | reverse complement strand
GCTGACCCGGGCGGCGGGGACGGTCAGGACATAGTTGCCCTGGGCGTTGGTCAGCACCGAGAGCTGCAGCTCCCCGATGATGACCGTGGCGCCGATAATGGCCTCACCGCCCTTTTCGGCGGTGACCTTGCCCCGGAAGGTGGCGGCTTGCGCGAGCATCGGAGCTGCCAGCACCGCGCTCAAACCCAGCGCGGCCAAGCCCTGCACGACCGTTCGGCGGAACGAGAAGCCGATCATACTCGGGTTCCTCGATGAGGAGTGGGACTTGCACAATTGCGGCTGCCCGGGGTGGACCTCCCCGGAGCAGCCTCGGCCAAACTCAATTTCTGGGTTATTCGGAGGATCATATTGCTCAAGTTGTGCCATGTCGCGATTTACGTAACTGGTTGTCCTGTAGTGGGATGCGCCTGTGCTGGCTCGACGCATCGTGTCAATTCGTCACGGCCCACCACTCACAGGTGAGACGAAACGACACGAGAAGGCAGCATCCGGAGCGTATGAGTTCGGAGAACGAAAACAATTATATCACTTGCGAAGCGACTGCGCGAGAAGGCGAAAGGTTATGGGGCTGTTCAACCTTGCGACCATTCCGGGCGGGGCCTTTCTTACGTCGTATGAGTAGTTCCTCGGTCTCGGCGGAACGGGCCCGTCCCGCCGCGATCCTCTCCCCGATCATCGATCTCCTCTGTGTGGGCGGCCTGTCTCTCATCGTCTTCGTCCCTCTGCTTCTGAGCGGACGGGACAACTTGGACTTCGTGAGCATTGCGGCGCTGGCCTGGGCCCAGGCGCTGGTCAACTACCTGCACTTCATGGCCTCCTACCGGATGGTGTATCGGGACCGGGACATGATCCGACGTCACCAGGGGGCCACCATCTGGGTACCCCTCATCCTCCTTGGCTTCCTGATCATCGCCCTCGTCACGGTGGAACAGTCCCAGATACTGCTGATCGCCTTTTTCGCGGTGGCGAGCGGGTATCTGGCCTGGCACTACACCGGCCAGGCCTGGGGCATGATGGCCTCCTATGCCTTCCTGGACGGAATCCGTTTCGAGAAGACCGAGCGCTTGCTGCTCCGCACCAGCCTCCGGATTCTGCTGGCCTGGCATGTGATCTGGTTTCTGCACACCGCGCTCAGAGATCCCACCCGGATAGAGCTTGTCTACCGTGTCATCAGCGCGGCAACGGTTCCCGCGTTCGTGCTGGGCATAGTGGGGCTCTCGATGGTCCGGCGGCGGACCGGGAGGCTTCCCCCGGCCCGCGCGCTGGTGGCCTGGTTCGCGATGTTCGTCTGGTATGCGGCGCTGGCGCGGTGGGGGCTCCCTGCCCTGTTTCTGGTACAGCTTTTCCACGCCCTCCAGTACCTCGAATTCCCGGTGCGGGTGGAGCTCAACCGTGCGGCGCGAGAGGCCCCCGGCCGCGCGTTGGGCCGCCTCCTGTCCTCTGCGACAATGCTGGTTACGGCGAGTATCCTGGTGATCCTGGTCGTCCCCGGTCCCGCGATGAGCATCGCGGCCAACCTGTTCGGCGCGCCGGAAAACACCGCCGCACCCATCCTGATCCTCTACTTCATCAACATCCACCACTACTTCACCGACGGGGTAATCTGGAAACTCAGCAATCCCGAGGTGCGGAAGGATTTGTTCGCGCATGTGGCGCCGGCAGTGGCCGCCGCTCCGGCGGCGGTGGAGTCGGCCGGGCGGAAGGACAAGAAGCGGAAGCGGGCGAGTCGCTAGGGCAGCCCTGGCGGGATTAGATCCGCCCAGACGAATTGCCCCCAATCCAGCCGCACCGCATGCTCCTTGAGGAGCATCCGCTCGTGCACCAGCTGCAGCTCGAGCGGGCGATAGGGCGGCAGGTCGCAGAGCCCGAACGCTCCGTTCCTGCCGGGCCGGGCCCGATCCTCCCGCGTGCCGCCGGCGGCAGTTCGCCACGCCACCCGCACCTCGAGCTCGTTCACCGGGACCCCCGACGGCGCCCGCGCGAGCCCCACCACTCCGGATCGGCCCTTCTGGGCGGAGCCGCACAGGGCCCGCACGAATGTGGGGATCGAGGGTACCGTGAATTCGACATGCACCGTGTCCCCCAGGGAGAGCAAGACCGGGCGCAGCGGCAGATCCCGCAGCAAGCCGAGCTTGGGGTGGCTGGCCACGGCGGTTTGCGGTCCCGCGGCCGCAACCACCAGCTCGAAGCGACCCTCGCCGTCGGTGAGGACCGAATCGCGGTAGCCCCGCACCTGCACGAACGCGCCCGCCAAACCCTTCCCAGTGGTACTGTCGTGTACCCGTCCGATCACGACCGCCCGCGACACCGGCACCACCCCGTCTTCGGCGAGCTCGGCCCGTCCACCCTGCTCTATGTAGCCCCCGAGCCGGTCTAGGATGTAGAAGTCCTTGCGCAGACCATAGAGGGTATCCAGCGCCAGCGCGGGCATGCGGATGTGCCAGTATTCGACGATCCACTCCCCGCCCCGGAGCCTGCGGAATTCCAGGCGCCCGCCCGGCTTTGCCTTCGCCCGCGCGCCTGACAGGCCGGTGTACCCGTACTCGAGGAACTGCAGCTCGCTGGTGGCCGGGTCCACCCAGAGGGTGCCCCGCACGTCGGTCACTTTCCGCCCGGGCGTGGGCTCGAATGCCAGTCCGACGAAACGATCCTTGGCGGGCACCGAGCGGAAGCAATGGGTCTGGACGAATTCGTCGGAGAGAAGCAGGGGCGCATCGGGGGCGTGGTACGCGACGGTGTCGTCTGATTCGTTCACGAATCCGGCGCTCGCGAGAACCGCAGCCGGGGCGGAACCGAATGGTTGGCCTTGAACCAGGCGGGAGCTGTAGGTCCATTCGCGCAGCGGGCTGGCATCTCGGTCGAGGTCGCGCTGGAACAACCGAACGTGGAGTGGGACCGGCCTCTGCCGCTGGGTGAGCAGGTTTGCGGTGAGCGCCTTGCGGATTTCCTCCCACAGCGCGACCGCCAGCGTGCCTCCCTGACCCCCAGCCTCGCAGGCGCTCCGGCCCCGGACCTCCAGCGTGGGCAGCTCCAGCCGGGCCGACGGCATGTCGATGTCCCGCCGGTAGGTGTCGGCCGGGGCCAGCTCGATCGGACCGATGAGCAGCCCGCGGTAGCCGATGCGGTCCGCCTTGACGTGATAGATGCCGGCGCCGGGCGCGCGGAGCACCACCCTGCCCTGTTCGTTGGTGAGCGCCTGCGCGACCGGCCCCTTCTCACCGAGCAACCGGACGATGGCGCCGGGCACCGGTGCCTTGGTCGTCTCTTCGCGGAGGCGCAGCTCGAGTGCCTGGGCGCGGGCGGCCGAAGGCACGCCGATCAGGAAAGCGGCCAGGGTCGGTAAGAGCCGCGCTACCATGCCGTTCATTTATCGCGGCCTGCTCCGGCTGGGTGGAAACCCTCTACCCTTGGAGAACTTGTCTCCGGCAGGAGGTTCGCGCAACAATTCGGGGTTTTCATTGGGGCCCTTTTGCACGCGGGGACATGTAGATTTCGAGGCATCCCTATGCATCATGTGAGTACTCTCCCGCTCCGCTTCGCAGCCTGGCTGACCGCAGTGATTGCCCTCGCCGGATGCAGCCGGATTCCCGACACCGACACCCGCCTGGTGTCGGAATGGATGCACACGCTGTACGGGGTCGTCCGGGCGGAGCGGATCTCCCCGCCGATCGCCTCCCGGTTCATGGCCTACGCCGCGGTGGCCCTGCACGAGGGCCTCGCGGCGGCGCCGTCCGCGTCAGGGTCGCTGGCGGGTACGCTGAACGGGCTGAACCAGGTTCCTGCCGGAACGAAGGGTCGGCGCTACGATGGAACACTGGTGGCGGTCGCAGCGGAGCAGGTGGTCACTGACTCGCTGCTGGCGGAAGCCCTCCCGGCGACCCGGGCCACTCTGGCCAATCTGGTGGATTCGCTCAATCAGACCCGCGTGGCGCTCGGCATCGGCGATGAGGTCCGCGACCAGTCGGGGGAGCTGGGCCGGCGGATCGGCCTCGCGATCGTGGCGTGGTCCCGGAGCGACGGGTTCGACAGCACCCAAGGCAGGCCGTATACGCCGCCGGCCGGCCCGGGCTTCTGGATCAACGATACTCCGGGCAATCTGTACGCCTCCCAGAATCTCTCCGCCGCCACCGATTTCGTCGGCCTCGACAACCCCGCCAACAACGCGCGGCCGGGAACGACGAGCGATCGCGGCCTAATCATGAATCGCCCCAAGCGGACCAGCCTCAAGGCGCTGCCGCCGGTCAACATGGCCGGCGCGACGGAGCCCTACTGGGGCACGCTTCGCCCGTTCGTGCTCAAGACCTGGAACGAGTGCCCCATTCCGAATCCTCCGGCCTACTCGACCGAGCCGGGCACTCCGCTCTATCAGGAAGCGCTGGGCGTCGCCGAGACCGGGAAGAGCCTGACGCCCGAGCAGCGGGCCAGCGCGTTCTACTGGGCCGATAACCCGGGCGAAACCGGCACACCGGCGGGCCACTGGATCGCCATCGCGAGCCAGATGGTGAGCCAGCAACAAATGTCGGCCAACGCCGCCGCACGGCTGTTCGTTCTCTCGGCCACCGCGCAGGCCGACGCCTTCATCGCCGCCTGGGGCTACAAGTACCAGTACAATCTGATCCGGCCGCGGACCTATATCCGGCGAGTCATCGACCCGGCCTGGGAGCCGCTCATCCCTACCCCGCCGTTTCCGGAGTATCCGTCGGCGCATTCCACCCAGTCGAGCGCCGCCGCCACCGCGCTCACCGCCAGGTTCGGCGAGGTGGCCTTCGACGACAGCACCGGAGTGGCCATCGGCCCCGCCATCCAGCGCTTCAATTCGTTTACGGAGGCCGCACTCGCCGCTGGGAAATCCCGGGTCTTCGGTGGCATCCACTTCGAGGCGGGCAACCAGGCCGGTAGAGCCGTGGGCACCTGCATCGGAGCCCGGGTAGCGGCGCGGCTGGGCGCCGCCCCGGCACGATGAGCGGGTGGAACCGGCTCGCCGCGTCCGCTGTGATGGGGGGGTGCGTCCTGGCTTGCCGACCGGCGGTGCCGCCCCAATGGCACGAGGAAGCGGGTTATCGCTGGCGCGAGCTCGAGGTGCCGCGCGGGACTGCCGGTTTCACGCCGATGGAGGCCGGGAAGACTGGTATCCGGTTCCAGAACGAGGTCAGCGATTCGCTGCTTCTGGCCAACCGTATCCTCGCCCAAGGCGGCGGCGTCGCCATGGGAGACGTTGACGGCGACGGACTGGTCGACCTGTTCCTCGCCAAGACCCAGGGCTCGAGCGCCCTCTATCGGAACTTGGGCGGGTGGCGCTTCGAGGATATCACCGCGAGCGCCGGGGTCGCCGCGGCCGACCGGCGCTCGACCGGGGCCGCCTTTGCCGACATCGACGGCGACGCCGATCTCGATCTGATCCTGCTGGCCACCGCCGGCCCGAACGCCATCTACCTGAACGACGGGAGGGGCCGGTTCTCCGAGCACGGCGCCGACATCGGCCTCGACTCCACGGGACATGGCTCCACGACGCCGACGTTGGCGGACGTGGACGGTGACGGCGACCTCGACCTCTACATCGCCAACTACAAGCCGTCCACCCCGGCCGACTCGATTCCTCCGCAGCAACGGGCATTCAGCCAGGTGGTTCGCCAAGCCGGGCCGAACCGCTACGAAATCGCTCCGGAATTCCAGCGTGACTTCAAGCTCGTGGTGCGCGAGGACATGGGCGGCCTCAATCTCACCATCCGGGCCGAGCCGGACGAGTTCTATCTCAATGAGGGCGGGCGGTTTGTTCGCGTCGTGGCCGGTGCTGGCCGGTTTCGCGGCGCCGATGGACGTCCCGCGGCCCCGGACGAGTCGTTCGGGCTG
Source organism: Gemmatimonadales bacterium (assembly GCA_045403135.1). Lineage (GTDB taxonomy): Bacteria > Gemmatimonadota > Gemmatimonadetes > Gemmatimonadales > GWC2-71-9 > JABFSM01. The sequence goes on along the minus strand of JAXIPC010000007.1, from coordinate 620 downwards.
GACGCACGGTTCGCCGATCTGAACGGAGACGGCGCGCCGGACCTCTACGTCGCCAATGACTTCGAGGACACCGACCAGTTCTGGCTGAACGACGGGCGCGGTGGGTTCCGGCTCGCCGACTGGACCGTTCAGCGGCAGACCAGCAATTCCGGCATGGGGGTCGATGTCGGCGATGTGAACGGCGACGGGCTGCCCGACCTCTTCGAGGTCGACATGCTCAGCAACGACTCCCGTCGGCTCAAAACCCAGATGCCGACCCATACCGCTCTGCCCAAGCGGGTCGGCGACATGACAACCCAGCTCCAGATCCAGCGGAACTCGCTGTTTCTCAACCGGGGTGACGGGACCTTCGGCGAGATCTCCGAATACGCCGGCGTCCAGGCGAGCGGCTGGTCCTGGTCCACCATGTTCATGGACGTCGACCTGGACGGTTGGCAGGACATCCTGGTCACCGCCGGACACGCCTGGGACCTGATGGACGCCGACACGCAGGAGCGGTTGCAGAACCGGCTGAACGATGTGTCCTGGCGGCGGCATCGCTGGGAATATCCGCGTCTGGCTCTCAAAAACGTGGCCTGGCGGAACCGGGGCGACCTCACCTTCGAGGACGCCGGCACCGC
>JAXIPC010000264.1:0-21474 GCA_045403135.1 Gemmatimonadales bacterium | reverse complement strand
GCCTGGGCCGAGAGACCGACCCAGTCGCGCGGGCCGGGGACCAGCTCCGAGATGGCCGTGCCGGGTGGAAACGAATCCGCCGCCCCACCCTCGAGCGCCCCGCTCACCGGGGTTGGCGAGGGAACCGTCAGGTACCAGTCGCCGGCCGCGCCGGGGTGGGCGGCGGAGCCCTGCCAGGTCCACCGACCACGCGCGCGGGAGGATCGGGCGATCGCGCCGGGCTCGCCGAGCGAGATCAGCACATCGGCGCGGCGCGCGGCGTCACCCACTTCGGCGGTGGGAACTCCCTTGAGGTCTCCCGCGCGGCGCCAGCGCCCGCGCTCGGTTTCGAGATAGCCGCGGACCGGAAGCGCGGCCACATCCCGCAGGGTTTCCAGGAGAAACCGGCTTTCCCAGGTCGGCGGGGTTGCCAGCACCACAATGCCGGGTGTTGGGGCCACGGTCACGACCATGCTTCGCGCGTCGTCGCGCGGCTCCGAGTCGGCTGCACCCGTTACCGCGATGGTCAGGACATGCGCGCCGGGAACGACCGGCGGAAGCGGTCCGCGCAACACGGCGCGCCCGCGTCCTCCTGCGTCGAGCACCAGCGGGCTGCGCAGCCAGATTCGGTCTCCTTCCCGCGCCTCGATGCCCAGGCTCCGCGGAGGCGTTGGCGCGGGGCCGAAGGCCTGCGCTTCCACCTCGAACGCCAGCGTGTCTCCCGGGGTAAGCCGAGTGGCGCCGGACACTCGGACCAGCGCCACGTCCGGCACGGAATCGCGTGGCAGAACCCGGATGGTGGCTCCCGCGAGGATGTCCGCGGGAATCGCGTCGGCGTCCTCGATTTCGCCGTCGGTGATCACCACCACCGGGCGGTCGCCACTCCGCGCCCCGGCGATGGCCGCAGCCAGGCGGGAGCGGCCGCCGGACGCGGTGGAGTCGCCCCGAAGCCCCCCGACCCAGCGGACCTCTCCGGTGGCGCGCGCCAGCTCGAGCGCCTGCGCCCACTTCCCGCCGGCGGACTGCATGCTGAGGGAGGCGTCGAGGAGGACGGTCGGACGGGCGGCCGGGCGGACCGACGGACAGGAGACATTGAGCAGCAGAAGGGACAGCACGCCCCAGCCGACCGCCCGGCAAACGGCGGGGATCCAGTTCCGTCCGCTCCAGCCTTCCAGAAGGCGATAGGAGAGCACCGCCGCGGCGGCGGCCATCAGGACAATCAGCAACGGCATGGGGGAATAATAGGAGGGCGGGAGCGACTACTCCGCGCGGACAATCCCGGCGCCCTGCCCCGCGGTACCAAGAAGGAGCTGGAGCCGGGTGCGCTCCTGGGTAAAGCGCGGGAGGAGGGTCCGCGCCAGCGGCTCCCCTTCACCCAGATCAACGCGCCGGGAATCGCGCGCGGCGCCATGGATCCGGAACTCGTAGTGCAGATGCGGCGCGCTGGCCAGGCCGGTCGAGCCCACATATCCGATCACATCCCCCTGGCTCACCCGCTTTCCGGCGTGAACCCCGCGCGCGAAGGCACGGAGGTGTCCGTACCGCGTGGTGATTCCGTTGTGATGCCGAAGCTCCACGAGGTTGCCGTATCCGCCGGCCCGGCCGGCCCGCAACACGGCCCCATCGCCCGCGGCAAGCACCGGAGTGCCGCTTCCCGCCGCGTAATCCGTGCCTTGGTGCCGGCGCCAGATCCCCAGTACCGGATGGAAGCGCGACCGCGAGAACGACGAGGAGATCCGGCGGAACTCGACCGGGGCCCGGAGGAACGCGCGGCGGAGAGAATTGCCCGCCTCGTCGTAGAAACGCGCCACGTTCTCCAGCGACTCGAAGCGAAAGGCATTCTGATGCTTCCCCGAGACGAGCAGGTCGGCGGCCAGAATGTCGCCGAGGCGGACCTCGCCCAGCTCCGAGGTTTCCCGGGAAAGGACCACCGCGAAGCGGTCGCCGGTCTGGATGTCGCGATTGAAGTCGATCGACCAGGCGTAGACGTCCGCCAGATCCCACGCCAGCCGTATCCGGTTACCCGCGTCGAACACCGGATCCGGGATGCTGGCATCGAGCGCTTCGTAGAGCGAGGACTCGATCGGCCCCTCGATCCGGATCACCTCGCTCGCCCAGGCCACCGGCTGCCGCTCGGCCAGCCAGGCATCCGACTGGCGACGGGCGCGCAGGCGCTCGATCTGGCTGGTGCGGATGGTGATGGCGTTGGGGATCTGCTCACCTGCCTCGCGCCGGAAGAGGACGACGAGACCGGCGCGGAGACGGCGCGGGTCCAGCCCGACGCCCTGGAACATTTCCACGAGGGGGGAGCCGGAGAGGCCCTGCCGGGTGAACAGGTCCGCCAGCGTCTCCCCGCTCCGGAGCGTGTCGCTGATTTCCTGAAAGGCCGTCTTCACAATGATCGGCTTGGCCACGATGAGGCGACGCCAAGGCCACCGGCCGGTCAGCGCCAGCGCAGCGGCCGCGACCAGGACGAGGATCGCGACCGGGATGCCGAGCCGCCGCATCAATCCATCTGGCGACGGATGAAGGTCGGGATCTCCATGTCGGACACCTCGGGAACCCCGGTGGTGCTCCGGGGCGTCGCCGCCGGGCGAGGCGTGACCGTGCGGGGCCCCCCGGGTGTTCCGGGAGCGGCGGCCGCAGGCGTGCCTCGCCCGGGACCGCCGCCCGCGACCGCCCTCATCTTCTCGGGGAACTGGAGCACCCCCACGCCTCGCGGGGGCACCTGCTCTCCCGTAATGGCGCGATCGAAGCCGGTGGCGATGACGGTGACGCGGATTTCTCCCTTGAGCGCCGGGTCGGTGCAGGAGCCGAAAATGATCTCAGCCTGGTCGCCCGCGGCGTCGTGGATGATTTCGCTGATCTGGGTCACCTCGCCCATCGTGATGTCGCTGCTGGTGATGTTGATCAGCACCCCGGACGCGCCGGCGATGGAGATGTTGTCGAGCAGCGGGCTCGCAATGGCCTGCTGGGCCGCCTCGAGGGCGCGGTTCTCACCGAGACCGCTGCCGGTGCCCATCAGCGCCGAGCCGCCGTTCTGCATCACGGTGCGCACGTCGGCAAAGTCCACGTTGATGAGGCCGGTGCGGGTGATCAGATCCGCGATGCCCTGGGTGGCATTGAGCAGCACTTCATCGGCCTTCTTGAGCGCGTCCTCGAACTTGAAGCCCTTGCCGACCACGGCCATGAGCCGCTCGTTGGGCACCACGATCATGGTGTCCACGCCCCGGCGCATTTCCATGATGCCGGTCTCGGCCTGCTTCATCCGTTTCTGGCCCTCGAACAGAAACGGCTTGGTCACGATCCCCACGGTGAGGGCGCCGATGTCGCGCGCCATCTGGGCAATGACCGGCGCGGCGCCCGTCCCGGTGCCGCCGCCCATGCCGCAGGTGACGAAGACCAGATCCGCCCCCTGCATCGCGGCCAGGACCTCGTCCCGGTTCTCCTCGATGGCCTGGCGGCCTATCTCGGGCCGCGCCCCCGCTCCCAGGCCCCGAGTGAGCTTCTTCCCGATCTGGACTTTCAGGTCCGATTTGGACTTGCCGAGGGCTTGGGCATCGGTGTTGACCGAGATGAACTCCACGCCGACCAGCCGTTCCTCGATCATCCGGTTGACGGCGTTGCCGCCGCCGCCGCCGATCCCGATGACCTTCATGTGCGCGTGTTGACCGCTGCTCTCTTCGAGTTCGAAGATCATGGGACGGGCCCTCGCGTTTTCAGAAGAAGTCCTGGAGCCATCGTTTGACCGGACCGAGCATCTTGTCGACCGCCGGCGAGCGCCGTCCGCCCTCGACGAACCCCCCGTCGACCATCACCTGTCTCGCGCCGTAGCGCAGCAGTCCCACCGGCACCGCCATGCGGGGGCTCTCGACGCTGTCCACCAGTCCCGTGAGGCCGTCGCCGGGCGTGCCCACCCGGACCGGCATGGCGAATACCTCGCGCCCCAGCTCCACTATGCCGGGAGCCTGCGCGCCGCCGCCGGTCAGGATGATGCCCGCGGCGAGCCGCTGGCGGTAGCCCGCCCGGGAAATCTCGTCCAGCGCCAGCTCGAGCAGCTCCTGCAGGCGCATGTGCATGATGTGCGCGAGCACCTGCCGATGTGCGCTGCGGGCGCCCTGCCCCGCCGTGCCGGGAAGCTGAAAGACGTCGGTCTCCGGCACCATCGGCTCGTACGCGGCGCCGAATCGCTCCTTGATCCTCTCGGCATCGAGCTGGGTCACCTGGAGGCCGGCCACCAGATCGCTGGTGACATGTCCGCCCGCGAACATGGAGCTCGCGGTGTGGCGGATCTTGCCGGCGTGAAAGATCGAGACGTTGGTCGACCCGCCGCCCAGCTCCACGATGGCGCAGCCCAGCTCCCGCTCGTCCGGAGTAAGCACGGCGAGCGAGGCGGCCAGGGGCTCCAGCACGAATTCACCGACCCGGTAGCCCGCCTTCTCGACGCACTTCCGCAGATTCTGGATGGCACTCGAGAGCACCGTAACCAGGTACACCTCGGCCTCGAGCCGGGAGCCGCTCATGCCGATTGGCTCGGTAATGCCTTCCTGCTGATCGATCAGGTAGTCCTGCGGGATGGCGTGCAGCAGCTCGTGATCGCGGCCGAACGAGATGTTGCTGGCCACGTCGTTGACCCGCGCGACGTCGGTGGTCCGGATCTCACTGCCCGTGACCGAGACGACTCCGTGCGAGTTTCGCGCCGAGATGTGCTCGCCCGCAACGCCGCAGTAGACCGTGCCGACCTCGACGCCCGCCATCTTCTGGGCATCCTTCATGGCCTTGGCGATGGCCCGGGTCGTTTCATCGATATCCCGCACCACGCCGCGCCGGACCCCGGCGCCGCGCTCGGTGGCCGCGCCCAGCACCCGCACTCGGGGTTCCCGCGCGTCACCAGTGACCTCGCCGATCAAGCCGACCACCCGGGTCGTGCCCAGATCGACCGCGGCCACCAGGCGCGGCGGCTGGTCACTCATGCGCCGGCCCCCCGAACGATGACGCGCGACGCAAACCGGGCGTCGAGCTCGCGCCAACTGCGGCCTTTGCGGCTCAGATAGCCGGCCACCAGCAGGAGATTCCGGATGTCCTCGCTCGTGGCGCCGGCCCTGAACCACAGCCGGCCGGCGGCGAGGTCGAGGACCACGTCGCGGCGGAGCCGCGCGGCACGCTCTACCCGGGCAAAGAGCTCGGGCTCGACTTCCCGCATCCGGGCGAGCAGTCCGGCCACCGCCGAGTCGGGCTCGGCGGCGAGCGGAAGATCCTCGGCCGGACGGGTCGGATCGAACGGCAGCACGCTGCCCGCCTGGTCCACCAGGACCAGGCGTCCGCCCCGTTCGGCCAGCGCTACGGGTACCGCCTCGCGTACCGTCACCCGCAGGGTGCCCGGAAGCCGGCGGCTGATGCTCGCCTCGATCACGCCAGGCACCTGACGCGCGCGGCGCTCGAGCGGATCGAGATCGTCGAAGAGGCTGGCGGCCTTCGGCACCGCCAGTGCGCGGGTGATGGTGGCGGGCGTCAGATACCGGGCGCCGACGACCTCGACGCGGCGGATCGAGAAGAAAGCGAGGGTTTTGAGAAGCTTGAATCCTCCCACTCCGAGAAGGAGCAGGACCACGGTACCGCCGGATATCTGCAGGATGCGCCTCACGACGCGTCGACCAGGTCGCGGATTTCGATGCCCACTCTGGTGATGTCGCCGGCGCCGAGGATCAGGAGCACGTCTCCCGGACGGAGCCGGGCCGCTACCCTCGGTCCCAGGGTTTTGCGAACCGGCTCATAGACCGCCTCGCCGCCGGAGGAGTTCGTTGCCGTAACGACCAACTCCCCGGTGATGCCCGGGATCGGCTGCTCCCGTGCGGGATAGACGTCGGTCACAATGGCAAAGTCGGCCGCCGCGAGCGCCTCACCCATTGCTTCGTGGTGTTGCTGGGTCCGGGAAAAGAGATGGGGCTGGAAGAGGGCCACCAGTCTGCGGCCCGGATATGCCTGGCGCGCCGCGGCCAGCGTGGCCCGAAGCTCGGTCGGGTGGTGCGCGTAATCGTCGACGATGGCCACCCCGCCGAATTCGCCCAGCCGGTCGAACCGGCGTCCGACGCCGGTGAAGGCCGCGAGCGCCGCGAGCGCCGGTTTGGGGTCTCCGCCCAGCGCGACAACCACCCCCATGGCGGCCGTGGCGTTCCGGAGATTGTGGACTCCGGGAACCCGGAGTCGAAGCGGCACCGTGCCGCCGTCCGGCAGAGTTAGCGTCGCGGTGGTGCCCGATGGGGTGGTTTCGATCGCGTCCAGCCTGAGATCGCGGGCGTCGGGTCCAAACCGCCAGAGCCGGGCGATGCGCAGCTGCGCCGCTACCCGGTCGGCTCCAGCGGAGTCGTTCCCCACCAGCACACGCTGGGCGCGCGCCGCGAAGGTCACGAACGCCCCCTCCAGCGCACCGAGAGAGCCATAGCATTCGAGATGATCGGCTTCGACGTTGTTCACCACCGCGATGGTTGGATGGAGCGTGAGAAAGGCCTGGTCGTACTCATCGGCTTCCACGACGAACAGATCGTCACCGCCGATCCGCGCGTTGCCGCCCCAGGCGGTCACCCGCCCGCCGGCCAGGCCGGTGACCGCAATGCCCGCCGCGGCGACCGCCTCGGTGGTCATGGCGGTGGTGGTGGTCTTCCCGTGGGTGCCCGCGATGGCAACACAGCGCGCCCCGCCGATCAGACCCGCGAGCGCCTCTTTCCGCGGGATGACCGGAATGCCCTCGGCCCGCGCGGCTTCGACTTCGACGTGACCCCTGGGGATCGCGGCGCTCACCACCACCGCCCTGGCGTTGCCGACGTTGGACCCGTCGTGGCCCTGGAATATCCGGGCTCCCTGGGCAGCCAGATCGACGGTGCCCGAGATGTCCAAGTCGGACCCGCTCACCGCCAAGCCTCGCTTCAAGGCGATGGCCGCCAGCGCACTCATCCCAGCACCCCCGATCCCGACGAAATGGAGCGGTCGCGGATCCGAGGGGAGAAAGAGGTTCATGGCGGATGACCTAATGTAAAACAGGACTGCAACTTGCGAAAGAGCGCCCCTACCCCGAAAGGATCCCGATACGAGCCGAAATCTGGGCGGCGGCGTCGGGTCGACCCCGGGCCCGTGCCGCGGTGGCCATCGCCGCGAGGCGATCGGGGGATCCAAGTAATCCGGAGACGAGTTTTCCGCTCCCGAGCGCCGCCGGGAACTCGGCCTGGGACAGGTGGATGGCCGCCCCGGCTTCCGCCAACACGCGCGCGTTCGCGGTCTGATGGTCGGCAGCAGCGGTGGGGAGCGGAACCAGGATCGAAGGAATCCCCCAGGCCGCCAGCTCCGCAACCGTCATCATCCCGGAGCGCGAAATGGCCAGGGTCGCCACGGCGTAGGCGTCGGCCATCGGGTCGAGGAAGTCGAAGACGTGAACCGCGGGCGGCGCATGCTGCCCCCGGAAGCGGTCGTAGGTAGCACGTCCGGTCGCCCACAGGATCTGGAGCCCCTCCGCGCCACCGGAGGCGATCCACCGTGCGATTGCGTCATTGATCGCCAGCGCGCCCTGGCTGCCCCCGGTCACCAGGAGAACCGGACGTCCGGGATCCAGGCCGAAGCGCTGCATCGCGGCCGCCTTGCGGCCCGGGTCTGGCCGCGTAATCGGAGTACCGGTGTCCAGGACCGCGGTGCGCGGCCCCGGAGAGAGGTGCCGGCGCGTCTCGGGAATGCCGAGCCACACCTCGCGGACTCGCTTGGCAAGCCAGCGGGTCGCCACTCCGGGATAGGCGTTTTGCTCCTGGATGGCGGTTGGGATCCGCCGTCGCGCCGCGCGCCATACCACCGGGCCGGAGGCGTATCCACCGGTCCCTACGACCACTGCCGGGGTTTCCCGGTCGAGCAGCGCGTCCACTTCACGGATGAGACGAATCGCCAGGAAAGGCCAGCGCAGGTTCTTCCACCACTGGCGACGGTAGATCGGCTCGGCGGGGAGCAACGCGTAGGGAAAATCGCGGGTCGGGAGGAGCGTCGCCTCGACGCCCCGCTCGGCGCCGGCCAGCACTACGCGCCACTCGGGATGCGAGGCCCGCAGCGACGCGGCGATCGCAAGCGCGGGCATCAGGTGGCCTCCGGTGCCGCCGCCCGCGATCAAGACGGTGACCGGTGACCGGTGACCGGTGACCCGGTCGTGAGGACTGGTCACGGGTTACTGGTCACTGGTCACTGGTCACGTTTCACCGGCCGCCCCCGGGCTCGCCCCACATTCACCAGCACTCCGACAGACACCAGCGTCATCACCAGTCCGGAGCGGCCATAGGACATGAACGGGAGACTCAAGCCCGTGGTCGGCATCAGGCCGAGGTTCACCGCCGCGTGCAGCAGCCCGGCCAGGGCCACCGTCGCGGTCACGCCCGCGGCAAGGTACTGGCCGAACGGATCGGATGCGGTCTTGGCGATGCGGAAACCAAGCCAGCAGAAAATGGCGAACAGGAGGGCGATGACGAACACGCCCAGGAACCCCCATTCCTCACCGATCGTCGCGGCCAGAAAGTCGGAGTAGCCATACGGCAGATATCGCATCTTGAGCTGGCCGTGCCCATAGCCGACTCCGAGCGGCCCGCCGGATCCGAAGCCGATGATCGCCTGGTTCAGCTGAAAGTCCGCCTGCCCGCAGGGCTCCAGGAAGCACCTGAGCCGGGTCAGGCGGTACGGCTCGGCCCAGATGAGCGAGACGCCCGCAAAGAGACCGGCCACGCCGAGCAGCAGGAAGTGGCCGATCTTGGCGCCGGCAGTGAAGAGCACGACGCCGCCGATCAGCGCCACGAGGACCGCCATCGACAGGTTGGGCTCGAGGAGGACGAGCAGCGCGACGATGCCGATAATCAGGAGGCAGGGGAACAATCCCTTCTTGAAGCCGCGCACCGCTTCACCCTTCTTCGCGGCCAGCATTGCGGTCCAGACCACCACGGCGAACCGCGCCACCTCGGACGGCTGCAGGTTGAGCGGGCCGATCCGCACCCAGCGGTGCGCGCCGTTGCGGTAGGGCCGGACCGAGTCGGGAAGCGGCAGCAACGGGATCAGCAGGAGGACGATCGTGCCGATCAGGAGTGGCCAGGCCAGCCGCCGCCACAGGTGGTAGTCGACCCGCGCGACCACGACCAGGGCGATCGCTCCCGCCAGCGCGCCGGCGAGCTGCTTCATGAAAAACCCGAAGGCATCCCGCTCCAGGGTCGCGGCGGCATGCAGGCTCGCGATGCCGAACACCGTGAGCACCGCCGCCACGACAACCAGGAGCCGGGTCTCCCAGCGAAGATCGCCCGGATGCTGGATGGCGGCGGCGGTCACCACGACTCTACGATCTCCCGGAAGCGGCGGCCGCGCGCCTCGTAGTTGGTGAACATGTCGTAGCTCGAGCAGGCGGGGGATAGGAGCACGGCGTCGCCGGGGCGGACCAGCCCTCGGGCCAGCGCCATGACCGCGTCGAAGCTGGTGCCCGGAACCACCGGCGTGCCCCGTCCGGACAGGTCGCGCACGATGGTAGGCCCCGCCTCCCCGTAGGCGATCACCGCGCGGCAGCGGCCGTCGAGTATGCGGCCGAGCCGGGTGTATGGCTCGCCCTTGTGGCGGCCACCCAGGAGGAGCACGAATGGGCGCGTGACGGCACGGACCGCCATCTCGGTGGAAGCGATGTTAGTAGCCTTGGAATCGTTGATCCAGAGCACCCCGGCCAGCTCGCGGACCGGCTCCATCCGGTGCTCGAGGGGACGGAAGCTGCGGAGTCCCCGCGCGATGGCCTGAAGGTCCACCCCGGTGGCGTGCACCGCGAGGGCCGCGGCGAGCGCGTTGGCCACGTTGTGATCTCCCAGCAGCTGGAGCTCTTCCCGCGGAAGCAGCTGCTCTCGGCCCACCATGAGGAGCCCCCGCTCCGCGTCGTACCAACCGTCGGCTTCCCGGAGCACCGAGAAGCGCAGCTGCCGTCCCGCCACGCCCCGCAGCAGTTCCTGGGACGCTGGATCATCCGAATTGGATACCGAGACTGACCCGCTCGACGCGTGATCGAAGAGGCGCCGCTTGTCGGCGTAGTAGTCCGTGAGCGCGACGTAGCGGTCCAGGTGGTCCGGTGCCAGGTTGGTGAGCACCCCCACCGCGGGCTCCACCGCCCGCATGTCGTGCAGCTGAAACGACGACAGCTCCACCGCCAGCCACTCGGGCCGGACCGCCTCGAGGGCGATTTCCGAGAGCGGGGTGCCGATGTTGCCCGCGGCCTCCGCGTGGCGCCCCGCGGAAGCGAGCAAGTGGCCGACCAGCGCGGTCGTGGTGGTCTTGCCGTTGGTGCCGGTGATCGCCACAAAGGGCACGCCGGCCAGCGCCTCGAGTCCCAGCTCGGCCTCCGCCTGGATCGGGACGCCCGCGTTGCGCGCGGCGGCCAGCGGCGGCGCGTCCGGTGGCACGCCGGGCGAGACCACGCAGAGACCCGCGCCGGCGATGCGCTCGAGGTCGTGCCCCGCCAGATCCACCGCGGCCCCCATGGTTCGGAGCCCGCGAGCCAGCTCTTCCAGCGCAGGAAACGACCCTGCGTCGGAGGCGTACACCGCGCGGCCGGCACGCAGCAGGAGCCGGGTGGCCGCGACGCCGCTCCTCCCCAGTCCGATGACGGCCACTTCGCGGCCCTCGGACGCGATGCGGTCGGGAATCACCGGAGCTTGAGAGTCGCCAGGGCCAGCAGGGCGCAGAGGATACCCAGGATGTAGAATCGAGTGACCACCGTCGTCTCGGCCCAGCCCTTCTTCTCGAAATGATGGTGCAAGGGCGCCATCCGGAATACCCGATGGGCGTCGGCGTATTCGCGCCCCCTGGTGCGCTTGAACCACTGGTACACGCCCATCTGCAGCATCACCGACACCTGCTCGGCGACGAAGACACCGCCGATGATCAGCAACAGGAATTCCGCCTTGAGCAGAATGCTCACCGTGCCGAGCCCGCCGCCGATGGCCAGCGCGCCGGTGTCCCCCATGAACACCTGCGCCGGGTGGGCGTTGAACCAGAGAAAGCCGAGCGCGGCTCCCATGAGTGCGGCGCAGAACACCGTGAGCTCGCCCGAGCCGGGGAGATAGTAGAACTGGAGGTAGCTGGTGGTGTCCACCCGGCCGAAGACGTAGGCGAAGAACGCAAACGCCGCCGCCGCGATGGCGGTGAGGCCCGCGGCCAGGCCGTCCAGCCCGTCCGTCATGTTGACGGCGTTGCTGCTCCCCGTGACCACGAGGGTGACGAATGCGACATAGAGCCACGGCGCCAGCTGCAGCACGGTGTACTTGATGAACGGCACGGTCGTCGCGCCGGCGGCCAGCGTGTCGGGCGACACGACGGGATAGTTGAGCAGGTACAGTCCGAGCGCGATACCAAAGGTGCACTGGCCCACCAGTTTCCACTTGGCCACCAGCCCGCGGGACTTGCCCTCGACGATCTTGAGGTAGTCGTCCAGAAAACCGATCGCGCCGGTCCACAGAGTGGCCAGGAGCGCCACGATGACGAAGCGGTTGTCGAGTGGAGCCCAGAGCAGCGTGGCGATGACCACCGCCAGCAGGATGATCAATCCTCCCATTGTAGGCGTGCCCCGCTTGCCCTCGTGGCTGGCCAGGCCTTCGGAGCGCACCACCTGCCCGATTTTTCGGGCGCGAAGCCGCGCGATGATCGACGGCCCGAATAGAAACGCGAAGAGCAGCGCCGTGAGCATCGCGCCTGCGGCGCGAAAACTGATGTAGTTGAAGAGATTGAAGAGGATGTAGTCGCCCGCGAGGGGAGCCAGGAGGTGATACAGCATGGCGCCTCAGGTCGTGGGTGGCGATGATCGTGCCACAAGATCGGGGAGGACTCGCTCCAATGCAACGCCTCGGCTGCCCTTGAGCACGACCAGCTCATCTCCTTCGATGCGCAGAGCCAGCTCGGGGGCCAGACTCGCGGCGTCGGGGGCGGTGAGCAGCCGGTCGCCGAGCGATTCGCGAAAGGGCGCCAGCGCGGGAACGAATTCGCCCACTGCCGCCAGCACATCCGGGCGCAGCGCCACCAGCAGCGTCGCAATCTCGGCGTGGTGCGCCGCCGAGGATTCACCCAGCTCGCGCATCGTGCCGGCCACGAACACCAGGCGCCGCTTGCCGCGCAGGACCCGCGCCAGCTCGATGGCGGCGCGAAACGAGGCCGGGTTGGCGTTGTACGCGTCGTGCAGCACCGTCAGCCCGCCATGCTGCGCCAGCTCGCCCCGGCCCCCGGGCAGGGCCAGCGACTCCAGGCTTCTCGCCACCAGGCCGGCATCGAGGCCGAGCGCCTCCGCCACGACCCAGGCGAGCATGGCGTTGGCGGCCTGATGCCGCCCGCGGGCGGCGAGAAGAAACTGTTGCCCACCCACCGACACCCGGGGGCGGCCGTCGGGCGACATCTCCACCTTGGCCGGCACCCGGTCGGCGCCGGCGAGCCCCGCGGTCACGACCTTGCGAGCCCGTTGCCGGGCCAGGTCGGGCAGGCCGGGCGGCTCGGTCCCGACGATGGCCAGCGGCACCCCGTCGAGCAGGGAAAGCTTTTCGTTGAGCGCCCCATCGCCGCTCCCGAAACCCTCCAGATGTCCCGCCGCCACGTTGGTGATGACCGCGATGCTCGGCTCGATGACCTCGCGGTGTCGCGCCATTTCGCCGGGGAGACTCGCGCCGGCCTCGACCACCAGCGCCTCGGTGTCCGCCGGCGCCTCGAGAATCGTGAGCGGCACGCCGATCAGATTGTTGAGGTTGCTCCTCGTCGCCCAGGTCCGGTACCGGGTCGAGAGCGCCGAGGCGATCATCTCCTTCGTGGAGGTCTTCCCGTTGGTCCCGGTGATCGCCACCACCGGGCCGGTAATGCTCTTGCGGCGGGCGTGGGCCAGCTCACCGAGCGCGAAGCCGGTCTCCTCCACCTGGTAGAGCGTCAAGCCGGGCAGCGCAGCGGTGCCGCGACGTACCACCGCCGCCGTGGCGCCGGCCTCCCGGGCGCGCGTCAGGAAGTCATGCGCGTCGAACCGCTCGCCCTTGAGCGCGATGAACAACGAGCCCGGGGTGATCGCGCGCGTGTCGGTGGAAATGCCGCTGTAGACCACGTCGGACGCCGGGCCCCCCAGGCCAAGTGCCGCGCGGACGGCACGATCGGTCCATCTCATGCTTTGCCCCTGTCCCCTGACCCCTGACCCCCGACCCCTAGCAACTCCGAGACAATCTCCTTCTCGTCAAAATGCCGGTACTCCTTGCCGATCACCTGGTACGTCTCATGCCCTTTGCCTGCCAGGAGCACGGTGTCGCCCGGGCGCGCCTCGCCGAGCGTCCGCTCGATCGCCTCGCGGCGATCGACCACCGTGAGGTGGGGTGCGCCGGCCGGCAATCCCGCCAGAATGTCGGCGACGATCGTCTCCGGATCCTCGGTGCGGGGATTGTCGGAAGTCACCACGGCGAGATCGGCAAAGGTGCCGACGACCCTGCCCATCAGTGGCCGCTTCCCCCGGTCGCGGTCGCCGCCGCAGCCGAACACCACGATGAGCCGGCCCGGCGTCACCGGCCGGAGCGCCGTCATCGCTCTCTCCAGTGCATCCGGAGTGTGCGCGTAATCCCGAAGCACCACGAAGGGCTCGGCCGCCAGCCGCTCCATCCGCCCCGGTACCTGTGGGGCGGTGTTCAATCGCTCCACGACCGCCGGGAGCGAACGGCCGAGGCCGAGCGCGCATGCCGCCGCCGCGAGGGCGTTGGCGACGTTGAACTCCCCGGGCAGCGGCAGACTCACTTCCGCGATGCCGAAGCGCCCTGAGAGCCGAAACCGGGAGCCGCTCGCGTGCAGCGCCGGCCCGGTGGCGCGCAAGTCTGCGTCGGGATGAAAGCCGAACGACACCGTTCCCGCGGTGCGAGGGATGGCGCGCCAGGCGGGATCATCGAGATTGACGGCCAGCGCCGCGTCCTTGCCGAGCAGTGTCAGGAGCTTGAGCTTGGCGGCCAGATAGTGCTCCATCGTCCGGTGATAGTCGAGATGGTCGCGGGTCAGGTTGGTGAAGACGGCCGCCTGGAAGACCAACCCGTCCAGCCGTCCCTGATCCAGGCTGTGCGAGGAGGTCTCCATCGCGACGTGGCGCACCGCGCGGTCGCGCAGCGTCGCGAGGGTGGCTTGCAGGTCGACCGGGCCGGGTGTCGTCAGCGAACCTGCCGTGGAAGGGACCGTGCGTCCCGCCCCATCGAAGGCGCCCAGTGTGCCGATGCTGCCGGCCTCACCGGTTGCATTCAGGAGGTGACGGACGATGCCGGTGGTAGTAGTCTTGCCGTTGGTTCCGGTGATGCCCACCAGGGTGAGCGACGCGGCGGGATCGTCGAACCAGGCGCGCGCCAGCGTGATGGCCGCACGTCGTCCATCGGAGACCACGATCTGGGGAACCCGGGCCTCGAGCGGCGCCTCCACCGCCACCGCGACGGCGCCCCGCGCGACGGCATCCGGCACGAAACGGTGGCCGTCGGATTCCGAGCCGCGCACCGCGATGAACAGCGCCCCGGGCTCGGCGCTCCGGCTGTCGGTGGTGATGCCCTTGAACGACGGGAGCCCGCTCGGAGCGAAGCGCAGCAGCCCCTCGCGCCGGAGCGCCGCAATCAGCGGAGCCGGATCGGTCATGGTGCTTTGGGCCGGTCAGCGTACAGAATGACCGTCTTACCGGCCGGCATCGAATCGCCTGCAGCTGGGACGGTCCGGCGCACCAGGCCGCTGCCATCGACTCGAACGCGGAGACCCCGCTGGTGCAGCGCGAAGGCCGCGGAGCGCACCGGCCGGCCGCTGACGTCGGGAACCAGGACGTTGGGCTGGCGGTCCGCCGCCCGCGCGGGCAGCGGCAGCGTCACGGCGGCGGTGACGGGAGGCGGCGAGCCGGCAGCGGAGCCTTGGCCCGTCCTGGGCGCGAAGCGGGTGCTCTCCCCCTGATCGGCTTCCAGTGCGCCGCGATCGATCACACTCCGCCGCGCCGCCAGCGCCTGTTGCAGCATCACCGCCGTGAGCGGCGCCGCGATCAGGCCACCATAGTATTGGCCGGCGTGGGGCCGGTCGATCGTCACCACCGCGACGAGCTGCGGGGCTCTGGCGGGGAAAATCGCCGCGAAGGAGGCGCGGTACTCTCCACTCGCGTAGCTGCCGTTTTCGAGTTGCTTGGCCGTCCCGGTCTTCCCCAGAATGCCGTAGCGCAGCTTGGCCTGCCCGCCGGTGCCGGAGTCGCTCGCGGCGTCCGCCAGGAAACCGCGAATGGTCGCGGCCACCTCGGGAGAAAGCACTCGGCGCACCATCTCCGGCTGATGGCGGTACAACACTCGCCCTTCGAGGTCCCGGACCTCGCGAATCAAGGTGGGTGCCATCAGCACGCCATCGTTGGCGATCACGCCATACGCCGCGGCCAGCTGTGCCGGGGTGACTTGAAGCTCGTAGCCCATCGCGATGCTCTGCGCGCTGTAGCCCCTGCGCCACCGGTGAGGCCGGTTCAGCACTCCAGCCGCCTCGGAGGGAAACTCCACGCCGGTCGGCGCGCCGAACCCGAAGGCGCGGAGCATCTCGTACTGTTCCTCGGCGCGGAGGCGGGAGGCGAATTTGGCCACGCCGATGTTGCTGGAGACCTGAATGGCGCGCGCGAGCGTGACCGGCTGCCGCTGGGCGTGGGTATCGTGGATGGTGCGGGTGGCGCCTCCCGGCACCGTCTCGTAGGTCCAGGCTCCGTTTTCTCCCGACACCGTTTCCGTGCTCCCGACCCGGCGCAGCGCGAGCAGCGCCGCGGCGGCGAACGGCTTGGCGGTCGAACCGGGCTCGAAAGCGCTGGTGAACACCGACGGCGTGATCGCGGGGCCCGACGCCGAGCGCGACGCCAGCGCCAGTAGTTCTCCAGTCCGGTGGTCGAGAAACACCACATCCCCCCCTTCGGCCTTGTACTCCTTGAGCGCCTCCTCCAGTGCGTTCTCGGCGATGGCCTGGAGCTCGGCGTCGAGGGTGAGCGTCACTTCGTGGCCCGCCACCGGCTCGCGCACCAGCCGGGCCGGTGATTCGAACTGGTGGCCGGACGGATCCTTGAGGTCGACGGTACGCCCGGGCTCGCCGGCCAGCACCGAGTCCAGCGCGCGCTCCAGACCGGACTGGCCCGAACCGCCGTCCCCCGAGACCGCACCGATGATCGCCGCGGCCAGCCGCCCGTTGGGATAGACGCGGCTGTACACCGGCAAAAACCGGACGCCCGCGATCCGGCGAAGCCGGGTCACTTCCGTAGCGCTGTAGGGTCCGTGGAAATAGGGATAGAGCGGCTTGCCTTTCCGAAACATCCGCCGGAGGGAATCGGCCGGCACCCGGAGGTCGGCGGAGACGCGCCGGATCAGCAGCGCGGTGTCCTTCACTTCCTTGAGCGCGAGCTGCACCCGGAACTTGGGCTGGGAAATGACCAGCGGTGTGCCGTTCCGGTCGTAGATAGTGCCCCTGCTGGCCGGAAGCTCGACCTCCTTGGTGCGCTCCAGCGCCGCTTGCCGGGAAAACTCTCCGCCCCGCACCAGCTGCAGCCAGCCGGCCCGGCCGATGATCAGCAGCAGCCCCGCGCCGAAGGCCGCCTGGAGGGCGACGATCCGCGCCGTGGGCCGGGCCATCAGCGGGGCGGCCGGCCAGCGCCGGCGGCAAGAGAATCCACCCGCAAATTCGTGTTCTCGAGGTCACTGGGCAGATGAAGACCGGCGCGCTGCATCTTGGGTACCAGCACCGCGCGGCTGGTAGCCAGCCCGATCTGGCGCTCGAGGTCCGCCTTGGCGCCGAGGAGCTCGGTTCGCCGTTCCCTGAGCTCGCGGAGGCGCTGGGCCGCCAGCAGCGCTTCGCGCTGGCGGGTGACCACGGCCGCGGCAGTGAACAGGAAGAGCACCAGCCAGAGCACCAGCCAGTGCCGGCCTCTAAGCGTCATTCACGGTCCGGAAAATCCGGAGCCGGGCACTCCGGGCGCGCGGGTTGTCGGCGATTTCCAGCGGATCGGGCACCACGCCGCTCCTGGGCGCGGCGACTCCCAGCGGCCGGCCTCGACAGGTGCAAACGGGCTGCTCCGGCGCGCAGATGCACGCTCGGCTCCATTCGTGGAAGGCGTGCTTGACCAAGCGGTCTTCTCCCGAATGATAACTGATGACCCCGAGCCCCCCACCGGGAGCCAGGGCATCGCGAAGTGCGGGCAGAGCCTCCGCCAGTCCCTCGAGCTCCTGGTTCACCGCGATCCGGAGCGCCTGGAAGATGCGGGCAAAGTCTTCGGGGCCGGATCGGGAGCCCAGCACCGCGCGAATCGCGTTGACCAGATCATCGCTCGTGGCGAACGCGGCGTTTTCGCGGCGGCGGACGATTTCGCCTGCGAGACGATGGGCCCGACGCTCGTCGGCCCAATCGGCGAGCCAGGCTCTGAGGGTATCCTTGGGAACCGTATTCAAAAGGTCGGCTGCGGTAGGACCGTCGGCGCCCATCCGCATGTCGAGCGGGGCGCCCGGCCGGAAGGTGAATCCGCGGGCTTCTTCGTCGAGCTGCCGGGAGGAAACCCCGAGGTCGAGCAGGATGAAATCGGGCTCGAAGTCGGAAATCTCGGCCAGCGCTTCCTCGCTCGCGAACCCGGCGTGCAGGTAGCGGATGCCCGATTCACCCAGGCGCGCGCGCGCGATGCGGACCGCCTCGGGATCCCGATCGATGGCGAGCAGCTCGATGCCACCCTCGCGCAGGGCCTCGGCGTGACCGCCATCACCCAGGGTGCCGTCCACGGCGCGGCGGGCGCCGCGCGCCGCGTCGACAACCGCCTTGAGCAGAACCGGCCGATGAAACCCTGCATCGGTGGGAATCGGGGCCGCAACCGGCATTTGGTCTTCAGTCATGCATTCCTCTGACGTCCGCACGCTCCGTGAAAGACTTCACCCCGCCCGGTGCCCGGACGGGGTGAATCGGGAGCGGGGCTGACGGGGCTCGAACCCGCGACCTCCGCAGTGACAGTGCGGCACTCTAACCAAGCTGAGCTACAGCCCCTGTTGCGAAGCCTCTAAATCTAGAGGGGCTCACCGTCACTTGCAATACGCTTTGGTCATCTGCGGGAGCCGGGACGTTTGGTAGGTGGTGACAGCCTGTTGATACGGGATGATGCCCTGGGGGCTGATGCTCTTCCCGAGCTCGAGCGCAGGGGCGGCCTCCGTCACCAGGGCCTCGATCTGTTTGACAAAATCGCACGACTTTGTCTTTATCGCTTCGGCGTCGAGCGGCGCCGTGGAAGCGACCGCGGCGATGCCAAGAACGTAGTTAGCCAGGGCGTAGACCTGGTTGCCCTTGGGAGAAACCCGCACGGCAGTGCGGGACGCTTCGAGCGCTACGGGAAGATTGCTCTGCAGCAGGGGGAGCGCCGCGCGGGCCAGCCGGTTGGCGTAGTTCAGCTTGGCGTCGTCATCGCCGAAGCGCTCGACATAGCTAGCCAGCAGAATGGCTTCGGGGATGCGGTTCCCATCGATGAGTGCCTGAGTAATCCGGAGCACCGGAGTCACATCCGACGAGTCTACCGCCATGAGCCGTTTCGCTGTGGCGACGGCGCTGTCCACCGGACCGGCCAGGGCGTAGGCGGCCGCCAGCTGCGCCAGCAGGTATCCGTGATTGGGGAATTTGGTCGCGCCCATGCGGGCCCACTTCACGAACCGCACGCTATCGACCACCTGGACTTCCCGCTTCACCTTGACGACTGAATCTCTCCGGACCTGCGTTCCGGAGGAATCAGTCGTGGCGCGGACCGTTGAATCGACCGTGACATTGGCGACTCCGATCGACTGGGAAGCCGCGAATGTCATCTTGGTGAAGAACATGGTATCCGCCTTGGTGCTGTCCAGGGCGTAGACGTTCTCGAGCGCGTCGATGGCGCACTTGTTCTTTTCCGGCTTACCCTGCGCGATGCAGGCGCCGAATTTGAGGTCCCAGAAGTTCGCGTTGGCGGGATCCAGCTTGATGCCCTCATCCGCCACGTCTTCGGCGGCGTCGGGCCGGCCGTAGTTCTGGAATAGGCGGAACGCCGTCTTGCGCAGCTCCTCGTTGGTGGGCGCAACGCGGAGCATCTCTTTGAAGGTCTCGATGGTCTGCGTGCTGTCGCCCTTGGCCTGGTACTGCACCCCGAGCGCGGTCCAGGCGTCGAGAGAAAGCCGATCTCCCCTGGTCGAGGCCTTCAGGTGCGCGATCACGCTGTCCACCGGCGCCTTGTCCTTGATCGCGATCTGGGCCAGGCACCATTCGGCGAGTCCGTGATTCGGTACGATTCTCAACGCCTTGACCGCCGCTTCCTTGGCTTTGAGCGTATTGGTGCCCCGCAGATTCTCGCAAACCTTGGCGTCGGGCAGGGCCCGGAAGGCGGGGCCCAGCGAGTCGCCCAGCTTGGCTCCGAATTCCTCGAAGGACTGGTTGGGCAGCTGAACCGCCCGAATCATATGGCCGGCGTCGTCGGTGAGCCCGGCAAGGCGCGCCTCGACCGACATGCGGCCGCCCTCACCTCGCAGCAGCGTGGAGCTGACCATGACCCTCGCGTTGAGCGACTGGGCCAGCTGACGGGCCACCAGCGGCGGAAGCAGCGCGTCCGCCGGGTAGGCGTACTGCAGCAGCGCCTCGTTCATCTGAACCCGGGTGATGGTCTTGAACCACTTGTCGGCGACGCCCTCGACCTTGTCCCGCATCCCCGCCCCGATCCGGACGGCGGCGGCGGAGTCCTGGGCCGAAAAGCTGAACGGATTGGCCACCAGCAACCGGGGGAGGTTCTGGACCTGCACCGGCGGGCGGCTGGAACGCAGCTGCGCCACCGAAGGCGCCAACGGCAGCGCGATCGCAACACCGGCAAGAACGAGAGGGGTCAGACGCATTCCGGACAACCTCCCCAAGAGAACCGCCCCAGAGGGCGGATGACGCCGCGTCCGTTTGGAACGCGGGAGCATGGGCGAAGAGGGATTCGAACCCCCGACATCCTGCGTGTAAGGCAGGCGCTCTGAACCGCTGAGCTATTCGCCCCGGGCGAACTGCGGAGCAGTCCCCGGGTTGCTTAAAGGGGACGCGTTTCGCCACTTACCCTGCACGAGCGGCCAGGGCCAGCCGGCGTTCAGAGCGCGATAGCCAAAGGGAAGAGCACGCAGTACCCAACAACCAAAAGAACCGCCGCCAGGCTGGCCGACCCGGCTTGGAGGGTAACGTACCCCCCGACCAGGCAGGCCGTGGCGGCGGCCAGCACCAATACGTTTCTGCGCCCAAGCAACCCGCGGCGCTCACCGGCCTTCGGTTCGGTCGAAGCCATAAGCCTATGCAAACTAAGGCGCTTTCCCGACTTCATCAAGCCGCTCGCCCCCCGGCCCGGATTCCTCCACGGTCCAGCCTTCGTTCAGCGCCTCACGGCGGGTGCGATCTCGGCGTTTGCGGTGCCACCAGGCCCAGATCACGATCCCCGCCATCAGGAGCCAGAAACCGCCGGCCATCCCCCACACCAGAAGGTTGTAGCGGCTTCGGACGTCCTTCTGCCATTCCTCCTCGAACCGCACTACCCGGGAGCCGGTGGTGGCCAGCACCGCCTCGTCGAAGCCGACTCCGTCCGACAGGCGAGAGAGGAGCGGCGCCAGCGATCGGTCGGGATGCCTCCGCGCCAGCATCGCCACGGCCGACGCGGCCAGTGCATAGGCTGCCTCCGCGGTGGATTCGTTGGCCCGAAGCGACCGGTCGAGCTCGAAGAAACCGGGCACCTTGCCGCGCGCGACCGTCAGGTTGAGCCGGAGCATCTCCAGGCGGCCCAGCTCGCCCGACGCCAGGGCCGCATAGCCTTCATCGAACCAGAGTGGCACCCGAACCCGAATCGCCTCGTACAGCGCCAGGTGCGCCAGCTCGTGCCGCAGGATTTGCCGGGGGTCGCCCGCATCCACGCGAAGGACGATGGTGCGGGACCGGGGCATCGCGAATCCGGCACCCCAGGCGGGGCCCCTCCCGTGCATCAGCGAATCGAGGCGCTGCCCACCCCGCACCACGAAAAGGCGAAGCGGGCCGGGCCGGCGTCGGCCCAGGCCATACCATTCCCTTGGGGCGGAAGCCTCCTCCGCGAGCTGAATGCCGAGGGAGAGCTCCGGCTTCCTGGCCGCGACCGTGACGTCTCCGACGCGCACCCCGACGTAGCCCGGCGGAAGTCCCTGCAGCAGCGCCAGGCCTAAGAAGAGCCGGACCGCGGGACCTCCTCGCCCCTCGCCGTACGGTCGAGGAGCTCCTGGCAGCGGCGGGCCCAGGGAACAAACCGGTTCGCGGAAACACCCTGTTCCCAGGTGGTGCGCGCCTGGTCCCGCTGGCCGGCGTACCACTGGACCCGGCCCAGGTCGTAGTAGGCTTCGATGAGATTGGGACCGAGGCTCAGTGCCTTCCGGAAGAACAGCTCCGCGTCCGTCATCATCCCGCGCTCCAGATAGACCAGTCCGAGATAGTAGTGCGCGTACA
>JAXIPC010000022.1:0-16377 GCA_045403135.1 Gemmatimonadales bacterium | reverse complement strand
CGCACCGAGAGGCCGAGGTCATCGATCAAGCGCTCCAGCTTCATCTTGAGGCCGCCGGTGATGCTCACGCCCTCGGCGGGCAGGGCCCGCTGCTGGGGCACCCGACCAAAATCGATGAAGTACCGGAAGTGCTCGGTGGCCAGCGCCGCGGCGTACGCGATGGCGTCCTCCGGGCTGATCGTGCCGTTGGTTTCCACCATCACCGCGAGCCGGTCGTAGTCGGTGCGCTGACCGACCCGGGTTTCGCTGACCGTGAAGTTGGCTCGCCGCACCGGGTTGTAGATGGCGTCGATCCGCACCGCGTCAACGGGCATGGAACGGTCCACGTGATGGACCTCGGACTCGACGTAGCCACGGCCCTTATTTACATACAGGTCGCAGCTGACGTCCTTGTCGTCCTGCAGCGTGAAGAGGAGATGATCCGGGTTCACGACGCGGACGCCGGCGGACTCCTGGATATCCCGGGCGTAGACGGGACCCTTGCCTTCACGGCGGATCCGGAGAATGGCCTCGTCCTTGTCCTCGTCGAGTACCAGCGTCAGCGCCTTGAGCCGCTGAATGATCTGGTGCACATCCTCGAGGACGCCGGCCACCGTCTGATGCTCGTGCACGACGCCGTCCATCCGGAACGCCCAGACGGCGGAGCCGCGGAGCGACGAGAGGAGCAGACGCCGGAGGGAGTTGCCCAGGGTGTACCCGAAGCCCCGCTCCAGGGGCTGGAGCCGGAATTCGGCGATATTCGGATTGTCGTCCCGCTTGGTCATTTCGACCATGTACGGGCGGACCAGACCGGTCATGTCGATCGTCATGCGTGTGCCGTCTCCCGACTATTTCGAGTAAAGCTCGACGATGAGCTGTTCCTGAGCATTGAGCGGAATTCCGTCGCGAGTCGGCAGCATGGTGAGGCGGCCGGCGACCTTCCCGGAATCCACCGAGAGCCAGGTCATGGGTGCGCCGCGGGTGGCACCCTCGAGCGCGATCTTCACCGGCACCATCTCACGGCTTTCCGGCGCCACTCGCACTTCCTCGCCCGGAACCACGCCGTAGGAGGGAATGTCGACCCGCTCACCGTTGACCTGCACGTGCCCGTGCCGCACCAGCTGGCGGGCGCCTTTCCGGCTGGTGGCGAAGCCCATCCGGTAGACCACGTTGTCGAGCCGGGTTTCCAGGGCCACCAGGAGGTTGGTGCCCTTGACCCCCTGTTCCCGGCTGGCCCGATCGAAGGTGTTGCGAAACTGGGTTTCGGAGAGGCCGTAGATCCGCTTGACCTTCTGCTTTTCCCGGAGCTGTTTGGCGTACTCCGACATTTTCCGGCCGCCGCGGCCGCTGGTGGCCTGGCCGTGCTGGCCCGGCGGATAGCCCCGCCGCTCGACCGCGCATTTTTCGGTGAGGCAGCGCGACCCTTTGAGGAATAGCTTGGTGCCTTCTCTCCGGCACAAGCGGCACGCCGGCCCGGTGTATCGTGACATGGCTTAGACCCGCCGCTTCTTGGGCGGGCGGCACCCGTTGTGAGGAATCGGGGTGACGTCCTTGATCGACACGACCCGGAGGCCGACCGATGCCAGCGCCTGGATGGCCGACTCGCGCCCGCTGCCGGGGCCCTGCACCAGCACGTGGAGCTTCCGGACCCCCATGTTCATTGCTTCACGGCCGACGTTTTCCGCGGCCACCGTGGCGGCAAAGGGGGTGCTCTTCTTGGAACCCTTGAACCCCGCCTTGCCGGCTGTGCCCCATGCGATGGTGTTGCCCCGCATGTCGGTGATGGTAATGAGCACGTTGTTGAACGTGGCCGAGACGTGGGCGATGCCCTCCGACTCCACCAGCTTCTTGGAGCGCTTGACCGCGGGAACCTTGGCCGGAGCTGCGGGCGCGGCCGGAGCCGCGGGCGTTTCGGGAGTTGTCATAGGTTACTTCTTCGTCGCCTTCTTCTTGCCCGCGATGGCGCGGCGCGGCCCCTTTTTGGTGCGCGCGTTGGTGTGGGTACGCTGGCCGCGGACCGGCAGCCCTTTCCGGTGGCGCGAGCCTCGGTAGGAGCCGATGTCCATCAGCCGCTTGATGTTCATGGCGATCTCGGTGCGAAGCGCGCCTTCGACCTTGGTGCTCCGCTCGATCAACTGCCGTAACCGGGCCACCTCGGCGTCCGACAAATCCCGCACCCGGGTATCGGGGCCGATGCCGGAATTGGCGAGGAGCTTGTTGCTGGTGGGACGTCCGATGCCGTAGATGTACGTGAGTGCGATTTCGACCCGCTTTTCGCGCGGAAGATCCACACCTGCGATACGCGCCATGAGTTAACCCTGCCGTTGCTTGTGCTTCGGGTTACGCTTGCAAATGACCCGGATCACTCCTTGGCGCTTGACCACTTTGCAATGCTCGCAGATCGGCTTGACGCTCGAACGTACCTTCACGGAAATTCTCCAAACGGAGTTCGAAGGGAAGCTGTTGAATGTAGACGGGCCTGCCCGGGCACGCAACCCCTAGATCAAAGCGCAGCAGGGCTTTCCGCTGCCGCGACACCAGCGAAAGGGAGGCCTGGATTCACCCTTCGGAGCATGCCGGAACCGAACAGAAACCGAAATAAAATCCGGGTGCGGGGAGGGAAGAGGTGCGGATTTTGCCCGTTGGGCCCACATGCCTGACGAATCAGAACTCCCCTCCACGCGCCGCATCCTCAACCGCGATGCCGCCGGTCCAGACGAGGGGAATCAGCCCGCTCCGGATGCCGGAGATGACGAGGATTTCCGCCGGATCATTGCTAGACTGCGAGCGGTGCTTCAAGTGCGCGAGGGGTAGCGACCTAAGCGGCTGGCAGAAACACCCAGAAGGTGCTTCCCTTCCCGACCTCGCTCTCCACTCCGATTTTTCCGCCGTGCGCCTCGACGGCCATCTTGCAGAAAGTCAGCCCCAGCCCGCTCGCCGCAATCTTGGGTCCTTCGGCGCCCGCAACCTGCCCGAACTTTTCGAAGATCCGGTGATGGTGCTCGACCGGGATCCCCGGACCGGTGTCGGTCACTCTGACCTTCGGCCCGGAGCTGCCCGGGCCCACCTCGACCACGACGGCCCCGCCCGTCGGGGTGAATTTGATCGCATTTCCCACCAGGTTGGCGATGACCCGGCGGATCACATCCGCATCCGCCATGGCGGGCACGGCTTCCGGGGGCGGCGTAAAGTGTACCGTCGCGTGGCGGGACCGGCCCAGCGTCGCGATGGCCTCCGCCGCGAGGGTTCGGAGATCCACCTCCACCCGGTTGAGCGGCATGGCGTCGGCCTCGAAACGGCTGACGTCGAGCACATTGCTCACCATGTCGGTCAGCATCCGTACACTCTGGCCCATGTCCTCGAAATCGGCGAGCAGCTCCGGAGAGCCCAGGTCGCGCACCCGATCGGTGCTGAGCTCGAGATACCCGGAAATGCCGGTGAGCGGCGAGCGCAGATCGTGCACCAGCATGTGCACGAGGCTGTCCCGCATTCTCTCCAGCTCCTGGAGTTGGCGGTACTGGTCGGCCACTTCCTGGTGCAGCCGGCGGAGGCCCAGCGCGTTGCCGACCCGAAGCAGGAGATCGGCCCGATCTATCGGCTTGGTCAGATAGTCGTTGGCGCCGGCGGCGATCCCTTGCAGGCGGTGGGAGCGCTCCGCCAGGGCCGTGACCAGGATGATGGGGAGGGCCCGGGAAACCGGGTCCGCTCGCACTCGACGGCAGACCTCGAGCCCGTCCATTCGCGGCATGTTCACGTCGAGCAGCATCAAGTCGGGCAGATGTTTTGCCGCACACTCCAGCGCTTCGGCGCCATTCGAGGCGAGCAGCACGTGGTGACCTTCGAGCTCGAGGAACTCCTGCAACAGGAGGCGGTTGGCCTCGTTGTCGTCGACGACCAGGATCCGACCGGCGACCGAATCGTCGGACGGTGTCAGGGTCCTGATCACCCAGACCGCCCCCTCCCGTTTATCAGCCGCGCGACGGTTTCAGCCAGCGAACGGGTGTGCACCGGCTTGGAGATGTAGCCATCGAATCCCGCCTCACGAGCCCTCGCTTCATCCCCGGGCATCGCGAACGCCGTGAGCGCCACGGCGATGGTGTCCCGGGTCGCCGGGTCCATCTTGAGGGCCCGCACCGCAGCGTAACCGTCCATCCCCGGTAGGCCGATGTCGAGCAGGATAAGGTCCGGCACTACCTCGCGGGCGGACCGGAGCGCGTCCTCCCCCGAGCGGGCCTGCCGGACGGTGAACCCAGCATCGGACAGCACGTCGTGCACCAGCTCGAGATTGAGCGGGTTGTCGTCCACGACCAGCACGATGCCCGCGACCCTGATCATTGCCGGCCCCCGGGGGGGAGCCCAGCGGCCATTGCGGCAGCGGGACAGATTCGGGCGAGCTCCGCGAGGAGTCGCTCCTTCCCGCCCTTGGGAATCACCGCCTGGACGCTGTGCCGGAGTCGCTCGGCGTCCTCGACCGTGAGATCCTTGGCGGTCAGGATGAGAATGGGAATGTGCTCTCCTCTGGGGTGCGCACGGAGTGCGCTGACCACATCGAACCCGTTGAGGTCCGGCATCATCAGGTCGAGCAGGATGAGATCCGGCTGGGTATCGAGGGCGATGTCCACCCCGGCGCGGCCTCCGGAGGCGCACGTCACGTCAAAACCCTGGCCCTCAATGAGCTCGGTCAGATACTCCAGCGTCGGCACCTCGTCATCCACGACCAGGATCGTCGGCCTTCCGGCTGGACCGGGCTGGGGCACCATGCGTTCGAGCGCTGCTCCGAGGGCCGCGCGGCTGACGGGTTTCACCAGCCAGTCGGCTGCGCCGAGACTGAAGCCCAGCTCCCGGCGGTCGGTCACCGAGACCACGACGACCGGAATGTTGCGAGTCATCGGGTTGCTCTTGAGCTGCGCCAGGATGAGAAGGCCGTCCCGGTCCGGCAGCAGGATGTCGAGCGTAATCGCCGCGGGGGTGAGACTCTGCGCCAGCCGAACCGCATCCGCCCCGTTGTCCGCCCACGCGGTGCTGTAGCCGCTTTCCTGGAGGAACACGGCAATCAGGTCGCGGGCTCCCGGGTCGTTGTCGATGATCAGAATGAGCGGTCCGCCCGACGTGACCGGGGTATCTGCCTCGATGGGAGCCGGAGCAACCGCCTGGGCCCGGCGGCCGGGGTACGGGATGGTGAAGCGGAATACGCTGCCCCGACCCACCTCGCTCTCCACCCACAGCCGGCCGCCATGCAGCTCCACCAGCTTCCGGGTCAGGGCGAGTCCGAGTCCGGTCCCCTCCTGGCTCCGGCCTACGTCGGAGGCGACCTGCTCGAACTCGCCGAAGATCCGGTGCAGGTCGGCGGCGGAGATACCGATCCCGGTGTCGGCGACAGAGACTTCCAGCCACTCGGCGCCGCTGCCGTTTCCGGATGGGCGAACCACCCGGGCCCCGATATCGACCCGGCCTCCGTCCCCGGTGAACTTGATGGCGTTGCCCACCAGGTTGTACATGATCTGCTTGAACTTCGGCTGATCCGCCGAGAGGGGCGGCAGGTCGTCCGGCGCCGACACCTGGACGGTGAGTCCCTTCTTGTCGGCCAGGGCAGTCACGATTGTCCTGACCTGTTCCAGCGCGGCCCGGGGATCGAAGTCGGAGATCGACAGCTCCATGCGGCCCGCCTCCACCTTGGCGAGGTCCAGGATGTCGTTGATGAGCTGCAGGAGGTTCCGCCCGCTCAGGAGCACGTTCCCGACGTAGCGGCGCTGCTTGTCGTTGAGTGGACCAGCGCTTTCATCCTCGAGGATCTCGGAAAACCCGATGATCGAGTTGAGCGGCGTACGCAGCTCGTGGCTCATCTTGGCCAGAAAATCGGACTTGGCGTGATTGGCCGACTCGGCGGCCTCCTTCGACTGACGCAGCACCGCCTCGGCCTCGCGCAGCTCGGTCACGTCGCGTGCGGTCGCATACATGAGTCCGCCCGGGTACGGCACCGACTTCCACGACAGCGTGCGCCACGAGCCGTTCTTGTGCTGGTAGCGGTTCTCGAAATGCAGGACCTCTTCCCCGGTGACGGTCTGCCGCTCGACCTCGCGGAGTGTGGCGGCGCGATCATCGGGATGCACGAAGTCGAGAAACGGGCGCGTGAGCATTTCCTCCATGCTCCAGCCCAGGGTCTGCGCGAACGCGGGATTCAGGCGCTTGAAGTAGCCGTCGGACCTAGCAATGCACAGCATGTCCAGCGAGAGCGTGAAGAACCGGTCGCGCTCCTCTTCCAGCTGCTTGCGCTCGGTAATGTCCTCGGAGACGCCGAGCAGGAACAGCGCGCGGCCGCGCTCGTCCCGGACAGCGACTTTCTTAGTGTGGAGTACTCGCCTTCCGTTATTGTCCGTGTGGACGATTTCTTCGGGGATGTCCAGCACCTCCTGGCTCCCCAGCACCGCCCGGTCCTCAGCAGCGTAGGACTCTGCAATCTCCTTGGGAAACAGCTCGAACACCGTCTTGCCCAGCATGCTCTCCCGGGAGCGGCCCAGCACCTTTTCGCCGGCCCGGTTGAGGCGGACAAAGCGGAGCTCCGTCGGCTCCTTGAGAAACACCATGGCGGGCATGAGATCGACGATCTGAGCCAGCCGGGCCTCATTCTGTTGGAGGGCGGCCTCCGCTTCGCCCCGCTTCCTGAGGTCGGCATTGATCGCGAATCCGGCCAAGATGAGGAAACACACTGCCAGCAGCGCGGCGAGCAGGCCGGTGCTGAGCGAGATGCGGCCGTCCCGGCGCGCGACCGCTTCCAATCGGGCGGCGAGGGAGTCTTCCGCGGCGATGATGAGCTCGATCCGTCGCCGGGCCTCGTCGCCAGCGGCTTTGGCCCGACCCAACCGAACGATCGCGAGCGCCTCGTCACGCCGCCCCTCCTGGTCCAGCCGGAATACGTCGCGGTGCAGCCTGATGGTCTTCTCGGCCTCCGGACGGAGGCTATCGAGCCACCGGCGCCGGGCCGCCGATTCGCCGAACAGCTCCACGGTGCGACGAAACACCGCCGGAAGCGTGTCCAGCGCGGTCCGGTAGCGCGCCAGGGAGGGTGCTTTGGCCGGCTGCAGGAGCTGCGCTTCACCGTGTGAGGCGTCCAGCAGAGACTTGAGCAGGAACGAGAGCTGAGTCCGCCGAAGCCAGCTGGCCTGACGCTCCCGGTCGGCGCTCTGCGATCGGGACGTGCTCCAGATGGTGACTCCACCCGTGAGGAAGAGGATGGAAACGGCCACGGCGATCGCCACATTGACGCGCCGCCGCAGCGCGAGCCCACCGGCGTCATCGAGGCGTGGGGTGGCCTTGGTCGGCCCGGTGACGATCAGTCCGATGGCCATCGCCATGAAGGCCAGCACCACGAGCAGGCTCGTGGTGGTTCCGTCGACGGCTCCATCAGCGAGGCGGGCCAGCGCGGTGAACAGCACCAGGGCGCCGATCAGCGCAAGGAACAATCCGATCGATCGCGCCAGCATCCGCCAGCCGTCGCGCCGCCCGGTGACCAGCAGCAGGCCCGCCCCCAGCATGACGTAGAGAATCGCCGAGCCGCCGGTCAAGGGCTTCGGGGCGGCCGCACCCAGCGCCTTGCCCCAGTGCGTACCCGACACGATCTCGACTGCGGCCGGCGACAGCCCAACGATCGGGACCGCGAGCCGGGTCACCGCGATCAGGAGGACCGCAGCGCCGCACGCGAGCCCGAGACGGCGGGTGAAGGGAGAGGCCTCTTCCCGGCTGGAAACCCAGATCGACACCGCAGCGAACACCAGGATGATCGCGCCGATCGGATTGACAGCCACGCCGCCGGTGAGGCCGCTGCGAAGGCTGGAGACCCCGGACACCCAGCCGGCCAGGATAGCGACCCCCACCACCCCGGCGAACCACGCGCACCACCGGGCCGGGCGGCCGCTCGAGGCGGTCAGATCAGCTCCACATGCGGCATACCCATGAAGGCAACCACGAGATCGGGATCAAATTGGGCACCGGCCTGGCGTTGAATCTCCCGCAACACATCCGCCAGGGGCCAGGCGGTGCGGTAGGGTCGGTCGTGGGTCAGCGCGTCGAAGACATCGGCCAGCGCCACCACCCGGGCGGGAATCGGGATCGAGTCGCCACTGAGGCCCGAGGGATAGCCGGACCCGTCCCACCGCTCGTGGTGGTGGTGGGCAATCTCCGCTGCCATCTGAATCAGCGACGAGCGGCCGCCGGCCAGAATCTCCGCCCCGATCGTGGAGTGACGCTTCATGATGGCAAACTCCCCCTCATCGAGCCTGCCGGGCTTGAGCAGGATATGGTCGGGGACGCCGATCTTTCCGATGTCGTGGAGCGGGGCTGCGCGGGTTATGGTCTCTACCTCCGTTTGACCCGCGCCGACGCGCTGGGCCAACCGGCCGGCCAGCCGTCCGACTCGGCGGGTATGCTGGCCGGTGACGTCGTCACGAAACTCGGCGGCCCGGGCCAGCCGTTCGAGGACCTCGACTCGGGACTCTTCCAGAGCGCGGGTGCGCTCGCGGACCTGGCGTTCCAGGACTTCGTTGTACCCGGCCAGCTCGAGATGCATGAACCGCGGGGTCAACAGGTTTCGAATCCGGAGCCGCACCTCGGCCAGGTCGAAGGGCTTCGTTACGAAGTCCTTGGCGCCGAGGGACAGGGCGCGCTGTTTGGACGCGGGCGAGGAATCGCCCGTCAGCATCAGGATGGGCAGGTAGGTCGCGGGTGGAATCAGCGGAGCCAGCTGCTCGAGCACACCGAACCCGTCGAGACCGGGCATGTGCAAATCCAGACAGACCAGGTCGGGCCGGAACCGGGCGAACAGGGCTGCCGCTTCGAGCGGATCGGTGCTCTCGGCCAGCCTGGAGTAGCCGGCGCGCAAGAGCATTCGACGCAGCACGGCAACGTTGGCCGCTTCGTCATCGATGATCAGGATCCGGGCAAGGAGCAGGACAGCCTCCGCGGGCCCGACCGCGCTCCCTGCGGCGGGTCGCGGCACAGCCTGACCCGGCGCTCTTCCCTCGGTACGGACTGCTTCCCCACGGTGCGAGGGTTCCACGGAGACTCCCGCGACAAATCATTAAGGCCGGCGGGCTCGCCGCGTCCATAGATTAAAGGTCAATAACCGTGCCGCGATGGGAAGCGCTGCATCGATAGAACCTTGCGGGGTGGTCGGGGAATCGGAGCGGGTTACCAACGCAACATCTTGCGGCATTCGCTGGCGCGCTGCCGCCACAGATCGCGACAGTGAGCAAGTGAAGATCAGGGCGATGGGGTGAAACGATTAGTAGATCTACTAGTTACGTCGCTAGAGGATCTACTAGGCCCGAACCGACCAATTGTTAAGCCTCACCGGTCGTCGTTGAGCGACGATTCCAGCTCCCGGATGACCGCTCCCGGATCTGACGCCAGCAGCACCGGGCGCCCGATCACCAGGTGGGTCGCGCCCTGCCGGGCGGCCTCCGCAGCGGTCGCCGTGCGGGTTTGGTCACCCGGATCGTCAGACGACCGCCGAATGCCCGGGACCACGATCAAGGGATCCGGCCCGAGGCCGGCGCGAAGTCGGTCGACCTCGAGGGCGCTCGACACCACTCCCGCCAATCCAGCCGTCATCCCCAGACGCGCCAGCCGCGCCACCTCATCCAGAAGTCGCACCGACGGTCTGCCGGTGGTGTGGGCATACTCCGCTTCGTCGTGTGAAGTCAGCACCGTCACCCCCACCACCGCGATCTCGTCTCCCGCCGCTTCGGCTGCTGCCCGCAGCATCACCGGACCGCCGAGCAGGTGCACCGAGACCATCCGGACCCCGAGCCCGCGAGCCGCGGACACCGCGCCCCGAACCGTGTTAGGGATGTCGTGCCATTTCAGATCGAGAAAGACGCTGAGCCCACGCGCCACCAGCTCCCGGACCAGCGCGGGGCCCTCCGCAGTCATCAGGACCGATCCGACCTTTACCCAGCGAAGCGTGGGGAGCTGACCGACCATGCGAAGCGCCGATTCCCGGTCGGAGAAATCGAGCGCCAAGATCAGCTCAGCCACGCTGGCGCTCCAGATCGCGCACGATCCGCGCGGGCAAGTGCGGGTCGGCGAGCTGGGCCGTCCCGATGGCCACCAGCGATGCTCCCGCCCGGAGGTACTGCCGCGCGTCCCGCGCGCTCCGCACCCCACCTACGCCGATCACCGGTACGTCGGGCATGCAATCCTTCACCTTCCGGACGGCGAGCAAGCCTACCGGGAGCAGGGCCGGTCCACTGACCCCGCCGTTCCCGTTGCCGAGCCGCGGGACGGCGCCGTCGAACAGGTACCCCGGCATCGTGTTGACCACCGATATCCCGTCGGCGCCGGCGTCCACTGCGGCGAGCGCGAGGGCGGGAATATCGGCGAGCGCCGGGGAGAGCTTGGCGATGAGCGAACGCTTGGTGGTGCGCCGGCATTTCACCAGCACGCGCTTGACAGCCTCGGGATCGCCGCCAAACTCCGCTCCGCCGGCGGACGTGTTTGGACAGGAGAGGTTCAGCTCGTAGGCGGCGATGCCCTCGAGACCATCGAGGCCGGCAATGACCTCGGCGTACTCCTCGACCGTAAACCCCACCACGTTGACGATGATCCGCGCCCTCGTCAGTCGGGCCGTGAGCCAGGGAAGATCACGGCCCCGCACCGTCTCGAGTCCCGGGTTGGCAAGGCCGACCGAGTTGATCATGCCGCCGGAGAATTCCGCGACCCGGGGCGACGGGTTCCCGGCCCGCGGAGCCAGGGACACCGCTTTGGTCACGATACCGCCGAGTCGGTCGATGTCCATCACTCCATCGAGCTCGCGGCCGAAGCCCGCGGTGCCGGCGGCGAGAAGAATCGGATTCTGGAAGGTGTGGCCGAACAGGCTCCGGGAGAGCGAGGGCGGCGTCACTGCTGGCTCGTGCGAGCCCCGGTGATGGTGGGCGCGGGGCCGTGCCCGACCTTGCGCTCGTATTCCAGCAGGTAAGCCACGACGGCGTCGGCCATCGACGAGGTGAGGTTTTTCTGGCCGCCACGGGAGGTCAGCAGCTTGGCATCGTCGGGGTTGGTGCTGAACCCGACTTCGACCAGAATCGCGGGCCGGCGGGCGGTGGTCAGCACCACGAGGCCCGCCTGCTTCACGCCGAGATCAGGGCCGGTGTGGGCTTCCTGCAAGTAGGATTGGAACAATTCCGCGGCCCGGGCGGATTCCCTGAGATGCTCGTTGAGCTGGAGATCCTTCAGCAGGAAGTCGAGCCCTCCGAGCGGATCCCCGGCGGCGTCCGGCCGGTCGAAGCGAACCGCCTCGTTCTCCATTCGGGCCACCCGGGCCGCGTCTTCGGTTTTTGCCTCGGCCAGGAAGTAGGTCTCGAAACCTCGTATCCTGGTGAAACCCTGACGCTTGTTGAGCGAATTGATGTGAATGCTGATGAAGAGATCACATTCCAGCGTGCAGTAGCTGCCCCGCTGATACAGATCGATCAGCGTATCCCGCGATCGGGTCATGACGATTTTCACTCCGCGATCGCGGAGCTCGTCCCGGAGCAGGAGCGCCAGCTCCAACGTGACGTGCTTTTCGCGCACGCCCTTGGGAAAAAAGATCCCCGGATTGCCGGGATCGACGCCACCGTGGCCGGCGTCGATGGTAATGACGTGACCCTTGCGGAGGCCGTTGGGCAGCCGGTTCGGATCCCGGGGCGGCTCCTTGACCACCACCATGGCCGGGGCGTTGTCCACCAGTCGCGCCAGCCGGGCGTCGTAGCGAAAGCGCTGGGAGAGGGTCCGCGGCAGAATCTCAGAAACGAACTGGATCGGCAGAAGCAGGGTGTCCCGTCGCACCGACGCGGAGCCCACCAGCAGGTGGAGCCTGCCGTCGAGACGGTAGAGCGGCGCTCCAAGAATGAACCGGAACTTGCGCAGGCCGACTGTTACATCGGCCCATCCATCGCCGATCTCCGCTCTGGACTCGATGGCGGCAAGCAGCGCCGGCGCGGCGAGGACAGGGCCCCCCGACGGGTCGAGCCGGACCGGTACGCGGGCCTCGCCCCGGGCCGATTGAACCACCACGGAGAGCGGCGCGCCGGCCGCGATGCGGCCGGTCGCCGCCACGAGTGCGGCCAACAAGAGCGCGCCGGTCACCGGTGGCTCTTCATAGCCCTGGACATCTCGCGGTCCGCGATTCGGCGCTTGATGTCTTCCCGTCGGTCATGACTCTTCTTTCCCTTGGCCAGGGCGATGGCCACTTTGGCCTTCCCCTTATTGAAATAGATCTCCAGCGGCACCAGCGTGAACCCTTTCTGCTCGACCCCTCCAATCAATCGCTCGATTTCCCGGCGGTGCATCAGTAGCTTGCGCGCGCGAACCGGCGCGGGATTCCAGCGATTCCCCTGCTCGTAGGGGGTGATATGCATGCCTTCGAGCCAGACTTCCCTGTTGCGGAGGAGAGCGTACGCTTCCTTGATCGACGCTTTCCCGTTCCGGAGACTCTTGACTTCGGTGCCGGTGAGGACGATTCCCGCCTCCCACTGCTCCAGCAGGTGGTAGTCGTAAGCTGCCCGCGGATTCCGTGCCACGGAGATCCTGGTCTTGGGGGCCTCCGAACCGGCCTTTTCGCTCATAAGTGCCTCGCGGAGCGGAAGATAGGCCTCTGGAAGCAGGCAGGCAACGCGTCGCTTGACCGGGGGGTAGGGGTGTCCTAGGTTTGGCGGCTCGCCGAAGTGGTGGAACTGGTAGACGCGCTGCGTTCAGGGCGCAGTGGGCGCAAGCCCGTGGGGGTTCGAGTCCCCCCTTCGGCATCCGAAAGAGGCTAAGTCGGTAAGAGGCAAAGAGGCTAGGAAAGTGCGGTTTCCTAGCCTCCTCGCGTCTTCGCCTCTTAGCCTCCTAGTACCGCGCCATTCCCTGCTCCACCTCCGCCGCCCACGCGTCGATCCCCCCAGCAAGGCTCCGCGCCCGGAATCCCGCGCCTTGCAGGAGCTCTTGCGCCATGAGGGACCGCTGGCCCTTGTGACAGACGGTCACCAGTTCCGCTCGCGGGTCCAATTCGGCTAGCCGGCCGGCCAGCTCACCCAGGGGAACCAGTCGGCTCCCCTCGATTCGGGCGATCTCCCACTCCCAGGGTTCCCGCACATCGACCACCAGTGGGGCTGAGGGGCCGGCGAGCAGACGCGAGAGCTCCAGCACCTCTACCTCGGCGTCGTGGCCTGCCCCCCCACCCGACGCCATGCAGTACGCATCGTAGTCGATGAGCCGACTCAGGCTGGGATGATCCCCGCAGACCGCGCAGTGGGGATCACGCCGCACCTGGATTTCCCGGAACTGCACCTTGAGCGCGTCGATCAGCAGCAGTCTTCCGACCAGCGGGTCACCCACGCCGAGGATCCACTTGATCGCTTCGAGCGCCTGCAAGCTGCCCACCAGGCCAGGGAGCACGCCTAAGACCCCGGCCTCGGCGCAGTTGGGCACCAGATCCGGGGGCGGCGGCTCCGAAAAGAGACAACGGTAGCACGGCCCGTCGGGCGCTCCGAACAGCGAAACCTGGCCGTCGAAGCGAAAGATGCTCCCATACACGTATGGCTTTCCCAACAGCAGCGACGCGTCGTTCACCAGGTAGCGGGTGGGGAAGTTGTCGCTACCGTCGAGGGAGAAATCGTAGCCGCCCAGGATGTCGAGCCCGTTCGCCGACGTGAGCCGGACCGCGTGGGTCACGACCTCGACCTCCGGATTCAAGTCCCCCAGCCGTTCCCGCGCGGACTCGGTCTTGGGGCTGCCGAGACTGCCGGTGCCGTGGAGGATCTGGCGCTGCAGGTTGGTGAGCTCGACCACGTCCGCGTCCACGATCCCCAGGGTTCCGACGCCCGCCGCGGCCAGGTACAGCGCGGCCGGCGAGCCGAGTCCGCCGGCGCCGACAATCAGCACTCGCGCGCGGCGAAGCCGTTCCTGTCCCGCCAGGCCAACTTCCGTCAGCGTGAGGTGTCGGGCGTAGCGAACCAGCTCGGCGGGGGAAAGCATGAATGCGGTGAGCGGTGAGGGGTGAGCGGACCGGGGGATCAGCTCACCGAGGAGGTCAGCGGCACCAGCTCGACCGGCTGCTCCTTCAGGAGATCCGCCAGGGTGATTCCCGAGAGCAGCTCGTCCACCCTTCGCTGCAGGGCATGCCAGACCGGCCGGATGGAACAGGCGTTCGCCGGGTGGCATCGATCGGCGTCCACCGGATGGGTGGTGCAGTTCACCTCAAACGTCTGGTGCTCCGAAGCGGTCATCACATCCCGCACGGTAATGGTCTCCGGCTCCCGGGCCAGATTGTAGCCCCCACGGGCACCCCGCACACTCTCGACCAGACCGGCCCGCCGGAGCCGGAGGAGGATCTGCTCGACATAGTCGGCGGGTAGCCGCTCGAATTCGGCGAGCTCCCGGGCGGCCACGGGCCCGCTGCCCGCGCGCCCGCGCTTGGCCAGGTGCAGGGCTATCAGGAGGCTGTATTCGGTCCAGGTGGTGACCCGCATGGTCGGAATATCCCTTGGGGAGCCGGGTGGGACAAGTTGATCCCCTCCCGGTAAGTTCGGGGGTCATGGCGACCCGACGCGTCCTCGTGCTCCTCGTGCTCCTGGCGGTTGCCGCCCCCACGACCGCGCTGCGAGCCCAGCTTCCGGTCCGTGCGCCCGGCGGGACGCTCACCGGCACGGTACGGGACAGCGCCACCGGGAAGGCCGTAGGCTACGCCCTGGTGATCGTGGTGGGAGGGGAGCAGCGAGTCTTCGCCTCGGAGTCCGGGCGCCTCGTCCTGACGGGCCTGGCCTCCGGAAGACTGGTGCTGCGTATCCAGCAAATCGGCTATCGGGCGGCGACGATTCTTCTGGCCGTGAACGCCGCGCCGGGAGCGTCGAGGGGGGCGCCCGGGCTGGAGGTGACCCTGGTTCGTCAACCCGTGGTGCTGCCGGAGGTCGTGGTCCAGGGCGACATCTGCTCCGGCACCGAGGCGCTGGCGAGTACGGCGGAGGGGGGGACAGTCATCGATGAAGCGGTGCAGAACGCGGAGCGGATCCTGGTGCTGGAAAAATCCTATCCCTTTCGGGCCGTCTTCGAGCAAACCGCCTTCCAGCTCGACAGCGCGGAGCGGCAGGTGAGCTACCGAACCGACACGATTCGGTACGATACCCGCGGACTGGTGGGTTATCGCCGGGGGCGGGTCCTGGAAGGGCGCCGAGGCCCGGGCGAGGTGGCCAACTACTTCACGACCTCCGATCTGGCCCGGGTGGAATTCCAGAAGTGGCATTGCTTCTGGTACGCCGGGAGGGATACGACCAACGACGGTCTCCCCGCGCACCGAATTGACTTCGCGCCGGTGGCCAGGGTGCGGTCGCCGGACTGGGCCGGCTCGCTGCTGATCGATTCGACGACGATGGCCCTGGTGCGGTCGGAGGCGAGGCTGGTCAATCTGCGAAGCCGCGAGACGGGGTTCACGTCGGCCCGTTGCACGGTGCTGTACCGGGAGATCGTGCCCACGCTGATGGTCGAGTCGCTGGCTGGGTGCCTGACCTCCCGGTCTACGGCACGGCTGCCCTACACGCAGGCCCGGTGGGTGCTCATTCGGTTCGGGTTCATCGGGAAGAGCCCGGTGCCACCCTCTTCGCCGTAACGGCTCTCAGCCGCCGCCGGGGAGCCTTTTTCCTCCGGGCACCCCCAGCTCGGTCATCGCGCGCAGGTCCAGCACCCGTTCCAGCTCCGCCCCTTCGAGCAGCCCCTTCTTCACTACCAGCTCCTTGACCGTGAGGCCCGACGCCAGGGCCTCCTTGGCCAGCGCGGCGGCGTCGGCATACCCGAGCTTTGGCGCGAGCGCGGTCACCAGCGCCGGGCTCCGCTCCAGCCAATAGGCGCTCTGCGTGGCGTCGGCCTCGATGCCGCGAACGCAGCGCTCGTCGAAGGCGCGGGTGGCATTGGCCAGGATGATCAGGGCAAAGACGATGTTATGGGTAATGACCGGCATCATCACATTGAGCTCGAGCTGGCCCGCTTCCGCCGCCATCGCGACCGTGGTATCGAGGCCGATGACCTGGAAGCACACCTGATTCACCATCTCGGCGATGGACGGGTTGACCTTGCCGGGCATGATGCTGGATCCGGGCTGCACGGCGGGCAGCAGGATCTCCGCCAGTCCGGTGCGCGGACCCGAGGCCAGCAGCCGGATATCGTTGGCGATCTTGTTCAGATCGAGGGTCCAGGCGCGCACCGCGCCGCTCATCGTGGCGATATCGCCCATCGATTGCATGAGCTGGATTCTGTCTTCGCCTTCCCGCACATCCATTCCGGTGATGGCGCGGAGATTCTCCACCATCAGCCGGGGATACTCGGGCTCCGCGTTGAGGCCGGTCCCTACCGCGGTGCCGCCGATGTTCAGCTGGCGAAGCCACTCCGCCG
>JAXIPC010000099.1:0-42689 GCA_045403135.1 Gemmatimonadales bacterium | reverse complement strand
GGCCTCGTCGAGCAGCCATTTAAGCGAGTCATAGAATGACGCGAGTGGTGTCGAGCCCGAGCTCCTGACCACGACCAGCACCATGTCCGCGTCGCGGAGCGCGGTGGTATCGGTCCAGCGGCAGAACCGCATGATCTTCTGCGCCTCCTTGGCCGTGGTCGGGCTTGGCGCAATCACGTACACCAGCGGCCCTTGTGGCACCTGGGTCTGGGCCGCGACCCCGACCGGCCCGGCGAGGATCAGCGCGCCCGCCACCAGGCCAAGCCTGTTCGACTCTTTCATCGGTACCCCACTCGACCGTAGACGCGGGGCTGGTTGTTCGCGTTCACCGGGATGACCTCGAAGAGACTATCGCCAACTACGTCGAAGACCCGCGGTGCGGCAATGATGGCCGCGCAGAACGCCCCGACCGGGCATTCGTCGTAGCGGAGCTGACCGCCATCCAGACTGTAATAGTGCTCGGATTCCGTTCGCGTGGTCTGGGTGGCATCCAGCCGCAGGACGGCCACATGGGCCAGGACGGAATCGCCGACCCGGGGTCGGTCCTGGACCAGCAGCAGCGTATCCGCCAGCAAAAGCGGAAACGCTCCGTTCCCACCGATGAACACCGGCAACGGCGTCGGGCCCATGCGCGCCAGGGCGTATACTCTACTCGTGCCGGAGGGACTCAGATAGTCGGAACATCCCGCCGCGAACGCCGCCGCGCAGATGACAAAGGCTGGCCGGAACATGATCGACTCTCACAGGAATGATTCCCTCGATACTGCAGGGACCGTTCCCGGCACCAGCTCGATCGGAAGCCCGCAAATGGCTGGGAGTTAGAGAGATTGGGTCAGCTGAGAGACCTCTCGGACGTGTCCTTCGGACACGCCATTCTATGAAATCGTGGACACCCCTTCGACCAGCAGCATCTCGGTGTCGGCGCAGGAATGCCGAAGCGCTTTCGCGGGCGCGTACTCGATCGAGGATCACCACGCGCGAGCCCGCTCGGCGCCCGGAAACTCCAGCATCACGAAGCGAGGCGGGCACCAGGTACCCTCTCATTTGCACGGATTCCTTCAAATATGCCCCATAGTCCTGTCAATCTGTA
The DNA here is from genome assembly GCA_045403135.1 of Gemmatimonadales bacterium. Classification (GTDB taxonomy): domain Bacteria; phylum Gemmatimonadota; class Gemmatimonadetes; order Gemmatimonadales; family GWC2-71-9; genus JABFSM01. The sequence continues at coordinate 41,599 of JAXIPC010000099.1, read as the reverse complement.
TGAAGATCTGTGTAATCTGTGGCCAGCAGTACCTGACAAAGCAATCACCGCTCGGCCACCAGGTACTCCTCCACCTCCTGTCTCGCCGAGGCGTTGGCGGAGAGCGAGGCCTCGAGCTCCGCGGCCAGCGACGCGATGCCGTCCCCGCCATGCGCGCTCGCCCCGGCGGCCAGCGCCACCCGTCCCTGGGTGCGCCCCATGGAGGTGAGCACGTCGAGCAGACCCTGAACCAAACGGTCGCGCCCCCTGGAGATCGCATCCTGCGCGCCGAGCAGCCGTTCATCCCCTTCCGATTCCGCGCGTTGGTCCAATCGAAGCAGACTTTCCTCGAGCCCCTCGACCTGACGCGCGGCTCGGCTGGCCCCGGTGAGCACGTCACCCAGCGCCTCGGCGTTGGCTCGGTCCCCTTCGCGCGCCAGTCGCTGGCCCACCCGCACGATATCCGCCAGAAGTTGCCGGGCGGTTCCTTCCGGCATCTCGGTCAGAGCCTCGACGATTTCGCGCTCGGCACTGGGAGGAAACGCCGTCGCCAGGCCGACCGACACGAGTGCCGGGCGACGGATCTCTCGGAAGCCCAGCACCCACCAGACCACCGCGGCCGCCGGTCCACCCCACAGGAGCCATGGAATCACCTGACCGGCCGCGGCGCCGACCACGGCCATCGCGAGCACCATCGCGTAATAGCGGATCGGCAAGGCAGTCCAGACCCGAGCGGCCAGCACCGCGCGGGCCGGCACCCCGCGCTCCGCGAGGTGCTCGAGGACGGTGCCGGTACTCCCGGACGGAACCCGCAGCAGCGCCCGCTCACCGCGGCCGGCCGAGTCGGCCAGGCTCCTGTCCACCCGGCCGCCCAGCAGCTCGTGAACCGCCTGGCGCACCCGCTCGCGCTCGATTCGCCCCGAAGGCGGGCGCACCAGGATGGCCCGATCCGCCGCGTGCGGCGAGGTCCCGCCGCACCGCACGCAGAGCCCCAGCCCGAATGGATCGGTTTGGCTGCACAGCGCGCATTTGGCGGCAGGCTCCGCCGGAAGCGCGGCTCCCGGCCCGGTTCCCCCGGCCGCCAGGGCATCTGCCATCGCGCTCGCCGACGGGAAACGGTCCGAGGGTGCGGCGGCGGTGGTGCGCGCCACCAGCTCGTCGACCCAGGCCGGTAACCTGGGCGCGCCGGCCACCTTCGAGGGACGGTGTCCCAGGGCGCTGGCCGGCACCGGCACGTGGCTGCTGGGCCGGTCGGGACGCCGGCCGGTCAAGGCAAAGTGGAGCGTCAGTCCCAGAGCGTAGAGATCGGCGCGGCCATCGCCCCGTTCCCCGGCCAGCAGCTCCGGCGAGAGGTAGTCGAGTGTTCCGACCAGCCCGCCGGTGCGGGTGACGCCGGTGATTCCGTCCAGGCGCGCCGATCCGAAATCGGTGAGCCGCGCGCGGCCGTCGGCATCGAGCAGAATGTTCTGCGGTTTGACGTCGCGGTGGATCACCCCGTGGCGGTGCGCCATCGCCAGGGCGGCGGCGACGTCCCGGCCCAGGAGGACAACCTCCGACGCCGCGACGCTGCCCTGCGTGCGCACCCGGCGGGCCAGATCCGGCCCGGCCACGTACTCCATGACCACGAAGCTCCGCTCGCCGTCATCGACGAAATCGTGCACCGCGACGATGTTGGCGTGGGACAACCCGCGCACTGCCTGGACTTCGCGGCGCATCCGCTCCCGCGCGATGACGGCGGCCGCGGGCGGCGGCACCAGCAGCTTCAGCGCAACCCGGCCCCCCAGAACCTTGTCGTCGGCGAGGTAGACCACCGAAAAGCCGCCCCGTCCCAGCTCCCGCCCGATGGTGTATCGCCCGGCGAGGACGGTCCCCTCCCGAAGGTAGGCGTGCTCCGGCGCGGTCATCGGGCGTCCAGCTTGGCCAGCATCGACTGGGCGTTGCTGCGCCAGCCGTCCTCCGCCTTGTAGAGCTCGAGGAATCGGGTCAGGTGGGTGCGCGCCGGCTCGGGCTGCCCCAGAGCAAACTCCGACGCGCCGGCGTGGTACAGCGCCATGTAGTTGTTGGTGGAGAACTCGACCACCATGCCCATGATCGGCCCGGCGGAGGCGTCGTCGCCGGCGTCGGCCACCGGATGCGCCAGCTCGAACACCACGTCCGCGGCCATCCGGCGCTGGGCCGTCTCGAGGGTCAGGAGCAGCTCGCGCGCGCGGCCGATCTTTCCCGCCAGCGCAAAGCACCCGGCCCCGTAGGCGACGCCCTCGTAACCCGGGGGTGGGGGCCGGAACCGCACCCGCGTCTCCACCTCGACCGGGTTGCAGAAGGGTTTCATTTGCCGGAACCACTCGGGCCCGGACAATTGCGACACCGGATGGGGCGATAGCTCGGCGGGTGCCACCGGCAGAGCGGTCGCCGGCACGGGCTGGGCGCGCCCCAGCCAGAGCAGCCCTCCGCACAGCGCGATGAACAACAAACCCATGGCGTAGAGCGCGCGCATCCCCGGTTCCCGGTAGTGTGTGACGAGGCGTGTCGGAGGAGAGTCTGCTCCCTCGGCGCCTTGCACAGTCGTGTTCGAGGTCGAAGATGGGGCAACCGGCGTGCCGGTCAGCAGGGGATCAGGGGAATCGGGGAATCCAGGGATCAGGAAAGTGCAGAATTCTGCAGTGGCGGGGGTGGGGGGGCCGCTGCCGCGTCGGTATCAGGACTCGTCGAGCACCTTCTCTTTCATCTCGATATCGACCTTCTCCTTCTTGATCTCCAGGCGGAGCCGTCCGAAGATGCTCATGTAGATGTTGGCGACCCAGACCAGGGCAAACCCTCCGATGAGCACCCCGCGCCAGTCGGGCAGCAGCATCCGGAACCCGGTCAGAGCCAGAAACGCGATTGCGACGTAGTGCGAGAAGCAATACTCGCACGTCAGCATGTAGAAGAATTTCCGCACCGGCCAGTGCCTGCCGGATTCGCTCTGCTCGGTGAAGTATTCCCGCGGCTCCCGGAACAAATCTTCGTGCGTGACGGTCCAGGCTACGCAGGCGACGGGCACCGCCAGGAGGAGGAGCCACGCCACCTGCCCCCAGATCGATGGCATCAGCGCCGCTTTCCCGCGGTGCCGGTCACCAGGGCCTTCAGGGTGGCTGGCTCCACCGGCTTGACCCAGTGCTCGTCAAAGCCTGCTTCCGCGCACCGGCGTCGCTCCGCCTCGGTACCCCACCCGGTGACGGCGATCAGCTTGATCGAGGAATTGCCGGCATCGGCCCGGATCCGGCGGGCCACGGTATGTCCATCCATGTCGGGCATGCCGATGTCCAGGAGCACGGCGGTCGGGTGGAAGGTACCAACCAGCTTCAGCGCCGACGCACCGTCGTAGGCCACCTGGGTTTGGGCACCCATCATCTGGAGCACGATGCTCAGACTGTCGGCGCCGTCCTTGCTGTCGTCGACGACCAGGATGCGGGGGCGCTCGGCGTCCGTCACCGGAGCATCGCCGGCGGGTTCGTCGTCTCGCCGGGAGACGCCCGATACGCGGCCAGCACCCGGCCGACGACGGTGGGATCGACCGGCTTCACCAGATGGTGGTCGAACCCCGCCTCCTGGGATTTGCGCTTGTCCGCATCCTGGCCCCAGCCGGTCAGCGCGATGAGCAGGCTCTTTCGAGTGGCCGGGTCGCCGCGGAGCCGGCGGGCCACCTGATAGCCGTCCATGCCCGGCATGCCGAGGTCGAGGACCACCGCCTCCGGCGGGTCTTCGGCGGCGAAGGACAACGCCGTTTCTCCATCGTAGGCCACCCGAACCCGCTGGCCCGTCATCCGGAGCGCCATCGCCAGGCTGTTGGCGGCGTCCGCGTTGTCGTCCACCACGAGCACCCGCAGCGAAGGTGGGGCGACGCACTGGTGCTCGGGCTCGACCAGGCGATCCGGCGGCGGCGGATCGGCCCCGGGCAGGTTCACGACGAACTCGCTGCCCTTGCCCAGCCCGGCGCTCATCACGTCCACCGTACCGTCGTGCAGCTCGACCAGCCGCCGAACCAGGGTAAGCCCGATGCCGGCGCCCCCGGCGGACTGGTCCAGCCGCCGCTCGCCCTGGACGAACAGATCGAAGATGCTGGCGGCCATCAACGGATCGATGCCGATGCCGGTGTCCCTGATGCGGACCACCACGTGGCGCGCCTCCTGCCGGGCCGCCACGGTGATCCTCCCGCCGGGATCGGTGTACTTGGCGGCGTTGATCAGGAGATTGGTGAACACCTGCACCAGGCGGGCCGGATCGGCGTCGACCCAGAGTGCCTCGCGGGGGAGGTCAAGCGTCAGCCGATGGCGGCGCTCGGTCAGCAGCGACGCCGCATCCTCGACGCTCCGGGTGAGAATCTTGCCCGCGTCAACCACCCCGCGCCTGAGCTCGATCCGCCCCTGGGCGATCTGGGTCACGTCGAGGAGGTCGTCGAGAAGCCGGGCCATGTGGTCCACTTGGCGCCAGGCGATATCCCGTACTTGCGCCGCCATCGAGGCCTCGACGCCGGGCTGGGCCAGCACATGGAGCGCGTTGCGGATCGGGGCCAGCGGGTTGCGGAGCTCGTGGGTCAGCAACGCCAGGAACTCGTTCTTCTGCCGGTCGGCCTGGAGCAGGTCCTCGACCTTCCGCCGGTCGGTGAGGTCCCGGGTGATCTTCACGAATCCCCGGTTTTTCCCGTCGCCACCGGGGAGGGCGGTGATGACCACGTCGGCCCAGAACCGGGTTCCGTCTTTCCGGAGCAGCCAGCCTTCGTCTTCGACCGATCCCTCCGTGGTGGCGGTGCGCAGCAACCAATCCGGTTTGCCGCTGAACACCGCGTCCGATGGATAGAGACAGGCGACGTGCCGGCCGAGGATCTCGGTCGTCTCATAGCCGTTGATGCGTTGCGCACCGGAGTTCCAGCTCACCACCAGTCCCTCGGGACTGAGCAGGAAGATCGCGTACTCGCGCACCCCATCGATCAGCAGCCGGAGGCGTTCTTCGCTCTGCTTGATCGCCTCTTCGGCCTGACGGCGTTCGGTGAGATCCCGGGTGATCTTCAGGAACCCCGCGCCCATCGCATCGCTGGGCCGGAGCGCGGTGATCACGACGCTGGCCCAGAAGCGGGAGCCGTCCTTGCGAACCCGCCAGCCCTCGTCGCTGAATCGTCCGTGCTGCGCGGCCATCCGCAGCTGGTAGTCCGGCCACCCCCGGGCCATCGCCTCCGATGGATAGAAGCAGGAGTAGTGTCGGCCGATGATCTCCCCCCGCTCGTATCCCTTGATACGACGGGCACCGGTATTCCAGCTCGCTACCCTGCCGGTTGGGTCGAGCAGAAAGATCGCGTAGTCCTCGACATCTCCGACCAGAAGCCGGAGAAATCGGTCGGTCGCTCCGGGCAGCTCGGGCGCTCTCCGAGTAATCTCCCCTCGGGGACCGATGTCCTCAGACATTCTCGTGAGAGGTTAGGCGCCTGGAACGGCTGATTCTCGGCCCGAATGGAAGTCGCATTTACAGATTCCCTAACAAGCCTGCACAGCGGGGCGATCCTGCCCTCGTCTGAAGATGATGGTTCGCTCATCTATAATACCAGCCTCGCGTGGAGACGCTAGAGCCTCACATCCACGCGTCGAGCCGGGTCGTTCGCCGCAAGGCTTCGGGGTGGCGCCGGAACCAGCTCATGATCAGCAGCATTTCGTCGATCGCCCCGGCGGGGAGCGGGCCGGCCGGTTCCTCCTCGCGGCTCAGCTCATCGGCCACGACTCCCTTGAAGGCCTCGTGCTCGATCGGGGTGGCGGGCCAGGGATAGCAGGCCCGCACCGCGCCGCGGCGGATCAGGAAGGCCTTATCGTCGCCGTGAAGACCGGGGTCGCGATAGACAAAGGTGAGGAGCTCCCGGGCGGCGCGCGCGCGGGTCGTCGCCGCCAGCAGCCATTCTAGCGCCTCGAATCGCTCCCGCCATCGCGCCGCCATCTCAAATTCTCCGCGATCGGCGGCACCCATCATGCCGGCCACGATCCGGTCGACCGGGGCGATGGCGGTGCCGTCCAGAAACGCCGTGGCGGCCGCGACGCGCTGCCGGTAGTCCGGCTCGGTGACCAGGCCGGCGCAGGGCCCGCTGCAGGTGCCAAAATCGTAGCGCGGGCAGGCAGCCTGCCGGGGCGTGTCGAAGAGATCGCCCTGCTCGGCAAAGGCCATGGGCATCCGGTCGGCACAATCGCGGAGTCCGAGGAGATCGTTGAGTACCCGGATCGCGATCGCGCTCCGCGCGGGAGACGGGAGCGGTCCGTAGTAGCGGACCTGCTGCTTCGACGGTGTGCTGGTGCAGGACAGCTTGGGCGCTACACCCTCCGCCACGCCGATGAAGACCGCCGAGCGGGTCCGGTTCATCTGCACGTTGTAAGGCGGCCGGCATTTCCGGATTTCCCGGAGCTCAGCCAGGTGGGCGGCAAACTCGCTGGACAGGTACTCCCAGGTCACGTCGCTCGCCGCATGGAGAATCCGCGCGGCCTTGTCGTCGGGATACTTCGCATGGAAGTAAGACAGCAGTCTGGAGCGGAGCTGCCGGGCCTTGCCGACGTAGAGCACCCGCCCGGCCGCGTCGAGCATGCGGTAGATCCCCGGCCGCTGCTCGGCGGCCGTCCGGACCCGCCGGCGCAGGCCATCGAGGTCGGCGGCGGGGAGGGGCAGGGCCATCGCTCGCGCGATCATGACTGGCAGCGGTGGCAGAAGACGGTGATGCGGGCGTCGATCGAGTGGGTGCCGGAGAGCGTGGTGCCGCAGCGCCGGCAGGGCTCGCCCTCGCGGCCGTAGACCAGGAGCTCCAGCTGGAAGTTGCCCGGCTCGCCGGTGCCGGTGCGATAGTCGCGAAAAGTGGTGCCCTGGGAGGCGATAGCCGCTTCCAGGATGCGCACCAGGTGGCGGTGGAGGCGGCCGGTGGCCGCGGCGGACGCCGCGTTGGCCGGCTTCGACGGATCCACTCCGGCTGCAAAGAGCGCCTCGTTGGCGTAGATGTTTCCCACCCCCGCGATCGCGCGCTGGTCCATCAGCACTTTCTTCACCGCCGCGCGGGATCCGGCCAGGATTCGCCGCAGCGCATAAGGAGTGAAGGCCGGGTCGAGCGGTTCCGGGCCCAGACTCGAGTCGTAGCCGCGCCAACCCCGCTCGTCGAGCCAGAGCAGGGTGCCGAGCCGGCGCACATCACGGTATACGAGCGTGCCGCCGTCGTCCAGCGCCACCCGAAGCACGGCGTAACGCCGCTCGTCCGCGGTGAGATCGCGCCGATGCACCATCAGCGAGCCGGTCATGCCGGGCTGCACGACCAAGCGACGCGTCTCGGTAGTGATCACGGCGTGCTTGGCCCGACGGGTGACGGCGGTGACGGTCCGGCCCTTGAGGCCCGCGTGCAGCGTCCGGCGGCTCACCCCGCGGAGGACATCGTCATGAGAAAGCCGGGCGGAGAGGAGCCGGCGGCCCAGCAGCTCCGGGCGCAGGTCCCGGACGATGGTTTCGACTTCGGGCAATTCGGGCATCAGGGGATCCCCGGATTCCCGGCTCGCCCAGCTTCTCTCCACCCAATATCTCGCCGGAACTGCTTGCCCTCGAACTCGATCATCTCCGCCGCTGCCCGGCTGGCCCCTTGCGCCGCGGAGAACGTCGGCGCCACGGCGGTCACCGACAGCACCCGTCCCCCGCTGGTACGCAGCACGCCGGCCTCATCGCGCTGGGTGCCGGCATGGAACACGGTCACCCCGTGGGGCAGCCCTTCCGGGATGTGGATCGCGGCCCCCCGCCGGGGCGCCTCGGGGTATCCCGCCGCCGCCAGCACTGTCGTCACGGCGGCGCTGTTCGCGATGGCGAGCGGGGGCAACTCCTCGCCCGCGGCGATGGCGCGCATCGCCCCGGCCAGGCCCGCGGAGATCAGGGGCAGTACCACCTGGGCTTCCGGGTCGCCGAACCGGCAGTTGAACTCGATCACATTGGGGGTGCCGTCCGGGTCGATCATGAGCCCGGCATAGAGCACTCCGGAAAATGGTGCGCCTCGCTTCTCCATTTCAAGGAGGGTAGGCAGCAGCACATCGCGCTCGACCCGCGCCAGCAGGTCCGGTGTCGCGAAGGATACCGGGCTGTACGCGCCCATGCCGCCGGTGTTGGGCCCGCGATCCTGCTCCAGAAGCCGCTTGTGATCCTGAGCCGGAGGAAGGATCCGCACCTCCCGGCCATTGGTGAGGGCGAGGACCGAGAGCTCCTCTCCTGCCAGGAACGCTTCGATCACCACCGTCCGGCCCGCGTCACCGAAACTCCCGTCGTGGAGCATCGCGGTCACGGCGTGCCGGGCCTCCCCGCGGGTGCCGCACACGATCGCACCCTTCCCCGCGGCAAGGCCACTCGCCTTGACGACCAGCGGCTTGGCGTGCTGGTCTATGTAGGCGAGCGCGGCGCCCAGGGCGCTGAAGCTGCGGGAGGGCGCGGTGGGCACATGCGCCGCCTCCATCACGTCCTTGGCGAAGGATTTGGATGCTTCGAGCTCGGCCGCTCTGGCGGTGGGGCCGAACACCAGGCGGCCGGTCTCCCGAATCCGGTCCACCAGCCCCCGGGCGAGCGGCGCCTCCGGACCGACGATGGTCAGCTCGATGTCGTGCGCGACCACGGCTCGGACCAGGCGCTCCAGGTCTTCGGATCCGATGGGGAGATTGTTGGCCAGGGGAACAGTGCCGGGGTTGCCTGGGGCGCAGAACAGGTCGGCGGAGGGGAGGTCTCGCTTGAGCGCCCAGCAGAGCGCGTGCTCGCGGCCTCCTCCTCCGACGACCAGTACCTTCATCCCTGCTGGGCCTTGCGGAACGCGTCCCGCGCGGAGGACGCCGCGTTCTTCACGGCGTCGGTCACTTTGTTGATGGTGTCGCGGGCCTCGCTGGAGTAGTGGTCCTTGGCGGCACGGAAGTCGTCGCCCAGCGGGCGGTCCTTCTGCTCGGCGCCCCGCCGAGTGTATTCCCCCCGGAGTATTCGCTCGTAGTCGCCGCTCTGGATCCACTTCTGCAGCTCCGCGGCGCGCACCGTGTTCATCGGATGGCTGAGGGCGAGCGTGTTGAGGATCTTGTAGACGATGTCGAAGCCTTCGTTACTCGCCACGTACTCGTTAGCCTGGGCGATGAACGGTTCCAGCGCCATCTGCCCCGACTCCAGCGCGCCGCGATAAGCGCCCGCCATTTTCATGAAGAGCTGCTGCGACGCAATGACGTTCTGGCTGCCCAGGAGGCCGGCCCGGTCGGAGGAAAGCTCCGACTTGCGGGACCATTCCAGAATGGCGAGCCGTACCGGCAGGAGCGCGATGCCGGCCAGAAACGGCAGGGCGCCCAGGCTCACGAAGAGGAAGATCTCGGCGATGGTCCGGTAGAGGCTGTGTCCGCTCACCACGTGCCCCATCTCGTGCGCGATCAGGACACGGAGCTCCTCCTCGTCGAGCAGCTCCAGCGCGGCGGAATGCAGCACGATGAACGGATCGTCCACGCCATAGGCGCCGGCGTTGAACACCGGAGTCTGCGAGACGTAGAGCTCCGGTACCTTGGGCCAGTCGAACGTGGTGCAGACCTCCACGTGCAGCGCGTACGCGCGGGGAAACTGCTGCGAGCCGGCCCGCACCGCGTTGCCCTGGAACAGCAGCCGGATGCCCCGTTCGCCGCCCAGAATGGCGATGATCTTCCGCACCACGTCGTCGAAGCCCGGCACGGCCCGCATCGCCTGGAGGGCGGCGCGGTCGGCGGGGTGCTCCCACGAGACGCCGGCAATCTGCGGAAAGGCGACGCGGGGGCGGTGGGTGGGGAGGGAGGTCATTTGGGGGCTCGGGGCTTGGGGTGCTGAAATGTACGTGGGTCGGGAGGGATTGTTTCAGAATGGGCGCTAAGACGCTAGGACGCTAAGACGCTATGAGAAGGCACTTTTCTAGCGTCGTAGCGTCGTAGCGCCTAGCTCATCGCCTGGTCGAGATCCGCGATCAAATCGTCCACGTCCTCGATCCCCACCGAGAGCCGCACCAGCGAATCGGTGAGGCCCATCTCCTGGCGCAGCTCCGGGGGCACGGCGGCGTGGGTCATCGAGGCCGGGTGTCCGATCAGGCTTTCCACCCCGCCCAGCGACTCGGCCAACTGGAAGATCTTCACCCGCTCCACCACCCGGCGAGCCCGGTCCACGTCGCCCAGGTCGAACGACACCATCCCGCCGAAGCCGCACATCTGCCGCCGGGCCAGGTCGTGCTGCGGATGGGAGGTGAGCCCGGGATAGTAGAGCCGCTGCACCGCCTTCTGGTCTTTGAGCCAGTCGGCCATCCGGCGGCCGTTCAGGTCGTGCTGGCGCATCCGGAGCGGCAGCGTCTTGGTGCCGCGCAGCGCGAGCCAGCAGTCCATCGGCCCCGGCACCGCGCCGCTGGCGTTCTGAATGAAGCCCAGCCGCTCGGCCAGGTCGTCGCGCCGGGCAATCAGCAGGCCGCCGACCATATCGCTGTGGCCGTTCAGGTATTTCGTCGTGGAGTGGAGCACGATGTCGGCGCCCAGCTCCAGCGGCCGCTGAAAGATCGGGGTCATGAAGGTGTTGTCCACCGCGAACAGCAGGCCCCGCGAGGCGGTGAGATCGCCCAGCGCCCGGAGATCGGTGAGGAACATCATCGGGTTGGTCGGGGTTTCGCAGTAGACCATGCGGGTGTTCGGCTTGAGCGCCCGCTCCACGTTGCCGATGTCGCGGCTGTCCACGAAGCTCAGCTCGAGGCCATAGGGCTCGAAGATCCGGCGCATCAGCCGCATCGAGCCGCCATACACGCTTTCGCCCGAGACGATGTGATCGCCGGCCTGGAAGAGCTTGAGGATCGCATCCAGCGCGGCGAGCCCCGATCCGAACGCGAAGCCGTGGACGCCGCCCTCCAGCGCCGCGACATTGCGCTCCAGCGCCTCGCGGGTGGGATTCTGGGTCCGGGCATACTCGTAGCCCTTGTGCTTGCCGAGGCCTTCCTGCCGGTAGGTGGACGTCTGGTAGATCGGTGTCATGACCGCCCCGGCCAGCGGGTCGGCTACCTGGCCGGCATGCACCGCGCGGGTCGCCAGCGAATGCTCCAGATCGTGGGCAAGTATGCGAGTCATGGCTCCCTGGTTCCAGCAATGAGTGGCGGGGATCGTCCAGAAGAATAGCGCGCCCGCCCCCGGGCCGTTGAAGATTCCCGGGCCTCCCCCTACGTTTCGCCCGGTGACCTCGTCGCCCCCCGCTCCGTCCGCCCGGCGGAACGACGCGCCCCTGGCACTGGTCGTCGACGATGACGGAGAGGTCCGCCAGACGCTCGCGCGAGTGCTCCAGTCCGTCGGACTGAGCACTATCGAAGCCAGAAACGGTCGCGATGCGCTCGCCCTGCTGGAAGAGCGGGGTGAGGTTCCCCTGATTGTCAGCGATCTTCACATGCCGGAGATGGACGGCCTCACCTTCCTTCGGGAGGTGATCCGCCGGTGGCCCAATGTGGCCTTCATCATGCTGACCGGCGTGGCCGAAGTCAGTACCGCCGTGGAGTGCCTCAAGCACGGCGCGTACGACTACCTGTCCAAGCCGTTCCTGATCGACGAAGTCCGGGCGCGGGTCGACAACGCGCTCGAAAAGCGGCGCCTCGTGCTGGAGAATCGCTTCCTGCAGCTGAGCTATCAGGAGCGGCTCCAGGCTTCCATCCGGGAACTCGACCAACGGAACAAGGAACAATTCGTGGGCCAGATCCAAATGGCGGTTCGTATGCTCGAGAAGAAAGACGTCTACACCCGCGGTCACTCCCAGCGGGTGAGCCGCTACGCGGTCAAGACCGCGGTCTTTCTGGGCTTCACTGGCGAGATCCTCGACCAGATTCGCCTGGGTGGGGAGCTGCATGACATCGGCAAGATCGGAACCCGCGACTCGGTCCTGCAGAAGCCCGGTCCCCTCACCGTCTCCGAATTCGAGGAGATCAAGAAGCACGTGACCGAGGGAGAAGAAATCCTGCAGCCGCTCCGCCGGGAGCATCCCCTGGTGCTGCAGATCGTGCGCAACCACCACGAGCGAATGGACGGCAGCGGGTTTCCCGACGGTCTGGTCGGCGACGCGATCCCCATGGTGGCTCGGGTCGTCGCGGTGGTGGACGCGTTCGACGCCATGACCACCAACCGCTCGTATCGGCAGCCCCGCGCCCCCGTCGACGCCCTCGCCGAGCTGGTCAAGTACTCCGGCGTGCAGTTCGACACCGACGTGGTGAACGCGTTTCAGAAGGCCTTTCCGGACGTCGAGAAACTCCCGATCACGGTGTGAGACGCTACGACGCGAGGACGCTACGACGCTAGGAAAGAGCTCTCTCCTAGCGTCTTAGCGTCTTCGCGTCTTAGCGTCTACCTTTTGCGCCATGTCTACGACCCTGATGATCTCTGTCTCCGGCATGCGCGGGATCGTCGGAACCGACCTCACTCCCGAGTTGGTGGCCCGGCACGCGGCGGCCCTGGGTGCCTGGGCCGTCGCAGGCGGCAAGCCGCGCGCCGTGTTGGGCCGCGACGCCCGCACCAGCGGGCCGATGTTTGCGCACGCCGCGATCGCCGGCTTCATGTCGGTGGGGTGCGACGTGATCGACCTCGGGCTGGTGCCGACTCCCACCACCCAGCTCGCTGTCGAGCACCATCACGCCGGGGCGGGCCTCATCCTCACCGCCAGCCACAATCCGATCGAATGGAACGCCCTCAAGCTCGTGGGCCCCGACGGGGTCTTCCTGGACGCCGAGTCGGGCGCCGCGGTCCGGGCCCTGGCGGAGTCGGGCCCGAAGCGGGGGGGCTGGGACGGGGTCGGCCGGGTCACGGGCGACCCCGATGCGATTCGCCGGCACCTCGATCTTGTGTTGGCGCTGCCACAGGTCGACGTGGACCTGATTCGCCGGGCCGGATTCACCGTGGCGCTCGACTGCGTCCGTGGCGCGGGCGGCGCCATCATCCCTGAGCTGCTCGAGCGGCTCGGCTGCACCGTCGCCGGCATCAACCTGGAGACCGACGGCCGATTCCCCCGCGAGCCCGAGCCCATCCCCGAGAACCTGGGCCAGCTTTCTCGCCTGGTCCGCGCTTCGGGGGCCCAGATCGGGATGGCCGTGGATCCCGATGTGGACCGGCTGGCTCTGGTCGATGAGAGCGGGGCGCCGATCGGGGAGGACTACACCCTGGCGTTTGCGGTGAGAGCGGTACTCGGTAAGTCGGTAAGTCGGTATGTCGGTAAGTCGGTAAACTCTGGCGCTACCGACCTACCGACCTACCGACCTACCGACCGACCAACCGTCGTCGCCAATCTCTCCACCAGCCTCGTCGTCGAAGATGCCGCGACCGCAGGCGGGGCCCGATTCGTCAGGGCACCTGTGGGCGAGGCGCACGTGGCGCGCGTCATTAAGGACGAGCGCGCAGTGATCGGTGGGGAGGGGAACGGAGGCGTAATCCTGCCGGAGCTTCACATCGGGCGCGATGCGCCGGTGGGGGTGGCGTTGATTTTGCAGTATCTTGCGCGGGAAAAGCGCCCCATCTCGGCCCTGGTCGGTGGCGCTCCCCGGTACCGGATCGTGAAGGCTAAATTCCAACGGGGTGCTGACTTACACGTAGCCTACTCGGCCCTCAAAGCTCGGTTCCCAGACGCCCAGGCGGATGAGCGGGATGGGCTCCGCCTGGCCTGGCCCGGCCGATGGGTGCACCTGCGCCCTTCGGGCACCGAGCCGGTCATTCGCATCATCGCCGAGGCGCCAACCGAGGCCGACGCGGTGGGGTTGCTCGAGGAGGTCCGGACTCTTCTTCAGGCATGAGGTCGTCTCCGCGATGTGTGGAATTGTCGGATATGTCGGACCCAAGCAGGCATCGCCGATTCTGATCGACGGGCTCCGCCGGATGGAGTACCGGGGATACGATTCCGCAGGTGTCGCCATCATCAACGGCGACGGGGTGAAGATCAAGAAGGCAGCGGGGAAGCTGTCCGCCCTGGTCGAGAAGCTCCGCATTGAAACCCCCGTCGGCACCCTTGGTGTGGGCCACACCCGCTGGGCCACCCACGGCGCTCCGACCACCCCGAACGCCCACCCGCATCTCGACGAGAGCGGCAAGATCGCCGTCATCCACAACGGCATTATCGAGAACGCCCCCATCATCAAGAAGGCCCTGGCCAAGCGCGGCCACACCTTCCGCTCCGAAACCGACACCGAAGTCCTGGCCCACCTGATCGGCGCGTACTACGAAGGGAGCCTCGAGGAGGCGGTGGCCGCGGCGCTCTGGGATGTCGAGGGCGCCTACGGGATCGCGGTGATCTCGGCGGATGAGCCCGACCTGCTGGTGGCGGCGCGGAACGGCTCCCCGCTCCTCATCGGGGTGGGTGATGGGGAGTATTTCGTCGCTTCCGACGCCTCGGCGATCCTGGAGCACACCCGGAGCGTGGTTTACCTGGACGACGGCGAGATGGCCGTGCTCAACCGGAAGGGGTACCGGGTTCGGAACCTGACCGAGACCCACGTCGACAAGCCGGTCAACCAGATCGAGTGGGACCTGGCGACGATCGAGCGCGGTGGGTTCAGCCACTTCATGCTCAAGGAGATCTTCGAGCAGCCGGAGAGTCTCACCAACACGGTCCGGGGGCACCTGCTCGAGGAAGAGGGCACCGCCAGGCTCCGCGGGCTCAACCTGACCGACGAGCAATTCAACCGTTTCAACCGGGTCATCATCACCGCCTGCGGCACATCCTGGCACGCCGGGCTGATCGGGGAGTACATCTTCGAAGAGATCGCGCGGATTCCCTGCGAGGTGGAATACGCCTCGGAGTTCCGCTACCGCAACCCGATCGTGGACGAAAACACCCTGGTCATCGCGGTGTCCCAGTCGGGCGAGACGGCCGACACGCTCGCCGCGGTGCGCGAGGCCAAACGGCGCGGCGCCCGGACCATCGGGCTGGTCAACGTGGTGGGCTCGACCATCGCCCGCGAGGTGCAGGGCGGGCTCTACCTCCGCGCCGGTCCTGAAATCGGCGTGGCCAGCACCAAGGCGTTCAACAGCCAGGTGGCCGCACTGACCATGGTGGCGCTCCGGATGGCGCGGCTCCGCAACCTGAGCCTGCTGCAGGGGCGCCAGCTCATCGAGGCGCTCAAGGCCCTCCCGGCCCAGATCGAGAAGGTGCTCGCCCGCGCGCCCGAGGTCGAGAAGCTGGCCGACCGATTCGCGAACGCGCACAACGCCCTGTACCTGGGCCGCGGCGTGAATTTCCCGGTGGCGCTCGAGGGCGCGCTCAAGCTCAAGGAGATCTCCTACATCCACGCCGAGGGTTATCCGGCCGCGGAGATGAAGCACGGGCCCATCGCGCTGATCGACGAGAACATGCCGGTGGTGTTCATCGCCCCGCAGGACGGCGTGCACGGCAAGATCGTGAGCAACATCGAAGAGGTGAAGGCGCGGGGCGGCAAGGTCATCGCGATCGTCACCGAGGGAGACGAGCAGATCGCCCGGCTGGCCGATGCGGTATTCCACATCCCCGCCACCCACGATCTCCTGACCCCGATCCTGGCCAGCGTGCCGCTGCAGCTGTTTGCCTATTACGTGGCCGTCCGGCGGGGGTGCCACATCGATCAACCGCGGAACCTGGCGAAGTCGGTGACGGTCGAGTAGAGCAGGGGTCAGGAGTCAGGGTCAGGGGTCAGGGGTGTCCGCACGGGCACCCCTCTATCTTTTCCCCTGATCCCTGATCCCCGGATTCCCGAATGACCTACGACGCGCTCTATGCGGGTTTTGATTCGCCCCTGATGCAGCAGCTGCGCCGAGAGGCGTACGGGGAAGATATCGGCCAGCACTCGTGGGTAACCGCCGACGAGCTTCGTTGGGATATCGAGAGGCTCGCTCTCTCCGCGTCCAGCCGGCTGCTCGACGTGGGGTGCGGCCCCTGCGGGCCCCTGGTCTTCGCGGTCCGCTCGACCGGCTGCACGGGCACCGGTATTGACGTCAGCGCATCCGCGCTGGTCTCGGGGAGCGCCAGGGCTTCCGCCGCCGGGGTTCAAGACCGTGTCACGCTGCTGGAAGCCGACCTCAACCTGCCGCTTCCCCTCGACCATCGGTCGTTCGACGCCGTCATGTCCCTGGATGTCGTGCTCCATCTGGGTGACCGGAAGGCGCTGCTCGATGAAATCGCGAGAGTGCTGACACCGGCCGGGAAACTCCTGTTTACGGATGCGGGAGTCATCGGGGGACCGATCTCGAACGAAGAGACCGCCCGCCGCAGCGCCAACGGCTACACCCGGTTCGTGCCGCCAGGATTCAATGAAGCGCTGCTCCAGGCCGCCGGCTTCAAGCTCATCGCGGAGGAGGACAGAACAGCGAGTGTGCTGTTGCATGCGGGGGGAAGGCTGCGAGCGATGCGGGCCCACCAGCCGGCTGTCGAGGATCTGGAGGGAAGCGAATACTTCGCCCGGCAGCAACGCTATCTCGAGACGGTGATGGAGCTCTCCGAGCGGGGCGCATTGACTCGGGTCATGTATTTCGCCGAGTCGGCGGCCCCATAACACAGAACAGGCTTTCCGCGCCTCTCCGATGGGCCATCGTGCTTCTCGCGGCGCTGGCCGTTCTCGTCTTGCCGGCGCCCGCCGGCGTCACCCCCCAGTCATGGCGCCTGCTCGCGATCTTCGTCGGCACCATCGTCGGCCTGATGGTCCAGCCGCTCCCCGTCGGAGCGATGGTGCTGCTCGGCGTGGTCGCGACCGCGCTCACCGGCGCGCTGCCACCCGCCCAGGCGCTGGCGGGTTATGCGGATCCGCTGGTGTGGATGGTGGTCGCGGCGTTCCAGCTCGCGCGCGGCATGATCAAGACGGGCCTCGGCCGGCGCATCGCCCTGCTCTTCATTCGCACGATCGGCCATACCTCGCTGGGGCTCGGCTACTCCCTCGTGGCCAGTGACATGGTGCTGGGGATGATCATTCCGTCCAATAGCGCGCGGGCCGGCGGCATCGTCTTCCCGATCGCGAAAAGCGTGGCCGAGACGTACGAGTCGAGGCCGGGGCCGACCGCCGGACGGCTCGGCGCGTTCTTAATGCTACTCGTCTACCATTGCGACGTCATCGTCTGCGCGATGTTCCTCACCGGCCAGGCGTCGAATGTGCTGATCGCGGGTTTCGCCAGGCAGACCGCCGGCATCGAGCTCAGCTACTCCACCTGGGCGCTCGGCGCGGTCGTGCCCGGCCTGGTGTCGATCTTGCTGGTTCCCTTGCTGCTCTACCGCACCCGCCCCCCGACGATCAGTCGCACGCCGGCGGCTGCCGAGTTCGCGGCCGCCGAGCTCGCGCGACTCGGAGCCATGGCGCGAGGGGAGAAGCTGATGCTGCTCGTCTTCGGCCTCGTGACGGTGCTATGGGCCACGAAAGCGCTGCACGGGATCGACTATCCGATCGTGGCGCTGGTCGCCATGCTCGCGCTGCTGTTGAGCGGGGTGCTGACCTGGGAGGACGTGCTGGGCGAGCGGGCGGCCTGGGACGTCTTCATCTGGTATGGCGGCATCTACCAGATGGCCCGGGCCCTGGGCGACACCGGAATTACGACCTGGCTCGCCGGGGTCGCCGGCGCGTTCACCGCGGGATGGCCGTGGGGCGCGGCGCTCGCGGTCCTGCTCTTCATCTATTTTTACGTGCACTACGCCTTTGCCAGCATCACAGCTCATGCCTCGGCGATGTTCATCCCGTTCCTGGTGGTTCTGCTGGCCGCCGGGACTCCACCGTATCTCGCCGTGCTCTCGCTCGCCTACTTGTCGAACCTCACGGCGTCGCTCACGCACTACGGCACCACCACATCACCGATCTATTTCGGCGCGGGCTACGTCGGCCAGGGAGCCTGGTGGCGGGTGGGCCTCATGGTGTCGGTCGTGAACATCGTGATCTGGGTGACCGTCGGCTTTGCGTGGTGGCGGTTGCTGGGGTGGTGGTAAGGTTAGGGGTTGGGGGTTAGGGGCCAGGGGTTAGGAGTCAGGGATCAGTGTGTGCCTCGAGGGGGGCCCATTTTTCCGCCACTGCCCCCTAACTTGTTCCTATGCCCTCCCTAACCCCCAACCCCTAACCCCTAACCCCCAACAGAGGAGGTCTTCATGTCCGACCGCGTGAAGAAAGTCAGCTACGTCTACGTGATGGTCCCCAATCGAGCCGGGAAGGGAGCAGCGGTCCTGGCCCAGCTGCGGCAGGCGAACGTGAACCTCCTGGCGTTTTCCGCCTTCCCCGGGCGGGGAGGAAAGGCCCAGGTGGACCTGATCAGCGACGATCTGCCGGGCCTGCGGCGAGTCGCCCGGCGGAACCGCTGGCGGTTGAGCAAGGTCAGGAAAGGGTTCGTGTTCCAGGGAGACGATCGAGTGGGCGCCGTCTCCCGCCATCTGGACAAGCTCGCCGCTCGAAAGATCAGCGTGACCGCCGCCGACGCCGTCACCGCCGGCCAGGGACGGTACGGCATGATTCTCTGGGTCAGGCAGAAGCACTACGCCCGCGCGGCCCGGGCGCTGGGCGCTCGCTGACCCAGACGATGCCTCTGCCCGATGTCATGAAGCGAGCGGCCGGTGTCTACCGGTTCGTCGCTATTGCGGGGCTGAATACCCTGGTCATACTGCTGGTGGTCGAGGGGCTCGCGGCGGGGGCCAACGCGGTCATCAGCATGCGAAACGCGCCGGACACGTCGAGGTGGGCGGCCCGACAGGATCGGCAGAACGTCGAGTACTACGCGAGCCGTCCGTGGATCGCGCCCATGTGGCGGGAGTGGGAAGAGGCGGGGCAGCTCGATCAGTACGAACCCTACCTCATCTTCAAGCCATCGCCATACCAGGGACGTTTCGTCAACGTGGGTGCCGACGGGCGGCGCGTCACCCCGGGCTCGATCTGCCCGGATTCGGGTTTTCGCATCTACCTGTTTGGCGGATCGGCCGTGTTCGGGCTGTGGCAGCCGGACTCGGTCACCATCGCCGCGCTGCTGCAGCAGGCGCTTCGCGACCGCAATGTCCCGGCGTGCGTCGAGAACTACGGCGCGAACGCCTATGTGTCGACCCAGGAGTTGATTTCGCTGGAACAGGCCCTTCAGCGGCGGCCCCCGCCGGCGTTGGTGTTGTGGCACGACGGCTGGAACGATGCGTCGATCATGCACGAGACCGGCGTGCCCGGCGCCCACACGAATCTCTCTGTCGTGACGCAACGATTGCGGCAACGACACGAGGGATGGCGGCACGCCGCGGGGACGTTCATTCGCAGCACCAACTCCTACCGCTTCGCGTTGTGGTGGAAGGGTCGGAGCGCCGGGGCGACGGCGGTTGCCGCGCAGGATCCGCCGCCGCCACCGGACCCGGCGAAGGTGGACGCGGTTCTCCACACCTATGCCGAAAACCTGCGGATGGCGCGCGCGTTGTCACGTGAATACGGCTTTCGCTTTCACGCCTTCTGGCAGCCGACGCTCATCCATTCCGGCAAGACTCCGTCGGCGTTCGAGGCGCGCTTCGTGAGTCGCCTGCGCGACAACGCGCCGCTCATCGATTCGGTGTACGCCCGCATACAGCGGGAGGCGGCATCGCTGCCGGATTTCACCTACCTCGGCTCGGTGTTCGACTCGGTGCCCACGACGACCTACATTGACCTGACGCACCTGACGCCTGACGGGAACGCCATCGTCGTGCAGCGCATGATTCTCGAGATCGAGCGTCGCGGGCTGGTGCGAACGCTACCCAGCCGCGGACCGCCGCGGCGCGAGTAACCTGATTCCTTGGTTCTCAGCTGGGATGGTGAGAGTGCAACTGGGCCTCGCTCGACTGCCGATGTTGCATGGACGGGGAGCAGGCGGTGTGGTACTGGGGCTTCTGGTCGGCGGAATGGGCCGGCCAGCGGCGGCCCAACAGCCGACCCCAGCTGCCCCAACCGGTTTTATCACCGGCCGCGTGGTCGACGACTCGGCTCGCGGGGTGGCTGGTGCAGAGGCTCTGGTCCCTGGCTCCGGTCTCAGGGCGGTCACTGGGTCCGACGGCCAATTCAGGCTGGAGCGCGTACCGGTGGGCCGCCGGTCGATCCTGATTCGTGCGATCGGGTTCTTACAGCCGCGCGGTGACCGTGGAGACTAGGGGAACCAGTCTTGGCGTGGTAACCTTTGGGCTCGGGTTCGCGACCAATCTCGACGGGGAGGACTACTGCTCCGGGTGCGGTCGAGGAGGGCACTACCTGCCCTTTGGCGCCTCCGTGACCGAAGACGGGCTGTACCTGGTTCCGTTTCAACCTTCCAATGCAAAAGACCCCCCGTTCATAGTCATCCGTACTCGTCCGGTCGGCATTGGCGATGTAGGCGAACTCATATTTGGCAGTCTGCAATGCTACGTGCGGGCGAAGCCGGTCGGCACTCGAATTGATGGCGGCAACGTGGTTCGGGTTCTGTACTCAGACGGCGCCGTATGGACGAGGCATGTCAGGCGCTTGAGCCGTGACTGTGTGCGGGACTGGCCTATCAAATTCGGCGGTGTCGCGATTGCCGCGGCGACCTCGCACCAGGGTTGGGTGGTCGCAACGGGAGACTCCGCCGGATCGACTCACATCCGGGGGTTCGGCGACCTCAGCCGACCGCTCTGGTCCATTTCATTGAGATCAGCTTTGGGCGCCACAAACGAGGTTAGGAAGGTGGCGCTGGCGCCGGTCAGCGGGGGGGTGACGGTTTCGCTGACCGAGGGTCCATTTTCCTGGGCCCTGGTGGACTCGGCAGGGTCGGTTCGCTTCCAGTCGTCACCGTTCACCGGGCAGCTCGCCGATCCCTTGCTCGATCGGGTTGAACTGGAAAAGTGGAAGGGGTTCTCGGTTCTGCCGGTGAGGAATGGATTCATCCAAACGTTGGAGAGCCCCGCGTGCAGCAAGGCTTGTTTGTTCTCTACGACATCGCCGGCCGGCCCGTCAAAGTCATGAGGCGGCATGGGACTTCAGTGCTCATTGCGAGCGCGCCAGGAATGAGGATGCTGTTCGGCTACCGATACAACGGTCCGCGGGGCGGCAGTTTTTCGAGACTCTACATGTACCGGTACTGAGGCTGCAGGCGATGAGAGTCGTTCTTCAGCGGGTGAGCCGCGCGTCGGTCAGCGTCTCGGGCGCGCCTGCGCGAGGGATCACGCGCGGCTTCTGCCTGCTGGTCGGCTTTACCCACGCCGACACGGTGGACCAGGTGCGCTGGATGGCCGACAAGGTCGCCGGGCTCCGGGTCTTCTCCGACGCTGAGGGCAAGATGAATCTGGCCCTGGCCGATGTAGGCGGGGCGGTGCTGGTGGTGAGCCAGTTCACCCTCTACGGCGACTCGGCCAAGGGCCGCCGGCCTTCGTTCATCGACGCCGCGCGGCCCGAAGTAGCCATCCCCCTCTACCAGCGCTTCTGCGCCGAGCTGGTGGCGCGCGGTCTCCCGGTCGAGACCGGTGAGTTCGGCGCCGACATGCAGGTGGAGATTCACAACGACGGCCCGGTGACGATCCTGCTGGAGCGCGCCCCGTGACCCGGCACCCGCTGATCCTGGCCTCGCGGTCGCCCCGACGGACCCAGCTGCTCTCGATGCTCGGCATCCCCCACCGGGTCCAGGCGGCCGATGTCCAGGAGTTGCCGCTCCCCCGCGAGGCGCCGGCGGCCTACGTGCGCCGGCTGGCGCGGGACAAGGCTCGTGCCGTACCGGGCGCCTGGGTGCTCGGCGCTGACACCACCGTCGCCATCGGAGACGGGATTCTCGAGAAGCCGATCGACGAGGCCGACGCGCTGCGGATACTCACGAGCCTGCAGGGGAGGCGACACGAGGTGCACACCGCAGTCTGCCTCCGGGCGGATGGCCGCGAGTTTGAGGCCCAGGACGCGACCGCGGTCTTCTTCCGCCCCGCGGACGACGAGCTCCTCCGCGCCTACGTGGCCACCGGTGAGCCGATGGACAAAGCCGGCGCCTATGGAATTCAGGGCTTTGGCGCCGCGCTGATCGAGCGGATCGAGGGAGATTTCTTCGGGGTGATGGGCTTGCCGGTGCGGCTGGTGCTGGATCTGCTGGCGCGAGCGGGGTGGGAGTACCGGTTCGGTGAGCGGTGAGCTTCCTAGCGTCTTAGCCTCTTAGCCTCTTAGCCTCTTAGCCTGTTCACGGCGTCGTGTCCGACACCGCTGCCTCCCGCGCCCTCCGCGCGTTCGCGCTGTCACTCAGGCGCATCGCCGCCCCCACGCCTTTGGCTCCGGGGAGATTCGACTTCGCGATAGCACTATCCTGCGCCCCAGCCGCAGGGTGCTCGGTGCGTGCGCTGGTGTCCTTGCCCCCGCACGACGCCATCAGTATCAGTGCCGCCAGTATGGCGGTTCCCGCTACTCGTTCACCGTTCACCGCTCACCCCCTGATCTCTGAATTCTGAACACTGCCACCGCCTCCTCCCGGCCCCGTAACCTCAGGGACTCCCTGCCCTGGCTCGGCGGATCGGACAGCCGGCGTCCCACCGCCTCGCTCAGCACGATCTCCCCCGCATTCGCCGCGTCACACAGTCGCGCCGCCACGTTCACCACGTCGCCGATCACGGTGTAGTCAAGCCGCCGGGGACTCCCGATCGTCCCGGTGAAGGCCTCGCCATGGTGCAACCCGACGCCGATACCCAGCGGCGGCCGGCCCTGGTCGGTCCACTTGGCGTTGAGTAAAGCGCTTTGGACTTGCATTGATTGTGCCGCGGCGAGGGCCCGGTCGGCGTCGTCGGGCGCGGCGAGCGGCGCCCCCCACACGGCGAGCAGCGCATCGCCGATGAACTTGTCGAGCGTGCCCCCATGCTCGAACACCAGCTCGACCATCGCCGCGAAATAGTCCGAGAGCAACGCCGCCACCGTTTCGGGCGGGAGAGTCTCGGCCAGGCCGGTGAATCCGCGTACGTCGCTGTAGAGCACCGTCACCGGCCGTCGCTCGCCCCCGGGCCGCACCCCGCTCCGGGACGCCGCGATCCTGGCCGCGACGCCGGGAGCGAAGAAGCGCTCGAAGTTGGCCCGGGTCACCTCCTCGCGCCGCGCCGCCAGGGCATAGTGGGCTTTGGCGATGCTCACCGCGGCGAGGCCGCCGAAGGCCATGCAGAGGGCGGCGTCGTCTTCGCTGAAGGCGCCGGCCGACGTGAGCGAATCCACGTATAGGACACCGAGGCTGCGCTCCTGGTCCGCCATCAGCGGGACGCAAAGCGCGGCGCGCACCTGGCTTGCCTGCACCGAGCGGCCCTCGAAGCGGGCGTCGAGGGCGGCGTTCTGGGTGATCAACGGGGCGCGCTCCGCGATCGCGCGGCGGGCGATGCTCCTGGGCACCTGGACCGCTGCGTCGCCCAGCCGGTTGCTCTGGTGCACAGCCGCCAGCTCGCCGGTGACTTCGTCCACCAGCAGCAGCGCCACCCGGTCGGCGGGAAGCAGCGCCGCCGCTTGCGAAACCACCAACGCGAGCACCCGGTCGGTTTCGATCTCCCCGGACAGCTGGCGAGCCAGGTCGACCAGCCGGGCGAGTCGCTCTGCCGCCAGCCGTGCCAGCGGCCCTCCCCCGGAGTGTACGTCTACTGCTCGCACCTGGGTGCCGACGGGGAGATCGTCGCTGGGAATCGGCGAGTCCTCCACCCGCGCTACGCGGAAGGCGACGCTGCCGAAGGTCACGACATCGTTCGCGCTCAAGCGTCCGGTAGCTACCCGGGCGCCGTTGACCCGGGTCCCGTTGGCGCTCCCCAGGTCCCGGAGCGCGATGCCGGACTCATCGGCCCTGAGCTCGGCGTGCTGCCGCGAGACGGTGTCGTGGTCGAGGTGCAGCTCGGAGCCGGCGGTGCGGCCCGCCACGATGGCGCGCCCGGCCGGCAGCCGAATGGCGCGGCCTCCGTCGAGCGGCTCGAGTGCCCAGCCGGCGTCGCGAGTCAGCGCGGCGCCGCCACGAGGTAGCGTCCCGGGCCGGGGAGCGAAGCGCGCAGGAGATCCGAGCCGGGCCGCGAGGTGGGCAGGAACACCATCATGCTGTCCCCTTCAATGCGCCCGATTGCCAGCTCCCTCTCGAATGCCAGGTTGCTCCCGTACCGCTCGCGCGCGCCGGCCGGCGCGACGAAATGAGCCCCGTAACTGAACACGATGGTCGCTCCCGGCGCCACCGCCCCCTCGACCGTCAGGTCGAGGCCGTACACGCTCGGCCGGGGGCGGATGGTCAGCGTGGCTTCGGCGGCGCCCGAGGGGGCGGTGAGCGAGTTCGCGGCAAACTCGAGCCGGGCAAAGATGCCATAGTCAGGCGCCGAGCGGCGCACCACCACCACGCGCTGTTCCCCGGATGCCGCCTTCACCGTGGTGTCCTCGGGTTGGGCGCCCGAGGCTTCGAGCACGAACACCTGGGCCAGCGGCCGGGGTGGCAGGGCCGGGGACCCCGCGGCGGCGGCCCCGGTGCCGGCAGGGATACCCTTGGGCGGCCCGCACGCCGCCGCGAGCAGTGCCAGCGCCGCCGTCGCACCCGTCCGGCGCGCCCCGTGTATTTTTGCCATCACGATGCGCCGTGCATTCGTCGCCCTCTTTCTGCTGCTCCTTCCGGGGACCCTCGCCGGCCAGTCCGGCAGCGATCCCCAGGTCGGCCAGCTCATCCGTCGCGCCATCCTGCTCCGGGAAAGCCCTCCCTCGGACACCGCGCTCCGGTACTACCGGAGCCGGGCGCACGGCTTCGTATTCTACCTGGTTCAATTCGGGGTCGGTTTCCCCGATCCGCCCCGCATGGCCAAGGCGGACGAGCTCGACGTGGAAGTGTATTGGGAGCCGCCGGACCAGAGCAAGCAACGGATCGTCGCGTGGCGGGACGACACCTTCCTGCCCCAGACCATGCGGTATCACCGCGATCACCTGGGTATCGTCACCAATAACTACGGTCCGATCATCCGGATCGGCGAGGGTGACGAGGTCCGCGACGCGGTCCATCCCCTCTCGCTGGAGGGTCTCGACGAATACGATTTCGCGCTGGGTGATACGGTCACCCTCAAAACGCCCAAGGGGCCCATCGACGTGCTCGAGGTCCGCGTCAAGCCCCGGAGCCTCGACCGCCCGCTGGTGGTGGGCACGCTTTACCTGGAGCGGGTCACCGCGGCGCTGGTGCGCTTCCAATTCAGCTTCACCCCCGCGGCATACCGCGATTCGGAGATTCAGGACATCAGCGTCGTGGTGGAGCAATCGCTGCTGGAAGAAAAGTGGTGGCTGCCCTACCGCCAGCAGATCGAGATCCGCCGCCGGGCCTCGCTGTTCGAGTTTCCCCTGCGGGCCATCATCAAGGGCACCTGGGAGATCGGCGATTACGACTTTACCGTGCCGACGCCGCCGGAGCTGCGCGCCGCCCCGGAGTTCGGCGGGCTGGCCGCGCCCGCCCCCGACTCGGCCCGATGGGTCACCCCGCTCCGGGCCTCCGCCGAAGCGGCCGAGCCGTTCGATCGCCAAGAGTTCGACGATCTCAAGGCGAGCGCCGAGGCGCTGGTGTCCGGCAGGATTCTCGAGGGACTGCCCCGCAGCCGCATCGGCACCACCGCCATCAGTGACCTGGTCCGGGTGAACCGGGTTCAGGGCCTCGCCTTCGGTTTCGGCGTCGGACTGCAGTTCAACGGCGGCTACCGGGTCCGCGGCTCGGTGGGCTACGGGCTCTCGGACCACCGGGTGACCGCGGGGTTCCAGCTGGGCGTGGTGCGCGGGGCGAATGAGTGGATGGTGGACGCCAAGCGCGCGGTCCGTGATTTCGGGGACGAGCCGGTGGTGAGCGGAGTGATCAACTCGATGCTGGCGCAGGAGGCCGCGATCGACCTGGGCAGCTACCACCTGGGCGAGGAAGTGGGCATCGGTTTCCGGCGGCGGATCGATCCGCGGTGGAGCCTCGACCTGGCCGCCCGGTTCGAGCGAAGCAGCTCGATCGCCACGGTGGCGACGCCGGTGCGGAACCGCTACGAGCCCAATCCCGACTTGGGGAGCGGCTCCTACTTCCTGGGCCGGGTGGCATTCACCCTGGCGCCGCGGGGGGCGCTCGATCGGTCCGATCTGCGGGGCCGGCTCACCATCGAGGGCGGCGTCGGTCCAACCGAGTACCTCCGCCTGGCCTTCCGGACCGACGGCAGCGTGCCGATTCTGGTGGGCCACCTGCGGCTGCGCACTACCGCGGGACTGGCCACCAGTGGGCTGCCCAAGGCGCGCAGTTTTGCCATCGGCGGCCGGGGCACCCTCCCGGCCGAGCGCTTTCGGGGCTACGGCGGACGCGCCGTCCTGGCCACCCAGCTCGAGTTGCGGTTCGGGGTGCCGGTGCCCTCGGTCGGGCTGGGACCCTTCGCCAGCACCGGCAACCGGGCGATCCTCGCGCCGTTTGCCGGGATCGGCTGGGCCGGAGGGGCCATCGACGGGCTCGATTGGCGGCCCATCGATGGCGCCCGGCCGGTTGTGGGGGTCGCGCTGGAGCTACTGCAGAACCTCCTGCGGCTGGAGCTGGGTATCGCGCTCCGCGCGCCCCCCGGCGGTACGCGCCAGCTTCGGCTGACCTTGGACGTATCCCCCGAGTGGTGGCCGATCCTCTAGCCGTCATTGGCCCCGCCCGCCTAGATTTCGGGACTTTTCCACCGCAGGTGCCTCCGGATGTTGTTCCTCGACGAGTGGCTGGTTCCAACCCTCTCGACCCTCGTGCCGGAAGGGCAGATCACTGCCATTCGGCGCGATGCCGGGAACGCCACGTCGCTGTGGGAGGCGCTGACCGCCCGCCGGCTGGCCACCGACGAGCAGATCCTCAAGGCCGTGGCCACCCGATTCCGCTTCCAGATCGCCGATCTGACCCTGCAGGATGACAACGTCCAGGACTCGGTCCCCGAGCAGCTCGCCCGCAAGTACAACATTCTTCCGCTCCGTATCACCGATTCGTTCCTGGAAATTGCCACCGCGAATCCGTTCGACATGGACGCGGAAAAGATGCTCGCCTTCGCGACCGGGCGTGAGGTGCGGCTGCTGCTCTATCCGCCCACCAAGATCCGCGAGAAGCTGGACGAACTGTACCGGCACGAGGACGTGGTGTCCAAGCTCCTCGCCGGTATCAGCGGTGACTCCGAAGTCACCCAGATTGCGGACGAAGCGGACGAGTACAGCGCCAGCGCGGAGGAGGCCCAGCAGCGGCCCATCATCAAGCTGGTGGACACCCTCATCGCCGACGGGATCACCAGCCGCGCCAGCGACATCCACGTGGAGCCAGCCGAGGGTGGCGTCAGCGTGCGCTACCGCATCGACGGCGTGCTGCGCCAGGTGATGAAAATCCCCCGCTCGGCCGGCATCCCGCTGGTGTCGCGGGTCAAGATCATGTCGGGAATGGACATCGCGGACCGGCTCCGGCCCCAGGACGGCCGCTGTCGCGTGGCGGTGAACGGCAGCCCGGTGGATCTCCGAATATCGACGCTGCCGGCTTCTATGGGTGAGAAGCTGGTGATCCGGATTCTCAACGCCAAGGCGACGGTGCTGTCGCTGGATGCGCTCGGACTGCAGGAAGACGAGCGCGCGATGATGACCAAGCTGCTCCAGAACAAGGAAGGCATCCTGCTGGTCACCGGGCCCACCGGTTCGGGCAAGACCACGACGCTCTACGCCGCGCTCCGCCAGGTGCAGGGCGAGGGCGTGAACATCGTCACGGTGGAAGACCCGGTCGAATACCGGCTCGGCTCCAACATCGTTCAGGTGCAGGTGAATGAGAAGGCCGGCCTCACCTTCGCCACGGCGCTGCGCTCCATCCTGCGTCAGGATCCGGACGTCGTCCTGATCGGCGAGATCCGGGACATGGAGACGGCGCAAATCGCGGTGCAGGCGTCGCTCACCGGCCACCTGGTGCTCTCGACCCTCCACACCAACGACGCGCCCAACACCGTCACCCGTCTGGTGGACATGGGAATGGAGGCGTACAAGATCGCCTCCGCGCTCCGCGGCATCCTGGCCCAGCGGCTGCTCCGGCGGCTCTGTCCCTATTGCAAGGTCAAACAGACCGACCCGCTGCCCGAACGGGTCAAGAAGCATTTGCCCGCCGGCCCCGCCGAGCTCTACCAGGCGGTGGGGTGCTCCGAGTGCGCCAGCACCGGGTACCGCGGGAGATTTGGCATTGTCGAGATTCTGGCGATGACCCCCGACATCGAGCGCTTGATCGGGAAGGGCGCCACTGCCGACCAGATCGCACTCGCGGCCAAGGCGGCGGGCATGCGCTCGCTGTTCGAGAGCGGCATCCGGCACGTGGTGCTGGGTGAGACCTCGGTGGACGAGCTCCTTCGGGTCACCGAACCTCCTCAGGAGGAGGGCACGGCACCAGCCCGGGCCCCGTCGCGGCGGGATCAGGATGACGACGACGAGCCGGAGCGCCGGTCCCGGCGGCCGCGGCATCCGGTGGAAGACGACGAGGCTCCGGTGCGGGTGATCCACTCGGTGGTGACGGGGCCATCGCTGCCGACCCGCAACCTCGCCACGCCGAGTATCGACGCCTCCGACGCCTTCGAGCTGCTGGAAGATCTGCCGCCGGCGCGGACCGAGCTGACCCGGAAGGGGGCGATGGTGCTTCTGGTGGACGACGAAGACCAGCTCCGCCGGGTCATGAAGGATCTGCTGGAACGGCAGGGGTACACCGTGGTCGAGGCGCGGGACGGTGCCCAGGCACTCGAGGAGGTGGACCGGCACGCGCCGGACATCGTGATTCTCGACCTCAACTTGCCGGGGGTGGACGGATACTCCGTGCTGAGCCAGCTCCGCTCCCGCCCCGCCACCCGGCAAATCCCGATCATCGTCCTCACCGCCAAGGGTGACGAGGACAACGAGGTCCGGGTGCTCGAGCTCGGCGCCGACGATTTCCTGACCAAGCCCTTCCGGGCCAAGTCGCTCGCGGCTCGGCTGGAGAGCGCGTTGGGACGCCGCGCCAGGTCCAATTAGGCGAGCCGTCCCTGGTCATTGCGAGGTCGCGCAGCGAGCGAAGCAATCTCTCCGGCTCCTCCTGCGCCTGAGAACCGTGCTCGCTAGTAACTACTTTTCCGTCGGAGCCCAACCCACAGCCCCCAGCCATGCCCCCACGCGTCACCTACGTCGACGTGCTCGTCCTGCGAGGGGCCGGTCCCACCCTCGAAATCCTCTGTCTCCGGCGCGGACCCCAGGGACGCTCCCCAGGCTCCTGGGAGGCGGTGCATGGCCACATCGACCCCGGGGAGAGCGCGGTGGCCACCGCGCGTCGCGAGTTGCTGGAGGAAGCCGGTGCCGAGGCGGAGCGGCTCTACAACCTGAGCCGGGTGGAATCGTTCTACCGGCACACCACGGACGAAGTCGCGCTCATTCCGGTCTTCGCGGCTTTTCTCAGGGCGGACGCCGAGGTTCGGATTTCCCCCGAGCACGACGAGTTCCAGTGGCTCTCGCCGGAGCAGGCGCGGGCGCGCATGACCTGGCCCAGGGTGCGGAGGGAGATTGATGACGCCATAGGGCTGCTGGGGAGCGGCGGGGCTGGAGCGCTGGAGGACATGCTGCGCGTGGTGTAAGAGGCTAAGAGGCTAAGAGGCTAAGAGGCTAAGAGGTTACGAGGCTATGAGGTCAAGGTGCTGGGATATTGCTTCCTTCCCAGCCTCCTCGCCTCTTAGCCTCCGTTCGCAAGACTCAGCAGCTTCAGCCGGCCATCCCGCTCCACAATTGATCCGAACAATCTGCCGGTCAGCACGCTGTCCCTCGCCCGATAGCGCAGCTCGCACCCCGACCAGATCCGGACCGGTCCCGCCCTGAGCTGTCGGGTGTCGTGCCGGCAGCCCAGGGCGAGGAGGGCCAGCCGCGCGCCTCCGTACCGTTCCAGGGTCCGGTGGGCGCCCTTGGCGCTTTCAGCGGTGAGTTGCATCCAGAAGATCTCTGGATCGAGCTCATAGGGTGGGCCGGCGTAGATGTGATCCGGGAACACCAGCCACGCAAACTCCGCCCGC
This sequence comes from Gemmatimonadales bacterium, assembly GCA_045403135.1. Lineage (GTDB taxonomy): Bacteria > Gemmatimonadota > Gemmatimonadetes > Gemmatimonadales > GWC2-71-9 > JABFSM01. Next base: position 11,689 of record JAXIPC010000099.1, on the reverse strand, counting down.
GACACGGCCAGAGCCGCGAGAGCCGCAGTATCGCGCGCGGAGACCGCGGCGAGAAACCGGCGCGCCAGCTCGTTCCGGCTCGCGGCGCCACCGGTCAGCCGGGTCGGCTCGGTCAGCCCCTGACGGAACCGGCGGAGATACTCCGGCATCGGCAGGATCGAGTCGATCGTGTCACCGGGCTTGCGCCAGGGGCGCGCCGTATCGGGCGCCGTGGCGGCGGCAGATGTGCCGGTCCTGCCGCCGTCGGCGCGGCTGCACGCCCCGGCGAGCACGAGCATGATGCCGATTGCCGGCTTCATTCAGTCTGCGCCCCCTTACGCTGAGCGGCCGGAGCGGTGAGGCGCCCGCCGCTCGGTGGTCGACCCGCTCGGTCTAGCTCCGGTTGTAGGACGTCCACCCCTCCCACCACTTCGGACCGGCGGGATCCCACGCACCGCGGTAGTCGGTCCCGGCCACGAAGGCGCCGGCGCGAGTCAGCAGATCGCCGGTGAAGGTGGCGAGTCCACCGGTTCGCGCTGCGGCGGCCGCGGTCAGCGACCAGTCGAAGCTCGCGCCGGTGGTGCCGGCCGTCGTGGGTGAAGCCGGCAAGAGCGCGAACATCGACGCGGCGGTGGTTGCCTGGTCGAAGGTCACGGCGTTGGTGCCGATGTCGTACACCTGCTGGCCGGCTTGCAGCGCCAGGGGAGTTTCGGCGATCAGGGTGTTCTTGATCGAGAGCAGACCCGCCGTCTCCCGGGCCTTGGTGTCGGCGTCGCGGTAACCGAGGCCCGCCGTCTGCCACCGCGCCATGAGGCCGTTGACGTAGTGACCCGCGGTGCCGCGCCGCAGGACCGCGCCGTAACCGCCGCCGACCGGCACGACCCCTGCACCGGTTCCTACCATCGTGAAGTTTGCGACGACCGGGATCGTGAACGGGGTCGAGTTGAAGGCGAGGTCACAGCCGCCTCCATTGCAGCCGTCATTCTCGATGCCCTGCGGGTCGATCGAGGCGGAGCCGACGCCTGGCCGCGGCGGGAAGACCCGGCTCTGGAAGGCGATGAGGAACTGCAACCGGCCGGTGAATCCCTCGGACATGTCGAAGTGATCGTCGCCGGACTCGTACGACACCAGGTGCCTGGCATCCACCGCCCCCCCGAACCACTCGTACGAGTCGTCGAGCCCGTTCAGGGATTGGAGAAAGTCCAGGGTGGTTCCGCTCCCCACCGCCGCAAACGTGAAGGAATTCAGCTCCTGGGCATCCGCGGGCCCGAACCCGGCGTACTCGACCCGCACATACCGGAGGGTGCCGCTATTATCGGCGTTGTTGTTGCCGCCCGAATACGGAACCAGCGGATTGTCCCCAGAGGTGCCGGTCCCCTCGATATTGATGGTGCCAGAGCGGTTGATGATCCCGTTTCCGATGAGAATCAGTCCGCCCCAGTCGCCCGGCTGGCGGGTGCCGTCCGGCTGCGAAGACGTGAACACGATCGGTTGCGCCGCCGTGCCCTCAGCCATGATGCGCGCCCCGCGCAAGACGAACAGCGACGACCCGACCGTATTGAAATCGCCGATGATCTTGGTGCCCGATTCGATGGTGAGCGTCGCGCCGTTCGACACCTTCCGGAAGCCCTGAATCCGATAGATGTTCCCGCGGGACCACGTGGTGTTGGTGGTGATGTCGGCACTGACATTGACCGTCCCCGGCGCGGAGGACGTGGCGCTGGCCTCCGCGGAGAAGGCCGAGGTGCCCGCGGTCCGGACCGCGGCGATCCGATAGCGGTACAGCGTCGTCGGAAAGAGCCCGGTATCGTTGTACGAGGTGGCGCTGCTCGCCGGCCGGTTGATTTCCGCGAACGTCCCGGCCGCGCCCTCGGCCCGCTCCAGCACGTACTGCGTCACGCCGGTCGACGCGGTCCAGGTAATGTTGATGGTGGTGCTGCCCGAGGCCGTTGCCGCGAGCCCGGACGGTGGATCGTTGCTCGGCGTGACGGCATCCTCACTGCACCCGGCCACCAGGGCCAGTCCCATCAGGATGGCAACCGGAATCTTCTTTCGGAGGCCCAGCATCATTTCGACTCCCACTGTGGGTGGTTGATCCCCAAAAACACCAAGGCCGACGATACCGAGTGAATCAACCCCGGTTCCGTCGGCATCGTGTTACCGTCGCGTCACAGTTGCGTCACACCGTGGGCTCGCTGCTACTGCTTCCAGCTGAACCCGATCGAGAAGACCCGTCCAGCGCGATACCCTTCGCGCACGATGCCGCCCTGCGTAATCCGGTAGGGTGCGTCCAGCAGGTTCTTGGCATCGGCCCGGGCGGCCAGTCCACCGAACAGCGGGAAGGCGATGGAGGCATCCAAGACGTTGCGGGGCTCCTCCACCACGTCGGGGAGCGGGACTTCCCCGGCCTCGCTGATCCGCTCCCCCACCCGGTTGAAGAGCAGCGTCGCCGAGGCATCGGCCGAAGGATGCCTCCACGTCAACCCGGCGTTGAGCACGTACGGCGCCTGGCCCACCATTTTCCGCTCGGGGTTGGTGATGGACCCGCTGTTCTGGTCGATGCGGATACTGGACCGCATCAGCGTCGCGTTGGCAAACGCCGTGAAAGACTGGAGTCCGGCCGCCACCGCGTCGAGCCCTTTGCGGACCTCCAGCTCGACCCCGTAGTTGTCGGCACCCTTGGCGTTGACGTAGCTGATGATCCGGGTGCCGGAGGTTCCCTGATAGACCCGTTCGATCGGATCGGAGAATTGCTTGGCGAACAGCGCGAGGCTGACGACCTCGCCTCCTCGCGGATACCACTCCCAGCGCAGATCGAAGTTGCGAATGAGCGCGCGCTTGAGGTCGGGATTGCCCTTCACGTTGTCGCCCCCGATGACCTCCCGGAAGAGAATCGGGGAGAGCTCGCGGTACTCGGGCCGCGAGAGAGTCTGCGTGGCCGAGAGACGAATGTTGGTATTCTCACCGGCCCGGTAATTGAACGCCAGCGAGGGCAGGACGTCGGTGTAGCTCGGCGTGGCGAGCGAAGGCTCTCCCGCAGTGGAGCGCGACCGCACCTCGACCGTGGAATGCTCGACCCGCACCCCGCCGATCAGCTCGAGCGATTTGCCGAGCTCCAGCGTGAGCATCCCGTAGCCGGCCGACAACCGGTCGGAGGCGTCGTAGGAGCCGCCCTGGGCGATTGGGGAAATCCGGAAGTTGTCCGCGGAACCCTGGGTGAACCGTCCGTCGAACAGCTCCTCGGGCGTGAGACCGCGGTCGGCTGCGCTCAGGGGCCGGAGCAGCGAGATCGAATAAGCCCGATTGGTGGCGTCCCGCGTGGTCGAGCGGTAGAGCCCGCCGATCTGGACGAACCGGTTGCCCGGCGTGGCCCCGAAGCGGAACTGCCAGCTCGCCGAGCCTTCGTAGTTCTGCTCGTCGAGGTCGGCGAAAGTCCGGACCGCGGCTTCGTTGGAAAAGCCGTACCAGCTCGGCGTCCCGGTAGAGGTCTCGTACACCACCTCGGACCGGTCCGGCTCCTTCCGGGACACGCCGGAGACGGTGAGCCCGAGGTCGAGGAAGTGCCGGTCGGCCAATTCCTGATGGATTCCCAGCTGGCTCGCGTAGATATTCCGCTCGATGTACCGCAACCGCTGGAGCTGCAGCGGCAGCGCCAGTTGTTCCGACGTCCCGGTTTCGAAGCGTGCCTCGTTGTCCATGGTGCGGTTGTACGTGTTGTTGAGCGAGATCTTGCTGTGGGCCCCGACGTTGACGCTGAAATTGGCGATCCCGCCCCACAGGGCGCTGTTCCGTCCCGTGCTGCCGTCGAATCGGTCGATCTCGGTTACGTTCCCGCCGACCGTCGAAGCAGGCTGGGCGAAAGCCCGTTGCTGGCCGGTCCGGATCTCCTGGGTGTAGGCGTAGCTGCCCGAGAGGAGGTAGCTCAGGCCGGTGCCCCCGGTCGGGAGAGTGCCGCCCAGCGACATGCCGAATCCGCCGTTGGGCGACCCGGTGCGCCGGCGCGCCGACCAGACATTTCGGAGGGAGTTCACCAGGGTGTTCGCCTGCGTGGGCGACAGCTGCTGCGTGAAGTCGACATTTTCGAAGGTTGCCGGCCGTGCCCGCGGGGAGGCTCCCAGCGCCACCCAGTCCCGTCCGGTCGCGGGGGCGAAGACGGAGGACTTCCCGGTCACCGCGTCGTTGAAGCCCGCGCTGACCGAGAAAGCCAGGTAGCGCCGCCCCGGGAATTCCCTGGTCTTGATGTCGACGGCGCCGCCCGAAAAGTCACCCGCCTGATCGGGCGTGAAGGTTTTTGAGGTGGTGATCTCCTCGAGCAACGCCGATGGGAAAAGGTCGAGCGGCACCACTTTCCGTTCCGGCTCCGGCGAGGGAATTCGCGCCCCGTTCAGCGAGGCCTGGGTGTAGCGGTCGCCCAAGCCGCGCATGTTCAGGTACTTGCCGTCCTGAATCGTGGCCCCGCTCATCCGCTGCAGCGCCGCCGCAGCGTCGCCATCGGGAGACCGGGCGATCTGCTCGGCGGAGATGGCGTTGACGATCGCGACACTGTAGCGCTGCTCGTCCAGGGCCGAGTTGACCGACCCCTGCTCGACCTGGGCCGTGACGCTCAGCTCCTCGAGCTGGGTAGCCTGCCCCCCGAGCGAGATGTCCTGGGTGGTCACGTCGCCGGCCTTCACAATGACATCGGTGACCGATTTCGGACCGTAGCCGATCATCGCCACGCGGAGCGTCACGGTGCCGGCGGGGACGGCAGCCAGCGCGTACCGGCCATCGACCTTGGTGAGGGTCGAGAGCGTCGTTCCCACCACTACCACACGGGCGCCGGCCAGGGGAACGGCGGCGTCTCCATCCACCACCTTCCCCACGATCTTGCCGGTCTGACTCTGAGCGCCAACCGGCGCACTTCCTAGCAGGGCTATGGCCACCGGGAACAGCGCCCGGAGGAGCTGGGTTCGGGCGGCCGTGGGTCCGAAAGGCATGGGTCCGCTCGCGGTTCGAGTAGGCCGGGCCCGTGGAGGGCCCGGCATATCAGGTATTCACGGGGGAAACTCATTGGAAGGGGTTTCGGACCGGATACGGACATGCAACGGACGCGTCACGAGCGGGTGACCGATCTGCGACTGCGGAGCCTCCTAGCGTCTTAGCGTCTTAGCGTCATTCCTCCCGCCGGGGCACCCGGAGCGTGGCGTATGCCTCTGCCGGGGCGTTGGGCTTGACCCGGATCGACTTGGCTGGAATGCCCACATTGACGTGGTAGGGCTTCACGTCCTTGGTGGCCAGCGCACCGGCCCCCACCATCCCGTTCCGCCCCACCCTCACCCCGGCCAGCACCGTGGCGTGGTAGGTGATTCGCACGTCGTCCTCCAGCACGGTCCGGAGATTGGTAACCTCCTTCTGCTCCACGATGCTGTGGGTGTGGCTGTAGATGTTGGCGTAATCGGAGATGCTGACCCGGTCGCCCAGGGTGAGACCGCCCCGGTCGTCCAGCAGGACGTGCCGGTGCACCACGCAGTCGTCACCCACCTCCAGGTTGTACCCGTAGGAGAATTCGGTGAACTGGAAGCATTTGAAGTTCTTGCCGCAGCGGGCAAAGATCCGCTCCGCCAGGATCCGGCGGAACCGCACTCCGAGGTCCACATTCTGCCCGGCTCCCGGTGTACGGTCGAACGAGTACCAGAGCCAGAGCAGTGGCTTGACCCGCGCAAACTTCTCGGCGTCCACGTCGGCGTAGTACTCGGGTTCGAGCGTGATGTTGTGGGGGTCTAGCGCCAGGAGCGTTGCGCGGGACGCGGCGGGGAGCTTGGGATTGGCGAGCTGCGCCTCGTAGCCGACCCCGTCCGGGTACCAGACCGCGTAGAGCGTATCGCGGCAGATCCGATACCAGTCGGCGCTGGGTCCGTCCAGCGCCTGCTCGAGCTCGGCGAGCCAGACCTGATTGCCCCGGCTCGCCGTCTCGTTGAGCTCGAACTTCTTGAGCGGAAGAAATGCCAAGCGCTACTTGTCCGTTTTCTGGGAGTCGGGGAACGCCATAAGGTAAGCGAGTTTCCAGGCGCCGGTCGAGTCCTGCCGGGCGCTGGATATCCAGCGCCCCCAGGAGTGCAGCAGCTTTCCGGACACGCTGTCCATGCCGTGCCAGGAGCCCAGCTCAACCGCAAGGCCAGGAGCGATAGCGCTGGTCTGGGTCGGCACGATCTCGAGCCTGACCGGCTTCTGTACCGAGAACGCGGTTTTGGTGCCCGCCTCGATCTCGGCCCGGCCGCGCATCTTGGGTGCGCCGAAGAAATCGATGGCCCCATCCGCCGCGTAGAGCGCGGCGATGCCGGCCGCATCCGAGGCGGCACTCAGCCGCATATACTCGGTTCGGATCGAGTCCATGGTCGTCTTGAGCACCGCGGGATCGGGAGGCGACGGCGGGTTGGCGGGTGCCGGCGCGCAGGCGGCAAGGAGAGCCAGGAGCGAGAGTGTCGAGCGCATGGGGTGGCTCCTCACTTGGGCGTGATGGTGGTGTCGGCGAACACCATCAAATAGGCGGCTCGCCACCGGTTGTCGGCGCCGCGATGCAGAGCGGCTGCATAGCGACCCTGGAGTGGCGAAGTAACCCCTCCCATGATCACGGTTTCGTTGTATCCCCCGACCTGGTAGGCCATGTCGTTCGAGATGGGTATGGTGAATTCGGGGTGAATCTCCGCTGCGGTAATGTCCGCCTGCTTGAGCGCGGCGGTGACGAATGCTTTCCATGCGTCCCGGCCGAGAATGGGCGGAACACCTCGAAAATCGACTCGGGCGCTGTCGGTGATCACGTCGAACAGCACGGCGGTGTCTCCCGCGATGTCGGCGGCGGTCCAGCGCTGCCACAGCTCTGACACGCCGGCTCGGACAGCGGCGGAGTCGACTGCGGGGGCGGCAGCCTCCTGGACCGTGGCCGGGGGACAGGCGGCCACGATGAAACACAAGGAGACGCCATACCATCTGGCACGGCTGCGCATTCGATACCACCTCAAAAGGGTATTTACCACCTCAAAAGGGTATTTCGCCGAGTGGAGCGACCGAGAAGTGACTGCCTCGGACGGGGTTGGTCAAGTAGCGGGGTTGGAGAACGGCTCCCGGAGAGGCGCGTCCACCCGCCGAGGCCGGCCGGTGGCTTTGTCCAGCGCGGCGTAGACGCTGCGGCCCCGGGCCAGGAGCTTGTCTCCCTCGGGCCTCCGGATCTCGATGAACCTCTCCCAGGTGGCCCCCGCGGGCTCCCCCACCCACGTTCGGGCCACCAGGCGCTCCCCCTCGAAGGCCGGCGCCTTGTAGTCGATCTCGTGCCGCACCACCACCCAGATCGTCTGGGCGCGCAGCGCCTCCGGGGCCGCCGCCTCCCAGTGCGCCGCCGCCGCCTCCTGCATCCAGCGCAAATAGACCACGTTGTTGACGTGGCCGAGGGCGTCGATGTCCGCCGGCTGCACGACCATCGTGATTTCGAATGAGTTCATGTCGGGCAGCCGGGACGCTAAGACGGTACGACGCTATGACGCTAGGAGGGTTCCTGGTAAGGTAGTTACGTAGCGTCGTAGCGTCGTAGCGTCGTAGCGTCGTTCACCAGGGCCAGAATGCTCTCCCCCAAGTCGTCCATCCCCAACCCCGTCGTCGCGCTGGTCGGCAGCAGCTCGTCCGGCGCCATCGTGAGCTCGCGGGCCCGCTCCTTGAGCGCCGCTGCCTGCTCGCTCCGCGTCAACTTGTCCGTCTTGGTCAGGACCGCCAGCACGGGCCGGCCCGTCTCGGCCAGCAGCGCCTTGATCTCCGCGTCGTCGACGCTCGGGGGGTGCCGCGCGTCCAGCAGCCACACCACGCCCGAGAGCGTCGTCCGCTTCCCCACCACCGAAAGGAGCAGCGCTCGGAACCCCGCCCGCGCGCTCTTCGAGGACTTGGCGAATCCATAGCCCGGCAGGTCCAGGAAATAGCACGGCGGCAGCCGGAAGACGTTCATGAGCTGGGTCTTGCCCGGGGTGGCGCTCACCCGCGCCAGCTGCTTTCGCCCCACCAGGGCGTTCAGGAGGCTCGATTTGCCGACGTTGGAGCGCCCCACGAAGGCGATCTCGGGGAGCGGTGGCGTGAGCGGCTGGAGCGGATCGGGGAAGCTGCCGACAAACTCGATCGGCAGCCGGGACAGGGTCACGCTTCGCGGATCTGGCGGGGGCGCTCCGTCACCACCATCGGCGAGGTGCCCTCCGTGATGCACTCCGGCGTGACGATGACTTCGCGCACATCGTCCCGCGAAGGAAGATCGAACATCAAGTCGGTCATGACCGTCTCCAGGATGGCCCGCAGCCCGCGCGCCCCGGTGCTGCGCTTGATGGCCTTGCTGGCCACCGCGCGGAGCGCTTCCTGGTCGAAGGTCAGCCCGACGTTCTCCAGCTCGAACAGCTTCTGGTACTGCTTGGTGATGGCGTTCTTGGGCTCGATCAGGATCCGGACCAGCGACTCCTCATCGAGCGCCTCGAGCGGCACCACCACCGGCAGCCGGCCCACCAGCTCCGGAATCAGCCCGAACCGGAGCAGATCGTCCGGCTCGGCGTTGATGAACGGATTCTTCTTGTTCGCTTCCGGGGTCTTGTCCCGCTCCGTCGCGGCCGAGAAGCCGATCTGCTGGCGGCCCAGCCGGCCCTCGATGATGCGCTCCAGCCCGTCGAAGGCGCCCCCGCAGATGAACAGGATGTCCTTGGTGTTGATCTGGATGTATTCCTGCTGCGGATGCTTCCGGCCGCCCTGCGGCGGTACCGAAGCCACCGTCCCCTCGAGGATCTTGAGCAGCGCCTGCTGGACTCCCTCGCCCGAAACGTCTCTCGTGATGCTCGGATTTTCCGATTTCCTGGCGATTTTGTCGATCTCGTCGATGTAGACGATGCCCCGCTCGCACTCCGAGACGTTGAACTCCCCCGCCTGGAGCAGCCGGACCAGGATGTTCTCCACGTCCTCGCCGACGTACCCCGCCTCGGTGAGTGTCGTCGCGTCCGCGATGGTGAACGGGACATCCAGGATGCGTGCCAGCGTTTGCGCGAGCAGCGTCTTGCCGACGCCGGTGGGACCGAGCAGCAGGATGTTCGACTTGTCGAGCTCGACCCCGCCGGCATCCCGCCCGCTGGCCGAGTTGATCCGCTTGTAGTGGTTGTAGACCGCGACGGCCAGGGTTCGTTTGGCGCGTTCCTGGCCGATCACGTACTGGTCCAGCACGTCCTTGATTTCGGAGGGGGTCGGGACCTGGGTGATGTTGTCGACGACTTCCCGCTCTTCGTCCTCCGCCAATATCTCATTGCAGAGGGTGATGCACTCGTTACAGATGTAGACCGACGGGCCGGAGATGAACTTCCGGACCGAATCCTTCGACTTCCCGCAGAACGAACATCGCAGGTGTTTGTCGTTGGACATGGCGGTCACATCTGGCGCAGGCGCGCGGTGAGAGTTACCCGAAAGAAGTCCCCCCCCGGGAGCGGGGTCAAGTGGTGCTCACCGCGGCCACCGCCGCCGCTGGGACGACCGGGTCGCGGTGCGGAATGAACACCGTATCGATGATCCCGTAGGTCTTGGCCTCGTCGGCGCTCATGTAACGGTCCCGGTCCATGTCCTTCTCGATCTGCTCGATCGACTGGCCGGTATGCTTGGCGTACAACTCGTTCATCTTATGGCGCAGGTAGAGGATTTCCCGGGCCTGGATCTCGATGTCCGAGGCGGTGCCCTGCGAGCCGCCCGAGGGCTGGTGGATCATGATGCGGGCGTGGGGCAGGGCGCTCCGCTTGCCCTTGGTGCCGGCGGCGAGCAGGAACGAGCCCATCGAGGCAGCCATCCCCATGCAGATCGTGTTCACCGGGGCGCGGAGGTGCTGCATGGTGTCGTAAATGGCCATGCCGCTCGACACGATCCCGCCCGGCGAGTTGATGTACATGTAGATGTCCTTCTCGGGGTTGTCCGCCTCGAGAAAGAGCAGCTGGGCGATGATGATGTTGGAAACTTCATCGTTGATCGGCGCGCCAAGGAACACGATCCGGTCCATCAGGAGCCGGGAAAAGATGTCGTAGGTCCGCTCGCCGCGGCTCGACCGCTCGATGATGTACGGCGGATAGAGCATGCTGGTCACGAAGCTGCCTCGGTGACGGTGGATTGGGAGAGGAGAAAGTCGAACACCTTCTCCTCGGTGATGGAGCGTTCCAGCTCTGGGAGCCGCTTGGCCTGCTCGAGCGAGGCGTAGATCTGTGCCGGCGTGGCCTTCCGTTGCTCGGCGATCCGTGCGATCCGCGCATCCATGTCCGCCTCGGTGGCCTTGAGTCCTTCTCGCTCGGCGATCGTCGAGAGTACCAGCTCCCGTCTGACCTGGGCCGCGGCGATGGGCCGGAACTCCGTGTCGAACGCTTCCTGCTTGGCGTGGTCCACGCCATAGGCATGCAGCAGCGAGTGGAGCATCCGGTCCACCATCGACGCCGGCGCTTCGACGTTGTTGGCTTCGACCAGCTGCCGCACCACCTGCTCGCGCACGCTAGCATTGGCCTCCCGCACTGCTCCAGCTTCCAGGTCGGCCTTGACCCCTGCGGTGAGGGCCTCGAGCGAATCGAAGTCGCCCACCTCGCGCGCCAGCGCGTCGTCCAGTGGTGGCAGCTCCTGGCGCTTCAGCTCGTGCAGAGTCAGGCGGACCGAGCGGGTCTGGCCCCGCCGCTCGGCGTCGGCGTGGTCGTCCGGAAAGCGGACGTCGGTGTCGGCCGTTTCGCCGGGCACCATCGTCATGATCTTCTCTTCCAGTGCCGGCAGGGCCTGGCCGTCACCCAGCACGAAGGTGTAGGGCTGGGCCTCCTTCACCTCACCGTCCTCGATCGGGGCCACGTCCACGCGTACCATCTGCCCGGGTGCGGGCTTCTGCCCCTCGACCGGAAGCCATGTGGCCCGCTGCTCCCGGAGCCGCCCTAGCTGCTCCGTCACCATCTGTGGGGTGACCGATACCAGGGTCCGGGTGAACGAGAAGCCGCCCAGCCGCCCGAGCTGGAGCTCCGGGCGCACTTCGACCAGCAGCTCAAACTCGACCGGCTTGCCCGCTTCGAACTTGAGATTGCGGACTGACGGGTCGCCGATCGGCTTGAGCGCCTCGGACGTCTTGGCCTCTTCCCAGCCCTCCCGAATGACCTCTTCCAGCACCCACTGCCGGATTTCGTTGCTGAAGCGGCGCCGCACCACCGCGTCGGGCGCCTTTCCTTGCCGGAACCCCGGCAGCCGGGCGCGCTTGGCGTACTGGCGGACGGCCTTGGTCGTGGCCTCTTCGACCCGCTCCACCGGAATGGTGACGTGGAGCGCCTTCGAGGCGGCGTCTTCGGCCGTCTTGGTGATGGTGATAGTGCTCATGGCCCGGGAAATCTAACCGGGAGCTGGGGGTTGGGGATTGGGGGGTCTAGGGAGCTAGGGCGCGGGTGTCGGAGGGCTGCCCAGCACCGACGCCACGGCGCGAATCCCGATTTTGGCAAGCCCGGACAGGAGCGGTATTCCCAGCCCGGCACCGAGCAGCAGGGCATCGGCGGCTACCAGCCGGCCGGTCCAGTCATTCACCAAGCGGCGGCTCCGGGTGAGCGCAAACGCCCCGAGGGCCGCCCCGTTCAGCAGCACGAACGCGACGGCGGCGAGCCAGAACACCTTGCTGGAGAGGCTGTTGAGGAAGGAAACCAGGGTGGATTCCACCGGTCAGGCCCCCTTG
>JAXIPC010000190.1:0-28798 GCA_045403135.1 Gemmatimonadales bacterium | reverse complement strand
CCGGCGTGCGGTTGGCCTTGGCCTGCGCCGCCGCCTGCCGCGCCACTCGAACCACGCCCTCGCCGGTGAGCTCGCTGGTGGCGGCAAAGCCCCACGACCCCTGCACCAGCACCCGCACTCCCACGCCGAACGTCTCGTTGTCGGAGAGGCCCCCCACCCGCCGTTCACGGGTGTTGATGTTCTGGGTTCGGTTGAGACTCACGCGTGCATCGGCATACTCCGCGCCGGCCGACTTGGCCGCGTCGAGCGCGCGGAGCAGCAGGTCGTTGATGGCCGGATCGCCCGGGGTGACCGGCCGCACCAGCCGGGCCGCGTGCTCCGCGGCCTCGGCCTGACCCGTCGTGGCCATGATCAGCCCGGCGGCTGCCGCGGCGGATGTGGTCCTGAGGAATTCGCGGCGACTGGGGGACACGGCGAGCCTCGTAGCGGTGGGGATTCCTAAAGGTACGCTACCGGCCCGCCTCCGGCGAAGGCTTCGACGCACGCGCCCGGCGCCGGTGCCGGCGCACCTTGGCGCGGTTTCCGCAATCGTCCATCACACACCATTTCCGCCGGCCGCCCCGGCTGGTGTCCAGGAAAAGCCAGCCGCACTCATCGTTGGCGCACCGTCCCATGCGGGGCAGGTCGTCGGCCATGGCCAGCCGGGCGGCGAGCCACGCCAGCGCCCACAGGGGACTCGAGAGCTCGTCGGGCGCCTCCTTCCAGTCCAGCCCGACACCTCGGCCTGTGGGCTTGAGGCCGAGGCGGGGAAACGCTTCTGCGAGAATGCGGTTGATCGCCGCGAGGTCCGCGGCGGCGGCGGGTTTCCCTCGGGCCATCGCCGAGAAGCTCCCCTGCAGCGCGGCCCGCAACTCGAGCGCGGCATGGAGGACCCGCTGGGCCTGGCCGGGGTGGGCGGCGGCTCGCCGGGCCAGCCGCGCGACGGCCACGGCGGGGAGCGTCCCCGCTTCCCGCGACCAGCGCAGCAGGTCCGGGTACGTGAGCAGCCGCTCGTTGGCCAGGCCGGCGTGGCGCCAGCTCACCGTATTGGTGAAATCGAGGACCGGGTGATTTCCGACCCACTCGAAGGGGGGAGGCATGTAACCTATATAACCGTATTGACAGGTTACATCAAGCGCGTTACCATGTAACCTGTATAGTGACCTTATCTAGTTACCCGATTCTGCGCGATAGGAGGGCAGCATGGACAGCCCAATGCCGGATTCCCGAAGCTATGCTCGCGCCTGGGGGGAGCTCATCTCGACCCTGTGGGCCGGGATCCGGCGCGCCAAGAAATCAGGCCAGCGTGGCGCGCCACGCCCTCAGGAGCTCCGCTCGCCGTGCGATGGGGAGGCAGCCGGAACCTGACCAGACACTTTAGGACGCCGCCCGCGGTACCTACGAGGCGAGGGGAAGCGAGCGACCGCGCCCCAATCGAACCGCGCGCTGGTACACCAGACTCGCCGCGGCCACGTCCTGGAGCGCGGTGCCGGTACTGTCGAAGACAAAGACCTCTTCCTCGGAGGTGCGGCCCGGGCGGATCCCCGCCACGACCTGTCCCAGTTCGGCGTGCACGTCGACAGGGCCCATCACCCCGGCGGCAATCGCGTGGTGCAGCTCACCGATAGTCGCGGCCTGCTCGAGGATGTCCACCACGACCTTGCTCCGACGGAGCACTCCCGGCTCGAGCTCCTGCTTGTCCGGACTGTCGGCCCCCACCGCGGCGATGAACAGTCCCGGTTGCACGATCGAGGCGGACAGGATGGGAGACCTGGCCGGCGTGCAGGTAACGCAGATGTCGCTGGCCGGCACCGCCTCCTCGAGGGACTGGACGGCGCGTATGTCGAGTCTCAGCTCGGCGCTCAGCTCCAGGGCAAATTTCCCCGCGCGATCCGGGTCGATGTCGAACGCGTAAACCTGCCGGATCGGCCGCACTTGGAGCAGCGCCCGTAGATGGCTCCGTCCCTGGTTGCCGCATCCGCAGATGGTTAGGACCGACGCGTCGGTGCGGGCCAGGTGGTTTGCCGCCACGGCGCTGGCCGCCGCGGTACGCAGAATAGTGATCTCGATCGAGTCCATCACGGCCAGTGGCGTGCCGCAGCCCGCGTCGAACAGCGCGATCAGGCCTTGAATCATCGGCAGGCCGAAGCGGCTCGGATTAGTGGGGAAATTGGCGTTGATCTTGGCGGCGAAGTATGCCGGCGCTCCGGTCAGCGCCGCGGTTTTGACGTGAAAGCCGCCCTCGCCGATATGGGCGCCCAGTATCCCGGGCGCAATCGGAACCTTCCCTTCAGCATGGGCCCGAAAGGCGCCCGCGACCACGGCGATGCACTCGGGCAGGTCGAGCAGCTCCCGCACCTCGGCCTGATTCACGACGAGCAGATCCCCGCCGGTCACGTGGCCGTGCGGCTGAACCAGGCATAGAGACCGTCGTACAACCGGTGGGTCACCTGAAACAGCTCGAGGTCGTCCTTCACCACCATCCCGAGCCCCCGGATGACGGCGTCGAGCCCCGACGCCTCCAGGGTGTGAAACCGGTCGTCGTCGACATCCGCCTCATGGACAACCTCGGCCAGCTCGCGGAGCGCCGGATCGTCGAGCCGATAGGTGCGGAGCAGGCTCTCGAAGGAGCAGCGACCCTCATGGTGGCCCAGCTCGGCGCCGAGCAGGTCGAATGGGGTGCCGCCCAGGGCGCGGGCGCTCTCGAGATCAGGGGCGAACCCGAATGTCGCGTCCCGGTCCACGAACCGCCGGATGGCCCAGGCGCACGCGGTTCGATCCACGTGGCAGTTCGGCCTAGTGACCCACAGCACGGCGCCTCCGTCCCTTTTCGGGGGCGGCGGCCCTGGTGCGGACCTCCTCCATGCTGGTTCGGATCACCGATTCCGACGCTGTCCGCCCGGGGGCGCGGAAGTAGTCGCGACGGCGCTCCTGGCGCAGGCCCCGTTCGAGCAGGCGCAGCCGCTGCATCACCTGCTCCATCGACGCGGGCTTGAGCGGGCGCCGACGCGCGACCCGGGCGAGCTGTTCCGCCGCGACCGCCAGCTCGGCATAGCGCCTCTCCGATTCGGTTCGGAAGCTCGCCGCCAGCGAGGTGTCCTGTGCGGTCGCAAGGCTTCGGGCCTCCCAGAGCAAGACCTCACCCCCCCGCTCCTCGATCTCCTGCGAGAGCCATTCGAAGTCCTCCCGGGTCTTGTGGTCGCGGGGCAGAACCCAGAGCCCGCCGTGAACCATGAGGGCACCGAGCCGGCGGAGCCGGCGCCAGACGGCAAGGCGCAGCCGAGAGGGCTCCCGGGGGAGGCGGTAGGAGCACAGCAGCCAAGGCGTGTCCATTGGCGTTAAATGTAACCGCGGTTACATTGCAACGCCAGATGACCCTGCCCACTCGGACCGACCTCGCCGGGTACTTCCTCCGGCTGGGCGCCGCCGGCTTCGGCGGCCCGATCGTCCTGGTGGGCAGGATCCACCGTGATCTGGTGGAGGAACGGGCCTGGGTCGCCGAGGCGGAGTTTCGCGAAGGCGTGGCGCTGGCCCAGCTCTCACCCGGTCCGCTGGCGGCCCAGCTCTGCTTTTACCTGGGCTGGCTTCGCGGTGGTGTTGCCGGGGCTTCGTTGTCCGGTCTGGCGTTCGTGCTGCCGAGCTTTCTCATGGTCGTGGGGCTGGGGTGGGCCTACATGTACTACGGGACGCTTCCGTGGATGCAGGCGGTCTTCTACGGCGTGGGGGCCGCGGTCATCGGGCTCATCACTCGGAGCGCCGTTCGCCTGAGCGGCAAGACGGTTGGCCGGGA
The DNA here is from genome assembly GCA_045403135.1 of Gemmatimonadales bacterium. Lineage (GTDB taxonomy): Bacteria > Gemmatimonadota > Gemmatimonadetes > Gemmatimonadales > GWC2-71-9 > JABFSM01. The sequence continues at coordinate 25,029 of JAXIPC010000190.1, read as the reverse complement.
CTGGCTGCTCAGGGTCATTTTCCTCCTGCTGGCTGCGCTGACGGCGCTGACTGGTCGGGAAAACGTCTGGCTCATCCTTCTCTCGGGCGTGACGGTATTGCTGGTTCGCGCCCGGCCCCGCTGGCTCGGGGGGTTCGGCACCCTGGCAGAGGCAGGAAGCCTTCTCCTGCTGCTTCAGATATTCGGCTTCTTTGCCTATGCGGGCTCCTTCGTGTTCGGGAGTGGCCTGGCCATCGTGCCCTTCCTGCATGGCGGGGTGGTGCTGGAACACCAGTGGCTCACCGAGCGGCAATTCCTCGACGCGGTGGCGGTGGCGCTGATTACGCCCGGGCCCATTGTCATTACCACCGGCTTCATCGGATACCTGGTGGCGGGGCTGCCCGGAGCCTGCGTGGCCGCCGCCGCGACGTTTCTTCCCTGCTTCGTCCTGACCGTGATTCCCGCGCCCTACTTTCACCGCTACGCCGCGCGCCCATGGCTCACGGCGATGGTGCAGGGGATAACCGCGGCAGCAACCGGGGCGATCGTCGGCGCGGTGTTCGTCCTGGCTCGGCAGTCGCTGGTGGACTGGCTCACCGTGGTTCTGGCGCTGGGCGCCTATGCACTCACCTGGCTACCAAGGAAGCTCCCGGAGCCGCTCATCGTTCTCATCGCGGCGCTCATCGGGCTGGTGGTCCGGGGCTAGGGCGAGATCGGCCCGGCGGACCCCTCCGGGTCACTGGTAACCGCTACTTCCCCTTGGCCGAGATGAGTCGATCGAGAAAGGCCAGGTATTCGTCCCGCGACACGCTCCCGTTGCCGGGCTTGGTCTTGTGAGACACCACCATGTCCAGCTTGGGCAGCACCGTGATGTATTGTCCGACGGCGCCCATCGCGGTGTAGGCACCCTCGAATGGCCCGATGGCGGTGGGTCCATCGAAGATCCACCAGAGAAAACCGTAGCCGAATCGTCCGCCCCGGAGTGACTCCGGGTTCATCTTGCGGGAGCGGGTGACCGGTGTCGAGATCCGGCGCGCCCAGTCGACGGGAATGATCTGGCGGCCGTTCCACGCTCCACCCCGAAGCATCAGATGGCCGAGCCGGGCCATGTCCCGGGTCGAAAGCCACATGTGGTAGGCCCGGTGAATTGATCGGGTCGTGTCACCCGATTTCTGCTGAGCCGATCGGTCGAAGTCCTCCATCCCGATCGGCCGGGCCAGGTCGCTCTCCAGCGCATCGTAAATGTCGCGACCGGTCTCCTGCTCGAAGATGGTGCCGAGGGCGTTGAAGTCCCAATTGCTGTATAGAAAGTAGGTCCCGTGTCGCTGGGAGCCGCGTGGGGGCGCGTCGGCGAGATTATCGCCCGGGTTCGACGCGGCGTGGTACACGCCGGAACGCGCCCCGAGGAGATCGGCCAGAGTCGCCTCTCGTTCGGCCGCGGTAAGTCCGCCGATGTCGTCGATTCCGAGCTCCGCGAGGGTCTTCTTGAGCCGTGCCTTGCCCGAGGCAACGTAGTTCCCGTACAGCATCGCCAGCACGCTCTTTCGTGCCGATGCGAGGTAGCTGAGCTCGCTGGTGTTGCCGTAGTCGAACAGGATCTTCCCGCCCACCGCGACCACCGCACCGGTGGTCTTGATCGTGGTGAGATAGGCCCGTGCCGAATCGAGCCTCGCTCGCGAAAAGCCGGCTGCCGCTGGATCGGCGATTCGCTCCCAGCTCGCGCCGGGATAGACCGGCTGCTGGGCCGGCTGGGTCTGCGGGGCCAGAAAGGCCGAGCCGGCCACCAGCCAGGTTCGGGAGAGGGATCGCAACAATCGCATGAGGTTGTGTTTTCTGCCCGCCTGGCGTCGTCTTAGGATCGGAAGGTGGAGATTCAGCCCGACTCGACCAAACTACGGAGAGCTTCACCGATGAGCAAACTACTTCGCGGGCTGGCTGCAGGATGGGGCGCGAAGAAGCTGGGTGGCGGGTGCATCAGCACGATCCTGATCTTCCTCCTGCTGTGGTGGCTGCTCGGCAACTTCGACATCTTCAAATGACGGCGCATTCCAGCGGAGCCTGGACCGATTCCGGCGCGTGCGTGATGGCGCGCCGGAGGCCGTCCCCAGGGGCAGAGGCAACACACACCTCGCTCATGGAGGCCGGCGATGACACGGGATGAACGGCTGGAAACCGCGCTGAATCCGCATCGAGCGGAGGAGCGGGCCGCGGCCAATCAGCAGGTGGCCGCGCGGCTCCGGCGGCGCGGGCTCGACGTCACCGGTCAGGAACGATCGGAGGACCTGGCCGATCTGTTCTCCGCGGTCGAGCGATTCGAGGCCGTGGTAGAGGCTCGCGGCGGCGACCTGATGGTGGACGATCTCAACAGCACCGAGCCCGACGACCCGGATTTCGTGCTTCCGGTCCGGAAGCAGGGGGAAGCACTCCGCGATTACATCCGCCGGATCGCGGCCGCGACTGCGCGGCTCGAATGGCACCCCTAGGCTCCCCGCCCCCTCTCCTGCAACACGAAGCGTTCCCCCACCGTATGGCCGTATAGTTTAGACTCCTGTGCGCGCCGTTTCGGCGTGTTCCCTTCAAGGACGCCTGCATGAGCAGAGAGGCCCTCGAATCGCCCCGCGGCAGCGGCGCAGGAGTCCGGCATGGGGTCGAGCCGGAGGTTCTCACCCGGGCGGTCCAGGCGCTCCGCCACGAGGTCGGCACGCGAATCGTCGGGCAAGCCGAGGTGGTGGATGAGGTCCTCATGGCCCTCCTGGCGGGCGGCCACGCGCTGCTGGTCGGCGTGCCCGGGCTCGCCAAGACGCTGCTGATCAAGACCCTGTCCGAAGCGATGGACCTCGAGTTCCGGCGCATCCAGTTCACGCCCGACCTGGTGCCCAGCGACATCACCGGCACCGAGTTGCTGGAGGAAGACTCTGCTACCGGGCACCGGACCTTCCGATTCGTGCGGGGACCCGTCTTTGCCAACATCGTGCTCGCGGACGAAATCAACCGCGCCCCGCCTCGCACCCAGGCGGCTCTCCTCGAAGCCATGCAGGAACACCGGGTGACGGCGGCCGGCCAGACGATGCGGCTGCCCGAGCCCTTCTTCGTCTTGGCGACCCAGAACCCGATCGAGCAGGAAGGGACCTACCCGCTGCCGGAGGCACAGCTCGACCGGTTCCTCTTCGCGATTCGAATGGATTATCCCGGGATGGACGAGGAGGTCGCCATTCTGCGATCCACCACCGGTCGGGACACCACCCGGATCGACGCCGTGGTGGGCGGCCCCGAGGTGCTGGCCCTGCAGGCGCTGGTCCGCGATGTGCCCGTCGCCGAGCCGATGCTCCGGTATGTTGCGGCCCTGGTCCGGGCGACGCGACCGGGTGAGCCGGGTCTGCCGGCGCGGATACAGAAGTACGTGCGTTGGGGCGCGGGGCCCCGCGCGGGGCAAGCCCTGGTACTCGGGGCCAAGGCGCGCGCGCTTCTCGCCGGACGCCTGGCCGTGGCGCCCAAGGATGTGGAGCGGGTCGCGCTGCCGGTGCTGCGGCACCGGGTCTTGCCCAACTTTGCCGCCGAAGCCGAGGGAGTGAGCGCGGAGAGTCTCATCGCCGACATCCTGGGGCACGTGCCCCCACCCAAGAGCGACATCCGGTTCTAGCCGATGCGGCAGCTCAGCAGCGGCGCCCTGCTCGACTCGATCCGCGGGGTGCACTGGCCCGCCCCCCGCGTGGTCGGCGGGGCGATCCAGGGCTCGCATCGTTCCAGGCGAGTGGGGTCCTCCCCCGAATTCATGGAATACCGCCCGTACCAGCAGGGCGACGACCCCTCCAAAATTGACTGGAAGTTGTTCGGCCGGACCGAACGAGTGGCCATCCGGCTCGCCCACGACGATTCCAGTCTGCGCACGATGGTGCTGGTCGACGCGAGCGCGTCGATGGCATTTCCGGCCGAGAGCTTTGCCAAGTGGGAGCTCGCGGCGTCGGTGGCCCTGGGTCTGGCCGCCATCGCCCATGGCGACGGCGATCCCGCCGGGGTCGCCATCGTGGGCGGTGGCGGGATTCGCGCGCTCCCGCCGCGGACCCGCCGCGGAACGGTGGCGAATGTGCTGCGGCTCCTGCTGGAGACCGTCCCGGGTGGATCCCAGGCGCTGGCGCCGGTGCTCAGCACCCAGAAGGGCAGCCGTCGCGTGGCCATCGTGAGCGACTTCCTCGGTGACGCGGAGGCGCTGCTCGAGGGCGCCCGTGAGCTGGTAGCCGGCGGATGCTCGGTCTACGCGGTGCACGTGGTGGCGGCCGAGGAGCTCGACCCTCGCGGGCTGGGAGATGTGGTAAACGATCCGGAGGACTCCGCCTTTAAGCGGCCGCTCGATGCCGCCGCGCTGCCGGAATACCACGCGGCGTTCACGGCCTGGCGTGCGCGGCTCGCGGCCCGCTGGCGCGCCGCGGGAGTGAGCTACCTGCTGGCCAACACCGCCGAATCCCCGGAGCGGGTGGTGCGGCGGGTCGTGGCCCCGCTGGCGGCCATCGCGTCATGACCTTTCTCGCACCAGCTTATCTGGTGGCCGCGGCCGGGATCGCCGCGCTCGTGGTCGCGATACACTTCATTTCGACCCGGGAGCCCGCGACCGTTCCGCTGCCCACGGCGCGTTTCGCGCCGGACCGGCCGGTCCGGGCTCGCTCCCGCGCCTTCAAGCCGAGCGATCTCCTGTTGCTGCTCTGCCGAGCCGGCCTCGTGCTGTGCGCCGGCGCCGCGCTCGCGCAGCCGATCCCCGCGCCCACTCGCCGGCCGCTGGCCCGGATCGTCGTGGTCGACCGCTCTCGCGCGGTGGCGAGCACCGCGGAAGCGGCCGACAGTGCTCGCGGGTTCCTCGTCGGGGGTGATGCCCTGGTGCTGTTCGACTCGGCGCCGAGCCGGGCCGTATCGGACTCCCTGGCCGGGATCCAGCGTCTGGCAGCGAAGGGGAATCTGTCGGCGGCGCTGGTCTCGGCGCTCCGCGCCGCCGTGTCGCTCCGGGATCAGGCGGATTCCCTGGAGCTGGTGCTCGTATCCCCTTTTCTGGCGGAGGAGGTGGATCAGGCCACGGATTCCATCCGCGCCCTCTGGCCGGGAGCGATCCGGCTGGTCCGCGTGGCAGGCGCCCGCGACTCGGCGGCCACACCCACCGTGGTGCTTGAAAGCAGCACCGAGGATCCGCTCCGCTGGGCATTGCCGCCGATGGGCGGGGCGGAACGGGCCGACGTGCGAATCGTTCGCGGGACCGTGCTCCCGGGCGATTCGGTGTGGGCCTCCTCGGAGGGGCGCACCCTGGTGCTCTGGCCCGATGCGCTGAGCTCGAATGGAACCGGAGCGGGTGACAGCAGCGGTGCGGTGGTTGCCGATGAAATCGTCGTGGTGGCGCCGTTCGAGCGCCCCGGCCCGCTTCCGGCTCCACCCGGGTCGCGAATCGTCGCCCGCTGGGTCGACGGGGCACCCGCCGCGACGGAAGCCTCGCACGGCGCCGGCTGCATCCGTTCGGTGGCGATCCCGGTGCCCTCCGTGGGCGACTTGGTGCTCGACCCGCGATTCCAGCGCCTGGCCGCGCGCCTCACCGGTCCCTGCGGCCGGCCTCCCTTCTCCCCGCCGCTCGGTTCCACCCGGCTTGCCGCGTTGGCCGGAGCTTCGGACCTGCGCGTGGCGGGACTCGCCCTCCCGCGGCCGCTTGCGGTCCACTCGCCGATGACTCCGTGGCTGTTGGGTGCCGCGCTCCTTCTGGGGCTGGGCGAGCTATTGCTGCGTCGGCGGCCTAGAAGGCTGGCCGAGGCATGAGCAGCCTTGCGCGGGTACTGGGGTCGCGCAGGGTGCTGGTGGCCGCTCTCCTGTCGTCCGCAACAGCCTGGGCAGTGACCGTTGCGCTCGCCGCTCCCCTGCTGGTAGCGGCCGTGCATGTGGTCCTGCCCATCCCGCTGATGCTTCGACGCGCTTTCCTGCCGATATCTCTCGGGGCTGGAATCGCCACCTTGGTGGTTTGCCTGGTCCGCGGGCGCCATGTGTTCAGTCTGGAGCGGGTGGCGCTGTACCTGGAGGAGCGCGTGCCGGCGCTCGAATACGCGCTGGTCACAGCGCTGAGTGCCAGCGGGCCGGCTTCAGCGCGCCTCGAGCGCGCGGTAGAGCGCGCGGCACCGGAGAGCGCGCTGCGGGGGCCTGTCCTGCGCGCGATCGGTCTCCCGATCGCGACTCTCGGCGGGCTTCTCGGCCTGCTCGCGTTCGCACCGATCGAAGCCCGGAGAGTCCTGGGCCCCCGCCCCGGAGATCTGCTCCTCGAAGCCCGGCCCGCGAGCCCGTCGGCGAGCCGGCTCGCGCCCATCGTCGTGCGGGTCGCACCACCGTCCTATGCCCGGCAGCAGCTCCAGGAGCTCGTGGACCCGACCGCGGTCACCGGGTTGATCGGCAGCAGGCTGGAGATCCGGGGACGCGGTGCGTCCCGCGGCGGCCTGGACAGCATGGGAGCCCGTCTCGGCGAGGCCGCGATGTCGCTCGTTGCGGCCGGGGACACGTGGAGCGTCTCGTTGTCCATGCCGGAGAAGCCGGTTGCCCTCCGGCTCCTGGACCGGAGCCACGTCCGCCTCCTGACGCTGGAGCCGGTGGCGGACCGGCCGCCCGTGGTCTCCCTCACCGCGCCGTCCCGGGACACGACTTACGCGCTGCCACAAGGACGCCTCGTGCTGGCCGGTGGGGCGCGCGACGATTTCGGCCTCGCTCAGGCCGAGTTCGAGCTTCTTCGTACCACCGGATCGGGAGAGCGATTCGACATTCGAGGGTGGACCCTCGGCAGCGCGGCCCCGCGCGGCGCCCGTATGGTGTCGCTGCGGTCCACAATCCTGCTTGATACCCTGAGGCTTTCGCCCGGAGACGTGCTCCATGTGCGGGTTACGGCCAGGGACCTGAACGACGTGTCCGGCCCGGGAGTGGGTGCCTCGGACACCCGGACCATCCGGATCGCAGACCCGCGGGTGCCGGACACGGTGCAGGTCGTCTCCGCGGCGGTCGCCGAGCTGGATACCACGATGCTGAGTCAGCGGATGCTGATCATGCGCGCCGAGACGTTGCAGGTGCGGCGGAGGAGGATCACCGAGCAGGCCTACCGAGACAGCTCCGATCTCCTGGGCAAGCAGCAAGGCCAGTTGCGCGAGCGGGTCGAAGCCATCATCGAGGAGTTGACCACGGCCACCGACGCCGGGTTTACCGGTCACACCGAGTCCTCCCTGACTCTTTCCGAGGCGGTTGCGGCCATGAAACCGGCGCGGCGCGAGCTGGGCGCGTTCCGGGTCGGGGTCGCGCTGCCCCACATGTACCGCGCGCTCAGGGCCCTGGAACGGGTGCGGAGCTCCAACCGGCTCTACCTGAGAGGCCTCTTTCCCAAGCTGGTGGTGGATCTCGACAAGGTGCGGCTCAAAGGGACCGACCGGCCTACCGTCGAGGCGCGGGAGCCGCGGCCGGAGATGGAAGACTCCCGGAAGATGCTGCGCGCGCGGCTCGATGGCGTCATGGGGCTGCTCTCGCGGGGCACCGGCGGGATCCTCGACTCGCTGGTCCTGATCCGGATCGACGCGCTGACCCTGGCAGCGGACGTCGCGGTTCCGCTCGGCAAAGCCATCGCCGACGTCCGGGCCGGACGGGAGCCGCTCCCGCAGCTCCGCGCCGCTCGCCGCCTGCTCCTTCGAGCCACCGAGACGGTGCCGGGCGTGCCGGCGTGGCGGGGCGCGCCGTGAAGCCGTTCACCTTCGCCACCGGGATGTACGCCTCAGGCGACTGGGAAAGCGGCCAGATGGTGGCGGCGATCGTCATCGACTCCCTCGCCCGGTTCACCAGGCTCGACCTGGCTCCCGCGGGCGTCAACATCGCCCTCGAATCGGCCGAGCTGCTCGAGTTTCCGTTCGTGTACCTCACCGGCCATCTACCGGTGCGCTTTACCGCCGGGGAGCGACGGAACCTGTCCCGCTTCGTCGAGCGGGGCGGATTCGTCTTCATGGACGACCACAACCACGACGTGGACGGAATCTTTCACAAGACCGCGACCGAGGAGCTCACCCGTCTGTTCGGCCCGCTCCGGCCGGTGCCCAACGATCACGCGCTCTACCGTTCGTTCTTCAGGTATGAAGACGGCCCTCCCGCCACCTCGCACGAGCTCAACGGCTGGGGCGACAACCTGGTCCACGAGCATCTCCTCGGCATCATGCGCGGCGAACGCATCGATGTGCTGTACAGCAACAAGGACTACAGTTCCGAGTGGTCTATGCACCCCGACAGCAAGCGATTCCTCGAGAAGGATCCCTCCCGCTTCGGGGTGAACATCGTGGTCTATGCGCTCACTCGCTGAGCCGGGCCGCAGCGCTGTGCGCCGGTTGCTCGAGGGCGCGGCGCATGGGCTGACCCTCGGGATTCTGGCGTGGCTGCTCCTGGGCTCCCTACGCGGCCCCGGAGCCGGACCCGCCGAATTCGCCGACGTTGGGGCGCTACCGGCCTCGCTCTCGCGTTGGAGTACGGTGGTTCGCCCCGAGCGGGTTCACCTCACCATCGACGGAGATCTGACGCCGGCCGCGCTCGATTGGGTGGCCGCCCTGGTTCGTACCGGCATCCCGGTGCGCTGGGACGCGGGCCGCGCCGCGCCGGTGGCGGCGGTGGCCGAGCCCGTGGCGGATCCCCAAGGAGGCACCCGGGTGCTTGCGGCTGCGGATGCCGGAGTGACTGTCACGCTCTCGGATAGCCTCGGCTCACTCGACTCGGTCGCCGCGGCCCGCGGCGGAGCCACGTTCCTTGCCCGGTCCGGGCCCGCATGGATCAGCGCCCGGGCCGGGCCGCTCGCGGCGAGAGCGACCGTGGCCGACTCGCTGCTCCTCGGCCGGATTCTCTTGTTGGGTCAGGTGGGATGGGAAAGCAAGTTCGTGATGGCCGCGCTCGAGGAGCGCGGCTGGAGAGTCGAGGCCCGGCTCGGGCTTTCTCCCAGGGGGACAGTGCTCCAGGGTGTCGCCCAGTCGCTCGACACATCGCGCTTCGCCGCGGTCATCGTGCTCGACTCGGCCCCGCCGGGAAGTCTCACTACCGTCCCGGCCTACATCCGTTCCGGCGGAGGGGCGATCCTTACCGCGTCCGCGACGCGTGCGCCTGCGCTCCGCGGGCTGGGTACCGCCCTGCTGCCGTCTATGCTTTCCGCGGGCCAGCCATTCGACACCACGGGACTCGAGCCCCGACGATCGCTGGGTCTGGTGCCGATCGCCGGCGTGCCGGGTCAGGTGGCGCTGGAACGGCAGTCCGGGGGGACGGCTCTCGCCGCGCGGCGCATCGAGCGTGGACGCCTGCTGATCGTGGGATATCAGGACACCTGGCGCTGGAGAATGGCGGGAGGCGGCGATGCGGCCGAGGCCCACCGAACCTGGTGGGCCGATCTCGTCGGCGCGGTGGCATATGTGGGCCGAAATCAGCGACAACGCTCCACGGCGAGCGTGGATGAGGCGCCGTTCGCGCACCTGGTGGATCGACTCGGGCCACCCTCCGCGGCAGTTGGGCTAGTATCTAACACGCCGCGAATCTCCGATGGTGTCCTGTTCGGGATACTGGTGAGTTTGTTGTTGCTGGGCTGGGCGTCCCGGCGGCTCCGCGGCGCGACGTAGCTTCGGGGTTGCTGTCCACAGATTACCCAGATTACACGGATGAAACGCATCGCAGGAACAACTCAGGAACGTATGTCCGCAAGGGTTCAAATCCGTGTCATCTGGGCAAGCGGTGGATGGTAGTTTTCCCGGATGGTCAATGCCGCCGCATCGCCCCGGTCCGCGCAGCCAGATCCCCGCGGTCGGGCATGGTCACGATCAGCCCATCCGCTTTTGTCGTGACATGGTGGCCCGCGACCAGCTGCTCCATATATCGGGGTAGAAAGAAGTCGAAGCGATCGGCAGGATCCTGATCGAGGATCAGCATATCCGCATCCGCCATGGTGAGCTTGCCGAACCGCAGCGTGCCCTTCCGGAAATACATGTAGTTGGCCACCGACGTGTCCGGCCGGCTGAGCCGATTCGAGTCGGCGGCAGCCGCGCTGCCGAAGACCTGGTAGATCCGCCCGTTCCGTACCGACAGTGCCGTCAGCCGGCCCTTGGCCCGCGGCGGCGGCAGCAGCGCGGCCGCATCGAGCAGAAAGTCGTTCCCGTCGATTCGCACGCCGCGCCCCGGGGCCACCCTGGCCAGCTCTTCGAGGCTCAGCCCGAAGAAGCGCATCAGGTGTCGAGTGCCAACACCCAGCACCTTGATCGAGGTGGGATGCAGCCGGATCCATCCCTCGTCGGTGAGGCTGGCCTGGGAGCGCACCGTGAAGGGCAGGTGAATCCCCTTCTTGAGGACCCCCTTCTGGATCAACGTGTCGCCCTCGATGCTCACGCGCAGGTGTCCCAGCGGGGAGCCTTTGTAGTTGAACACGTGGCGAGTGAGGAGATGGCCCAGGCTCGCCGTGTCGATGGCGATCGCGGCGGTGGAGATGGACAGGGTGAACGACCCTGGGTCGCCGAATGCGGGTGGCGCGGTATCCGATGTGGGGATGAGGGCGCCGCGCAGCCGGCTGATTTCGAGGACGACTCCGCTGTCGACCTGGAACCCGACGTTGCGCATCTCGGCCTGCACCACACGCGTGGTGTCCAGCATCACGAGCGCAGCCGCGGACGGCGGCGGGAGCGGTTCGGGCCCGCCCCCGCCGCACGCCGCACCCAGAGCAATGAGCGCCAGGCGTCTCCGAGCCAACTCAGATCTCGGTCTTGCGATGCGCGGCGATTCGGAGTACGCCGGTGTAGTCGATGAACTGGGAGACCCGCGCCGCCCCGCGGGCTCGGGCGACCTCGCGCTCGGTGCCCGACACTTCATGCTGCGCGGCCCGACGGGCTTCATCGGTCGCCAGTTTGTTGTCGGTCATGGTGCCTCTCCTGAAGGAATGCTGCGGCAGCCCAAGCCTGCCGGGTCGCTGCTGCACAGGAGACTGCCCAATCCGGTCCAGGATGCACAGTCCGGGTTCATCGCCCCCGCAGGACCCGCAGGTACTCGTGCAGGACCAGGAATTTTTCGTAGACCGTGACGCCTTTCCGTTTTCGCCCGAACTCCGCGAACAATTCCCGGAGCCGGCCGCGCCGGGTTACGTAGAACCGGAACGTTTCCGCGAAATCCTCCTGGGGGTGGCGCGTGGCGTACCCGCTCACATGATTCACCGGAGCGATCGCGACCCGGCGTCGCTGAAAATCCACCCAGGCATCGTCCACCACCCGGTACGCCTTGGCGACTTCGCCGAACGTTTTCCGGAACACGGGGGTCCGGGTCCAGTGCCAGTGGTGATAGAGGAAGCTGTGCCCCAGCTCGTGGCTCATCAGGCCGACCAGCATTTGCCAGGGGATTTCGTCGCGCCGCCGCGCGCCGACCACGTAGCGCTGCTCGATCTCCACGACTTTGGGGTATTTGGGATCCACTCCCGACACCCCGGGTCGGAGCAGGACCCGGGAGCCCCAATCGGCGATCTTGGCCTCCTTGAGCAGCGCGCGGACCTGATGGAGCGCCTTCCGGATGAGGTCCTGCCCGGTCGCATCCTTCCCGCACCAGGGGCAGGTGTCCATCCAGTCGTCCGCGCCCCGGGCGCAGCGGGGGCAGTCGCCCTCGAACTTGCCGTCCTCGTTCCAGCTCTGCTCCTTGCTGCACCACGGGCAGTAGGGCATCGGGTATTGCACCCCGCCGCCGCAGCGCCAGTCGCACCGGGCGTCCATCCGGAAGCCTTTGGGTGCTTTGAGCGGCTCCTCGCTGAACGTCCCCTCGTCCGCGAGGTCGTACTGGCACCAGGGACAGAAGGAAAACTTGGGCGAGACGGCCCAGCGGCAGGACGGGCACTCCGCCCCGGCTTGTCCGGTGACGTCGCGCCAGCGCTGCGGCCGGCTGCAGTCGGGGCAGAATCTCCACCAGCGACGGACCGGGTAGCCGCAGAGACACCGCGGATCGTCGCTCGGCGCGGCGATCCGCCGCGGCCTACGCGATGGCACGGCGGGCCATCGCCTCATCCACGATTCGCTGGATGAACGCGGGGTACGCCATGCCGGCCTTCTCGGCCGCGTTGGCGATCTCGTGTCCCCGGCTGATGAACGGATTGGCGTTGGCCTCGAGCATCCAGACTTCATCGTCCTCGGTGAGCCGGAGATCGATGCGGGCGTAGTCACGGAGCCAGAGGCTGTGGAAGGCGGTCCGGCAGATCGCGTCGATCCGCTCCCGCGCGGCGGCAGACACCGGCCGAGCAAAGACGTTGCGCACGCCCTTCCGCCGCCGGTATGCCTCGTCCCACTTGGCCGACTGGGTGGCGAATCGCTCCTCGGGGGCGTTCTTCTCCTTGTCGAAGACCAGCTCGGTGAGGGGCAGCGGCTCGAGCCGCTCGTCATTGCCGATCAGGCTGACGTACAGCTCCCGCCCCACGATGAACTCCTCCACGATGGCCGGCTGCTCGAAGCGCTGGTGCACGAACGCGACCCGCTCCTTCAGGGCCTCCAGGTCCTCGACCACGGACGCCTGCGCGATACCCTCGGAGGCATCGGCCGAGTTGGGCTTGACGATCAGCGGAAAGCGGAGGCTGGGCGGGTCGTTGACTTCTTCGTTGGTGCGATAGGCGATGAAGCCCGGCACCTTGATGCCGTGGAACGCGAGGATCTTCTTGCTGATCTCCTTGTCGCGGCTGACCTGGAGGGCGAGCGGAGGGGACCCGGTGTAGTGATAGCCGCCGGCCTCCAGAAGCGCAGGGAAGAGGTGGTCCAGCCGGCTCTCGCCGCGGAACGACTCGGCGCAGTTTACTACCAGGTCGGGCTTCCACTCGGCGCAGCGGTCGAGCACTTCGCGGGGGTCGTCGTGAACCCCCACCAGCAGGACTTCGTGCCCATTCTCCTCGAGCGCCCGGCCGACCTGATACTCCATATCGGGCTCGTTCGGCGAGTCGCCGCCGAGCTCCTTTTCCATCTGCCGGTGATGATCGTCCGGGGTGTAGCGCGCGTAGGGTGTGTCGAAGACGACCCCAATCCTCACGGAGGCCACCCCACCGGCCGCTCGGCGCAGAGCAATGTCAGCTGCGGTCCGGCGGCCTTAGGGGTGAGCATGATCCCGGTGCGGTTCTTGAGGGCGTTGCCGGCGGTCCCCGCGTCGACGCCGTGCCAGAGCATGATGCGGTTGACCGGCAGCGGCTCCTGCCATTCGTCCTGGGAGTTCCCCGGGACCAGCGCGTCTTCCTCGTCGGCCGCGCCCAGGACCACGGGATCGGTGCCCTCCAGCAGCGTCGGCATCCGCCGGAGGCTTTCCAGCAGCGTCACGGTCAGGGGAAGGCTCTCCCCCGAGGCGGTGATCACCCCGAATCCGTGCTCACCGGCCCGGCGCCGCGGATGGATCAGGCAGGCAAACCGGCAGGGAAACGCCGTTTTGGTCTGCCCGAGCAGATTCTGCAGGTGGTCGCGGACGACGACCACAATGCCGTCCTGGGAGCGGCTGCGCCGATTGTCGCTTTCGTGCGGCTCTGCCATGGGCTAGCGCTTCCCCGCCGCCTCGGCCAGAAGCGCCTCGACCCCTTCCAGATCCAGATCGTCGAGGCTCTTGAAGCGGATGCAGCTCTTGCCGCAGTCCACCGCGCCCAGGCGGGCGCGGTGCTTGGCGACGAGCGGCGTATCACTGACGTAGAGCGCGAGGTACTTCTTCTGGGCGGCCAGGGCAAACAGCATCGACTTCCGCCAGGAGTACGTCGCCATCCCGACCCCCATCGCTTCCTTGGCGCCGGGTGCTGCCTTTCGGATCATCCGGCGAATTGTGCCGAGCGCCTGGCGTCGCGCTTCCGGCTGTTGCTTGAGGTACTCCGCTACCGTTGCCGCCTTGGACTGCATGACCCCTCAGGTGGTGTTGGGACGGGCAGGCACCTGCGCCCTGCCGATCGTGTCGTTGTCCGAGCCGAACCAGATCATCCGGGTCTTCGGATCGTACACCATGTACCGCACGGTTCCCCCGCCGCTGGGGATAGGGGTGACGCTGATGAACTTTTCAGTCTTGGAATCGAAACCCACCAGCCGGTTCGGCTGTACCCCCGTCTCCACAAACCAGAGACGGTCTGAATCGTCCGAGGTCATGGCGTACGGCAGCGAGCCGGCTCCCCCGGGATTGGCCCATTCCTTTACATCGCCGGTGGCCGGGTCGAGGCGGCCCAGGAATCCGCGGGAGTAGTCTACATACCAGACGCCCCCGTCGCTGGTCAGCGCAATCCGGCGGGGCCTCGCCCGGGCATCTGGCAAGGGGTATTCCTTGAGCGCCAGTGTCTTGGGATCGACGGTGCCGATCTTGTTGGTTCCGAACAGGTCGAACCAGGGCCGGCCCGCCGCATCCAGCACGATCCCGTAGGGTCGGGAACGCGCCGTGGTCATCTTGATCAACTCGATTTTTCCCGTGGCGGTCGTCAGCCGACCCACGAAATTGCTCTGCTGCAGGGTGAACCAGATGTCGCCATTGCGGTCGAAGATCAGGGTGTGGGGATCCTTGGCGGTCGTATCGGGCATCGGGAACCGGGTGATCGCACCGGTGGCCGGGTCCATCCGGCCGATCATGCCCTTTTTGTTGCCGGCGTACCAGGGCCGGCCCCGGGCATCCACGATCACGTTGTGGGGGTAGGTCCCCGAGTCGATGGCGAACTGCTTGAACTCGCCGGTGGCGGGATCGAGCCGGGCCAGATAGTTGCCCTGCTGGCCCACGAACCAGATCTTGCCGTCCGGTGCCACGGCAGGGTCCCGCGGGCGAGTCTTGGCCCAGGGAACGGTCCATTCCTTGACCGGAACTGGGGGCGGGTCTTGTTGCGCAGACAGTGTCTCGACGGCAAGCAAGCCGGCCAGGCCGGCGACGAATATGCTGGTTGGGCGCATGGTATGCTCTTGGGGAGAATGTCTACCGTAGATTAGCCCGATTCTGACCGACCGGGAAGGCGGCTTGCTGGAATGGTACATCTGAGGATTGGCAGCGCAATGCAGCGGCATATCCGGTGTCCTCCGCTAGCGGTAGTGGATGACCAAGCTACGCTCCGCAAGCTCATGGCGTTGCTCGTTGCGGCCCTCCTCACCCTTGCCGCCGCGGCACCCGCCCGGGCCCAGCCGCCGCGGGGAGGACCCCCTCTGGCTCGGCTGGAGGCCGCCTGGCTCGAGCTCCGGGATCTTCGCGATCAGCTGGGCACAGTCCGAAACCTGGGGGCGACCGTTTCGCCCCGCGGTATCCGGCTCGATTCCCTCGTCGCTCGGGTGGAACGATCGCGGGCGCGGGTGCAACGACTTGCGGTTGCGGCGGAGCAGACCCGACTGAATCCCGCCGACTCGGCCGCACTGTCGGCGATCCGGAGCGGGCTCGAGTTGATTAGCCCGGAGTCCGACCCTGGAGACGTGGCTGTCCAGGAACCCGAGGACTGCCGCGAGCCACTTCCTGCCGCATTGCGGGGCGATCCGCTGGCTCGCCTCACCGACCGCACTTTCACCTGCTACGGAAACGCCGCCCGGCGCATCATCGTCGGCCCCGACACCCTTGACCGACTCACGATTCTGGGATTGATGGGGCGCACCGATGACGTCGAGCGCCGCCGCCGACTGTTCCTGGCGCTCGAGCCGGTGTGGCAAAGCGTCAATGGTGACGACGGCGGAGGCAGCCCCTATCGCGCCATGGTGAAACTTCGCCGCAACGGCTGGGGAACCGGCCCCACTCCCATGGCCGAGCGGGCACGTTCTCTCGGGGTACACCCCGACACCCTGGAGCGCTGGCTGGTATTGGTGCTCGAGACGTGGCGGGCCGGCATGCCCGACACCCTGCTCGAGCCCTGGGACTTCTACCACCTGACCGGCTCGGCGAGCCGGTTGCTCGGAGCCCGCGTGCCCCTGGAATCGCTCCAGCCGATCGCCAATCGCTTCTACCGGGCGCTGGGCGCGGACCCCCTGCGCCTGCGGGTGCATTACGACCTGGTGCCCCGGCCGGGGAAGTATCCGGTCTCGTTCACCGATTTCGGAGGTCGCCGCCCGATCGAGCCCTGGATCTTCACGTCGTATCGTGTGGGCGGCATCGACAATCTCGGCGAGCTGCTCCACGAAGTCGGCCACGCGGTGCACATCGCGGCGATTCGCACGCGGGGCGCGTTCACCGACTGGCCCGACAGCGACACCTTCACCGAAGCTATTGCCGACCTGGCGGCCTTCGAGATGTACGAGCCCGCGTGGCAACGCCGGTTCCTTGGCGCCGCCGCCCCGCTGGACGCCTCCCTTCGCGCCAAGTACGCCGGCATTGTGATGGATGTGGCATGGTCACTGTTCGAAATCAGGGCGCACCAGAATCCCGATACGAGTCCGAACCGGATCTGGACCGACATCACCAGCCGCTATCTCCGCATCAGACCCCACCCGGAGTGGAGCTGGTGGGCCATGCGAGGCCAGCTGGTGAACAGCCCGGGGTACATGATGAACTACGCTTTCGGTGCCATCCTGATCGCGGACATCCGGTCGCGACTGGTTGCCCGGCGGGGAGCCTTCACCACGGGAGACCCCGGCTGGTACCCCTGGGTATCTCAACGGCTTTACCGATTCGGACTAGAGCGACCGTCCCGCAGCGTGGTGCAGGATTTCCTCGGCCGCCCGGTAGCGGTCGGGGCGCTCCTCGGGGATCTGGCCCGCTTGGCCCCTCACAACCCTCCAACGCTCATCACCGCGGCTCGCCTCCTCGATGTGGAGCGTGGTGCGCTGGTGCATGACGCCGGGCTTCTGATCGAAGGGGAGCGCATCGTGGCGTCGGGGCCCCGCGCTGGGATCCGAGTCCCCGCCGGTGCCCGGCGCCTCGATCTCGGCCAGGTCACGCTGCTGCCAGGGCTGATCGACGCCCACGTCCATCTGACCCTGGCCGGGCCTCCGCGCGCCAACGCCGAGGCGACCCTGCGAGCCGGATTCACGACGGTACAGGACCTTGGCGCGCTGAGCGACGGAAACCTCCGCCTTCGGGATTCGATAGATACTGGGCGGCGCATCGGACCCCGGGTCATCTCGGCCGGTCGATGGCTCGGGGTTGCCGGTGGTACCTGCGAGTTCAACGGGCTCGGCGTGCGCGGCGAGTCGGCGATGGTCGAGCGGGTGCGCGAGGACGTCGTGCGCGGCGCTGACCTCATCAAGATCTGCGTCACCTCCTGGGTCAGTAACGGATTCACGACACCCGACGCGGTCGAGCTATCCGGCGCGGAGATCGGAGCCATCGTCGCCGAGGCGCGTCGATTGGGCCGTCCCGTGGTAGCCCACGCCATCGGGCGAGACGGCGTGCGCGCCGCGGTCGAGGCCGGGGTTGCCGGCATCGTCCATTCCGGATTCCTGGATTCTGCCACGGCCGGCCTCATGCGCTCCCGTGGGATCTACCTGGTGCCCACGCTGGTTTCTCTCGAGACCCAAGCCGACTCGGCCGCGCTGGCAGCCCTGCGCGCCAGGATGACTGTTGCGGTGGCGTCCGGCGTACCGATCGTCTTCGGCACCGATGCCGGTGTGATCCCCCATGGAACCAATGCTGTCGAATTCCCCGCCATGCTCCGGCTGGGGATGAGTCCCCTCGAGGCCATTCGCTCGGCCACCTCACGAGCCGCCCGGATGATCGGCTGGGGTGGGCGGATCGGATCTCTGGCCCCTGGGACGCTGGCCGACGTCATCGCCGTGCCCGGCGACCCCCTGACCGACATCGGCGCACTCAGCCGAGTGCGCTTCGTGATGAAGGGCGGCGTCGTGGTTCGGTGAAGGTCAGCGTGCTCGCGCGAGGGGGGTGAATCGTCTCCTGCACGAATGTGGTAACGTGAGCGGTGAAACCCGGAGAACTCGGAGACGTAGGGGCGGGCACTGCAAGGGTTGTGGCCCGCTGACGAAATGACACGGTTGGAGTGTCCCTCTGTTGCGTAATTCCTACCGCGGCGCTGCTCCGATCCAACTCAAGAGTCCTTGAACGAACCGGCCCTGTCGCCGGTGAGGCGGATAGGCCTAACCTCTTGATTCGCTGAATGATCGGACCTCAGACGGCGGTCGCGGGGCGGGGTCACGCGAATGGTACGAAACAGTTGGACCCGTTTTTGCCTGATAATTGTCATGACGTGACGGGACCCCGCCAAGTTGGGGGCACCGAAAGGCGGTTCAGAATGCTCGACCCAGTTTTGCAGCACCTGCACCAGGCCAAGGAAACGGCGACTTGGGTCGCGCAACTCATGCGCATCGACCCCGACTTGATGCTTCCGGCGGCGTTGCCGCTGCTGGCAGCACGGTTGATGGACGCGGGCGGCTACGACGACGACGCCGAGCTTGCGCCGCTGGATCCATCGGTCGATCTGGCCGCCGGCTGAGGCAGGCCCGCTGTGCGGCAGGATGACTTGAGGCCCCCGTGATCCGGGGGCCTCTTTGCGTCCGGAGGGGTCCCCGCGTATACCTTCTGAGTCGGCTCGCGGCATCCCCATTCCAGATAGAGGTCCGCCATGACCAATCGGCTCGCCCGATCCGGCAGTCTCGTCCTGCTGATTCTTGCATCTCCCCTCGAAATCGGCGCCCAGGAGAAATACCGGGACCCCAGCCCGGCCATTGTCCGGATCCTCAATGCTGCGCCGACGCCGATCGTCATCTTGAGTCCCGATCGAACCAAGTTCCTGATGCTGGAGCGGCCGGTGCTTGCCCCGATCTCGGAGGTTACCGCTTCCGAGCTCCGGCTCGCGGGGGACCGGATCAATCCCCGCACCAATGCTCAATCCCGGGGACAGAGCTATAGCGCCATGATCGTGCAGCCGATCGTCCGAGGCGAGACCAGGCGCCTGATCATTCCGTGGAAAGCCGAGATCTCCAGCGCGATGTGGGCGCCCGGTGGTCAGCGGGTGGCCTACACCCTGCTCCAGGACGGCGGCGTGTCGCTATGGGTGGCCAATGCCGCCAGCGGAGAGACCCGGATGCTCTCCGGCCCGGTCCTGAACGGCGCCTTCGGGAACCCCTGCCAGTGGCTCCCGTCCGGCTCCGGACTGATCTGCTATCGGATTCCCTCGAACCGCACCGGCACGCCCCCGAGTCAGCCGGCTCCAATCGGCCCGGCGGTGCAGGAATCGGGCGGTGGGGCGGCACCCAACCCCACGTACCAGGACCTGCTCAAGAGCGCTGAGGATGAAGCTCTCTTCGAGCACTACTTCACGAATCAGCTGGTCCTCCTCCCGCTCACCGGGACCGATCGGCCCATCGGGGGGCCGGGACTTCACCAGGACTTCCAGATCTCCCCGGATGGGAGGTTCCTCCTGGTTCAGACCCTGCACCGTCCCTATTCGTACCTGGTGCCCGCGAGCCGTTTCCCGATGCGGTCCGAAGTCTGGGACATGTCGGGGAATGTTGTGAAGGTGGTCTCCGACCGTGGTCTGCAGGACAGCATCCCGCGCTCCGCCGATGCGGTGGGCGCGGGCCCGCGCTCCATCGCCTGGCGCAACGATGCGCCGGCGACGCTGGTATGGGTTGAGGCTCGGGATGGCGGGAATCCCGCGACGGTGTCGAAGGTCCGGGACCGTGTCCTCATGCTCGACGCGCCGTTCAGCGCAGCGCCGGTGACGCTGGCCGACCTGGAATTTCGCGCCCGCGGCATTGTGTGGGGACGCGCAAACCTGGCGGTGCTGAGCGAGGGCTGGAGCAAGACCCGCCTCGCGCGGACCTGGATCGTGAATCCATCGCGGCCCGGCTCCAGGTCCCGAGTCCTCTTCGAGCGCTCTTCCGAAGACCGGTACTCGGATCCGGGACGGTTCGTCACCCGCCCGGGTATCGGGAACATGCCGGTACTGATGACCTCGAAGGACGGGAAGTTCGTTTTTCTGACGGGCGAGGGCGCCTCGGCGGAGGGTGACCGGCCGTTTCTCGACCGTTTGGAGCTGGCCACCGGGCGGAAGCTCCGCCTCTTCCGGTCCGCGGCACCGTACTACGAGGAGGTCGTCGGCGTTGTGGATCCGGACCTGGGCCGGCTGATCACCCGGCGCGAATCGGTCACCGAGCCGCCCAACCACTTCGCGCGCTACCTCAAGAAGAAGGGCGCCCAGCAGCTGACCCAGCTCACTCGGTTCCAGGATAACGCGCCGGAATTCGCCGCGGTGAGCAAGCAGCAGATCAGCTATACTCGCGCCGACGGCGTCAAGCTCTCCGCGACGCTGTATCTGCCCCCCGGCTACGACAAGAGCAAGGGTCCGCTGCCCTTCCTCCTCTGGGCCTATCCCCAGGAATTCCGCAGCGCCCAAGCCGCGTCCCAGATGGTCGGCTCACCCCATCGCTTCACCCGGCCCTCGGGCGCTTCACACCTCTTCCTGCTGTTGCAGGGGTACGGTGTGCTGGACGGTCCGACCATGCCGATCGTCGGGGAAGGGGACAAGGAGCCGAACGACACTTACATCGAGCAGCTGGTCGCGAGCGCGCAGGCCGCTGTTGACAAGGTGGTGGCGCTCGGCGTGGCCGATCCCAAGCGGATCGGCGTGGGCGGGCACTCCTACGGCGCGTTCATGACGGCCAATCTGCTCGCGCATTCCGATCTGTTCCGCGCCGGCATCGCGCGCAGCGGTGCGTACAACCGTTCACTCACGCCGTTCGGCTTCCAGAACGAGGACCGGAGCTACTGGGAGACACAGCTGTACAGCCGGATGTCGCCGTTCCATTATGCCGACAAGATCAAGGAGCCGTTGCTCATGATCCATGGCATGGCCGACGACAACACCGGCACCTTCCCGCTCCAGTCGGAGCGGATCTACGCCGCGCTCAAGGGGATCGGCACCAAGGCCGGGCTGGTGATGCTGCCCGCCGAGGCGCACGGATACCGGGCGGGGGAATCGATCGGGCACACGCTGTTCGAGATGACGAGCTGGATGGATCGGTACGTCAAGGGAGCGGTGCGTTGACACCATCACCTACCGTCCATATATCGAATTGAAGAGGAACTTGAACGTCCCATGCGGCTGGCTCCGGAACGTGATCTCGGGACCGAACAGATAGAGCGTGCCCTGGCCGACAGTGGCTTCCGCCGCCGCGATTCCGCCCTCGAGATAGGTCTGCCCCCACGCCCAGCCGCTCCGGAGCGGTGACGCCGTCGCGAACCAGGCCACCGGCCTGATACCGTTCCGCTGGGCATCCGGCGCGAGCCGCATCACCGGACTCTCGTCGAACATGACGATCGCATTCTTCTCCATGCCGAGCCCGGAAGTTGTGCTGTTGTCGACCGACACCTCGAGCAACGAGGCGGGGACGTAGAACTTGTCGCGCGGGATCGGGCGGACCTGACCCGGCGAAGTGCGCTCGATCAAGTGGTCTTCCACCGGCAAGCCGAGGTGCTGGGCCAGCGCGATCGAGCTCCCGATGGTCACCACCCGCCCGCCTGCCTCCAGGAACGCCTTGATTTGCGGAATCGTCTTCTCGGCGGTGACCCGGCCGGTGGTCGCCTTGAGGCTGTCCGGAAGATCGGTGGGCGTGCCCCCACCGAATCCGCCGCCGCCGCCACCCCCGCCTGGCCGGCCGGCTCCGGAGCTCAAGCCGGGGATGCCGCCATCGACAAACACCAGCACGTCGAACTGGCTCTTGAGCCCGCCCGCATCGAGCCGCTGGGGATAGACCACTTCGAAGGGGAACTCGAACTGTTCGAGTATGAATCGCACCCAGCCCGAGGGCATCGATCCGCCGTACTGATCCCAGAGGCCGACCCGTACCGCGGTCACTGCGGTGCTGCCGGCGGTTGTCGGGCGCACCTCCATCGCCCCGACCCGGAGGCCCTGGTCGGCGGTCAGCTGTCGGAGGATGCGGGTGGCCTCGGAGGTTGCGGGGACGTAAAAATCACCGTTTCCTGAGGGCATCGCACTCGCGACCGGCCGCAGCTCCAGCGAGCGGACCTCCTGCTTGGCCGCCAGGAGCCGGTTCACCGCGAGGAAGGCGTCGTTCTGTCTGCGGCTGATGCGATACCCTTTGGCCGATGGGAGTGTGACCGCCACCGATGGCTTCGCGATGGGCCCGTCGAGCTTGTGGAACGGTCCGTCGAAGTCCTCCAGAATCCGGTCGAACTTCACGCCCATCTGGTAGGCCAGTGTGTAGCCGGCGTTGTCGTACGGTGCTTTGGGTGGACCGCCCGGGTAGCTGATGTCGTTGGGATAGTCCTGCGGCTCGAACATGTCGAGCACGTGGGGCCGGAAGGCCTGCGCCATCTTGATAACGTAGGAGCTCGCCGGATACTGCTTCCCTCCCACCGTGAACGCGGCGGAGGCCGAGTGCACGCCGATGCCGGATTTCATGAGGGCGTTGACGAACTTGGTGGCCGTGAGGAAGTCCGGCTGATCCGAGGGCAGGATGTAGCCCCGCGGATCGCGATCGTCCGGCCGCCGGAGCATGTCCATATACTTGATGTCAACGCCACCCCCACCGGCTCCGCCGCCGCCTCCTCCGAATCCGCCCTGACCTCCGGCGGTCGGCGCCGGCCGGTCCTTCGCCACCTGGGCCTTGAGCGCATCGATCTCGCGCGGGGTGGTGGTCCAGCTGTCCTTGTTCCCCCGGGCGATGCTGTTGCGCCCCATCACGTAGATGTTGTAGAGGAAGGGTTCCCGGTACCGCGAGGCGAGATCCAGGATGGCGCGATTCGCGGTGATCTCGTACTCGATCGCGCGGCGGAAGGGCCAGGGCTGCGGGGCGATGGGCATCGGCAGCGTGCCGCTGGCGAGCTGGCGGTCGGGCACCAGCGGAATGGAAATCGGCGTGGGGTTGCCGATCGCTTCGGTCAGAATCCCGACGATGTTGTGGAAGTATGCCGTGGTGCGGAGGCCGCCGTTCCACCAGGTCTGGTAGCTCGCGCCGTCACGCTCGACCACGCCGCCCTTGCCCTCCGCGGAAAAACGGGCGTGCATGGCCGCGCCCACCAGGGACAACCCATCCACCACCAGCGGATCGAAGAAATAGTTGTTGGGATCCCGGAATGGCGGGGCAAAGATCACGGTCCCCGCCGGGCCGGTCTGATGGTGGTTGTACATGATCTGCGGGTACCACTCCCGGTACAACACGCGGCTCATGTTCTCCGACTCGGGCTGCGCGTTCATGTAGTGGTCGCGGTTGTTGTCGTGCCCGACGTACTTCTGATAGAGCCGGGGCAGGCCGCCGGTGCTGCGCTGCTTTTCGTCGGCGCGGCGCATGTACCAGCCCGAGACCAGCTCCATACCGTCCGGGTTGGCGGTGACCACGAGCTGAATCACGTCGTCGAGGAGCCGCAATGTCTCGGGGTCGTTCTGGCTGGCCATCTGCCATACGTGCTCCAGCAACTGTTGCGCGCCCAGCACTTCGGTCGCGTGAAGGCCGCCGTCGATCCACACCACCGCCTTGCCCTCGTGGGCGAGGGCTCGGGCCTGCTCGTCGGTCAATCCCTCGGCCCGGGCCAGCCGGGAGGCGATTTCCTTGTAGCGGTCCAGCTTGGCATGGTTCGCCGGGGAAGTGATGATCATCATCCACTGGTCACGGCCCTCGGCGCTCTTCCCGATGGATTGCAGCCGAAGCCGGTCGGATTCGGCATCCAGCTTCTTCCAGTAGCCGGTGAGCTGCGTGTAGGTCACCAGGCGGTAATCGTCGCCGATGTTCCAGCCGAGCTGCGCTTTCGGAGAGCTGAGGCTGCCCTGGGCGGCCAGCGCCGGGGCGGACGAGAGTAGAGCTGCGAGCGCGAGAGTAGCGCGCGGGGCGCGACAGAGGGCGGTCACGGCCATGGCGGATCCTATTGATGGCGGGGCGCTGGTGCTGCGTTCTGGAAGAAGATACGCCGAAATGGAGCGGGGTGTTGAGCAAGTGAACGAGGGGCCGCTTTCGCGACCCCCCTCTCACCTCTCACTACTCACCTCTTACCGACAATTACGCGCCCCGGTCGGTGCAGGTCGTGCTCAGGCCCGCCCGGATATTCGGATTGTTGAGCTCGGTGAAGGAGACCGGCAGGTTGAGGTCAGGACCGTAGTTCCCGCCCTTGGGGAAGACGCCGGTCGGGTACACCGTCTCCGCGCCACGGCCGTACTGCCGCACCAGACGGCGCAGATCCCCGAGCCGGTGACCGGTGCCGAACATCCAGAAGGCTCGCTCCCGGAACAGCAAATCCTGGCGGGTTGTTGCGGTACCCGGGTCTGCAAGTGGTGTGAGGTTCGTCCGGGTCGCCCGAGCCACATTCAGCTTGGCCAGGAATGCGGTCGCGTCGCCGGCCTGGAGCGCCGCTTCGGCCTCGATCAGCCGGGCCTCGATACCGGAGGCGATGATGACCGAGTCGCTCCGGGCCCAGAGGGTGGTGGCGAACCACGGCGTGGTCGAATCGAATGCATTCCGATTCTGATTGACCACCGGCACCCGGGGATCGGCGGCGGAAATCCAGGGCATCCCGTTGACTCCCTCACGGTCCGGCACCACGTACCTTCCGACGCTCTGCCCGAGTGCCCAGTTCTGGTTGTCCCGGGTGCCTAGCGAGAAGGTCACTGTGTAGGTGTAGCCGGTCGGAACGGCCGCCACCGCCGTGGCCGCGGCGGCAAATTGGCCCCGGTTCAACAGCGCGCGGGCTTTCACCAGGTTGGCCAGATTGGTCATCCGGGCTACTTCGGCGGCCACGCCGCCGTTGTTGGCAAGCGCCGAATCGGCGGAGTTGATGGCCCGCTTGAAGGCCGAGTCCACCGACACCGGGTTGCCGAAGATGATCACGCCGTCCACCACGTCGCTGAACGGGATCCCGTTGCACCACGTCTCGCCGATCTGGTTCTCGGCAAAGCCTGTCAGCGCGAACATCAGCGCCACGTTGCTGAGCGGCGCGGGCGCGAAGGTCCGGAGCGCGTCGATGGCGTTCCGTCCCTCGACCCGGGTGCGGTTCAGATTCCGGAACGGTTCGGCCAGGAAGCTGTTGGTCGGATCCACGGTTCGTGCATCCGCCGTATTCCGTTGCTCAAATGTGTCGCCGGAGCGCCATTCGTCCACCAACAGCCCCCCGAACAGGAAGATTCCGTCCGGTCCCTGGGCGCCGACGGTCGCC
>JAXIPC010000113.1:0-32384 GCA_045403135.1 Gemmatimonadales bacterium | reverse complement strand
TGTCCGAGCGGCTCTCCGCCGAGCTGGCCCGGTCGGTCCTCGAGCTCAAGGTGGAGAAGGCGAGCCTTGCGACACTGGCTTCCCTTTTCTCGGACATGGCGTCCCGCCTCAAGGGGGATGAGCGCGGAGCGGCCAAAAGCTCGACGCGGGGCTGAGCGTGCCGGACGATCGGGCGGCTCCCCCCGACTATCTGGGTCTGGCCCGGGACTATGACCCGGCCTCGGAGGAATTCGCCGAGCTGCGTGAGCTGCTGCTGGGCGCCGAGCGCCGCCAGCTTGCCCAGCTGCAACGGCGGGTGGAGAAGCAGCAGAGCCCCGAGGGGCTGGCCGCCCAGCTGCCCGAAGCGATCGCGTTGCGCTCCGGTCGCGACCGGCAGCTGGCCCGGGCCCTCGCGCCGACGATCGACGATGCCATCACCGAGTCGGTTCGCCAAAATCCCCGCGAAATTGCCACCGCCATTTTCCCCGTGCTGGGGCCCGCGATTCGCAAGGCCCTCGCCGAGGCGATGGCCGCGCTGGTCGAGTCGATTAATCGTGCGGTCGACCACACCTTCTCCCTGCGCGGCCTGAAATGGCGGCTCGAGGCTTGGCGCACCGGCACGCCTTACGCGCAAATCGTCATCAAGCACGCTCTCGTCTACCGCGTCGAGCAGGTGTTCCTGATCCACGCGGAGACCGGCCTGCTGCTCTCGCATGCGGCCCCCCCCGAGCTCACAGTGACCAATGCCGATCTGATCTCCGGGATGCTCACGGCGATCCAGGACTTCGTTGGCGATTCCTTCCAGCAGCAGGAGGGGGGCAAGCTCCGGACCTTCAGCGTCGGGGAGCTCACCGTCATCGTGGAGGCCGGACCGCAAGCCGTACTCGCGGCGGTCGTACGCGGGCAGTCGCCGGAGTCGCTCCTGCTCAAGCTGCAGGAAAAGCTCGAAACCATCCATCTCCAGTTCGCCGCCGCATTCGCCGACTTCAGCGGGAACGCGGCGCCATTCGTTCCGGCGCAGGCGATGCTCGAGGAATGCCTGGAGACAGTGCTCAGCCACCATCGGGCGCGGGCGGCGCGGGGGCGGCTGGTATGGCTCCGCTGGGCGGTGCCGCTCGTGCTCCTCGCGGCATCGCTGGGATGGCTGGCCTGGGCCAAGCAACGTCGCTGGAGTGACGCCGTCGCCCGACTCAGGGCGGAGCCCGGGATCGAGATCGTGGAGGCGGAACGCAGCGGCGGGACGTGGCGCTTCCGCGGACTCAAGGACCCGCTCGCCGCCGAGCCGGCCGTCATACTCGCCGGGCTGGGCGCCGATACGGCAAGGCTCGACGTGCGCTGGAAACCCTATGTCTCCCTGGAGCCGAGCCTGGTGACCGCGCGGGCGCGCCAAGCCCTTTCGGCGCCGGCGTCGGTGAGGTTCCGGCTGAGCCGGGATACGCTCTACGCCGAGGGCGCGGCGCCACTGGCCTGGGTCGCGCGGGCCTCCGCCCTGCCGATGCTCCCACCGGGTATCTCCTTTCTCAGCCTGTCCGCCGTCGCCGCGAATCTTTCGCCCGAGCTCGCGGCGCTCAAGAGCCAGATCGAAGGCTCACTGATCCTCTTTGATGTCGGCTCCGCCGCGGTGGCGTCCAGCAGGCGCGGCGCGCTCGACTCGGTGAGCACGGCGTTCCGTCGCTTGAGCGCCGCCACCGGCCGGCTCGACTACCAAACCGACCTCGAGCTGCTCGGTCGCACCGATACGACCGGCTCCGACGCGCTGAATCAGAATCTGAGCCGGTCGCGGGTCGACGCGGTCAGCGCCCGGCTGGTCGGACTCGGCGTTCGGGCCGACGCGTTGAGCGGCGTTCCACTCGGAATCTCGAATCCGCTTCCGGCCCGCGACGGCGTCGATCAGGCCCAGGCCAATCGCAGCGTCGCCTTCGTGGTTCGCGTGCGAGCCGAAGCTCCCGGACCGGAGGGACCACGATGATCCAGAAGAAGGTCTGCATGGTGGGGGTATTCGGCACCGGCAAGACCAGCCTGGTGCAGCAGTTCGTGCACTCGATCTTCTCCACCAAGTATCACTCGACCGTCGGCGTCAAGATCGATCGCAAGGTGGTGGACTCCGGCGGCACCTCCGTCAGCCTGGTGCTCTGGGATCTGGCCGGCCGCGATGCGTCCGAGGACATTCCCGCCAGCTACCTCAAGGGCTCCCATGCGATCCTCTTCGTGGTCGACGGCACCCGCCGGGAGACCTTCGACCAGCTCCCCAGTCTGCGGGAGCTGGTACGCTCGGCGGCGGGAGACGTGCCGTCGATGGTCGCCCTGAACAAGGCCGATCTCACGGATCAGTGGATACTGGAAGAGCGGGAGGAAGCCGCGCTGGCCTCGCAGGGGCATTGGCTGCGGACCAGCGCCAAGTCGGGGGCCGGCGTCGAGGAGGCGTTCGACTGGATTGCCCGTGCAACGCTCCTCGGAAGGAAGCGGCCGTGACCGCCGAGGCGGTCAAGGTCGAGGTGTTCGGGCTCACCGACACCGGCCCGGTGCGAGCGCTGAACCAGGATCAATTCGTCATCGCGTCGATGCGGAAATCGGTCCGCGTCCGCCACACCAGTCTGGACAGTATCGGGCTCGGCGACCGGCTGGGCGGCGCGGAGTCCCACCTCTTCGTCATCGCCGATGGGGTCGGCGGCCGGCCCGGCGGCGAGCTGGCCAGCGGAAGCGCGATCGAGTCGCTGCTGCAATACGTCGACGAGGCGGTCGTCTGCTACCACTCTCTCGACGTGGACCAGGAGCACGATTTCCTCGACAAACTCGAGGGGGCTGTACACCGCGCGCACGAGCGGATTCTGCAGGAATTCGGCAGCGCCGGGAAAGGACCTGCGACGACCCTGACGATGGTCACGCTGACTTGGCCGAGGGCGTACGTCGTCCACGTCGGCGACAGCCGCGCGTACTATTTGAGGCGAGGCCGCCTGAGGCAGATCACCCGGGATCAGACCACCGGGGAGTACATGGTGGATGCGGGGGC
This sequence comes from Gemmatimonadales bacterium, assembly GCA_045403135.1. Classification (GTDB taxonomy): domain Bacteria; phylum Gemmatimonadota; class Gemmatimonadetes; order Gemmatimonadales; family GWC2-71-9; genus JABFSM01. Next base: position 29,395 of record JAXIPC010000113.1, on the reverse strand, counting down.
GTGGACCGAGGAACAAGCGGCGCGCGCGAAGGTGTCCGCGAACCTCACCAGCGCGCTCGGTGGATCCGAGATGACCCCCGCGGTGGGCCTGATCGACCTGGAGCCCGGCGATGTCCTGCTGCTCTGCACCGACGGCCTGACCAAGCACGTTTCCGACGCCCGGATTGCCGAGGTGATAGGGGCCGGCACGCCGGCGGAGGCCATGTGCCGGGAGCTGGTGCGCGAGGCGCTGGGCGACGGCGGAACCGACAACGTCACCGTGATTGTGGCGCGGACGGGCGGCTGAATCTCGGTTCCCTGGGCGATTCGAGATCGTCTGGATCCACCGGCCGGAACGCCAGGTCGATCGCCAGGTAGAGCAGCTTGGTCCAGGGGAAAACGAGTATCGGCGTGAGCACCGCCACCGCTGCGCAGACGAAGCCGAGGCCGGTCCACGGCACCGTCGGCCAGGTGAGAAACATCCCCGCCACGAATACCAGCGCAAAGACTCCCTCGGTGATGAACACGTTGACCGTGTAGCTCCCGAGCCAGTAGCCCGGCTCGTCGCGGTCCATGTGAAACCCGCAGGAGGGGCAGGACGGCGCAACCGTGAACCAGCTCAGCAGCACCGGGCGGCCGGCGCAGACCGGACAGCGGAGCCGGAGCGCGCGGGCACGGAGGGTGCGCGCGCCGGGACGCGGGAGCGAATCGGCGGCGTCAGCGACCCGCGCTGTCGGCTTTGGCTGGAGCGAGGACATAGAGCAGGTAGTCGGCCCGCTTCCGGTCTTCCTTGCCCGGAGCCAGGCTGTCCAGGTTCGTGACCGGCAGAGCCGTCACCACGAGCATCGACGCCCCGCCGGTGCGGCGCACGGCGCGCTCCGCGGTGCCGAGCCGGAAGTCGCTGTGGAATGAGCCGTTGTAGTGCACCACGAGCCGGCCCGGGCGCCAGGCTCGGGCCACCGATTCGCCCATTGTCTCATCCTTGACGCACTGGGCCTGGTACATGCGGAGGAGCCGCGCCCGGAGGTCCGCCGCACCGGCGTCGGTGGGGCCATGCGCCGACATGTCACCCATCACCGCCGCGAACTTTTCGTAATAATCGTCTTCGGGGCAGGAGAGCTGCTCGGCGGCGTTGGACCGCAGGCGAGTGGTCACGGTGTCGAGTCCCGCCAGTCCGGCGCGCGACACCACCGAGGCGAGTGGGCGCGGCGTATTGCTCGCCACCACCGGCCACCCGCGGGTCCGCGCCAGTTCCACCAGGGGCCGGTAGTCGACCGAATAATTCTTCCAGGGACGACCGTCCCTCAGCAGCTCCTCCTCGGTGGCCGTCCCGGCCAGATATCGATCCAGCAAGGGCTGCACGTCGCGCTCGAACATCTCCAGAGCAAGCGTCACCGAGTCGCGCCGTCGCGCCAGCCCTTCCAGAATCGCCAGTTCCATCCGGTGGGTGGCGGGGTCGTTGTGCTCCTCTCCCACGAACACCAGATCGGCGGCGCCGAGCCGCGCCGCCAGGGTCTCGAAGTCAATGAATTGTTTGTGCCTGGTGTCGTACACGCGGTGAGGCGTATAGCCAGGGGTCAGGGATCGGGTGTCAGGGGTCAGGGGACTGCCTTGTGGCGGACTCCCCGAGGCCTGAGCGGCCAAGGCGCTCGCGGACATGAGCAGCAGCACCGGACCCCAGCGCATGGCTGCCTTTCCCTGGCCCGTGACCCCTGCATCCTGACCCCTCACTCAGGAATCCTCCTACAGTGGAACGTCGTCCCGCACCAAAACCAGGATCGCGGCCTGCGGCACCACCAGGTAGCGCTGGTCCTCGAAACTGATCTCCACCGCCGCCTTCCGGAAGAAAATCGCGTGATCGCCCACCTTGGCCTGGATCGGACGAAAGCGGGTGGCCTTCTCCGCCACCTTCCATGGCTCATCCTCGAAGGCGGAGATATCGGGGAGCGGATCGCCGACGCCGATGGCCACGATCAGGCCTTCCTGAACCTGTTGCGTGTCCATCGCGGTGGCGGGAAGGTAGAGGCCGACCTTGGTCCGCTCCTCCCCCTCTTCGGGCTTGATCAGAACGCGGTCGCCGGCGACCAGGAGCTTCTTAGGCGGGAAGTCCATTCTCTCCCCCCTGCTCGTGAATCGTGAGGACCTTGAGAACCCGGAGCTTCCGGACCATGGTGGGAAGCTTGAGCACGACCTCTTCCCCAGGCTTGCGATCCTTGAGCGCCTGGCCCAGCGGGGAAGCGAGCGAAATATGGCCGGCGTCGATGTCCATCATCTCCGCAAAGACGACCGTGTAGGTCTCCCGCTCGCCGCTCCGGACGTCTTCGACGAACACCTTGGAACCGAGGCCAACCCGGTCACGAGGGGCCTCGGTGTTTGCCAGCTGAGCCATCTGCTCCAGCCGGTGATGGAGCTGGCCGAGCCGGGCCTGGACAAGCTGCTGGCGCTCCAGGGCGGCCTTGTACTCAGAGTTCTCCCGAAGGTCGCCCATGGCCACCGCGGTGGCGATGGCCTGGGGAAGGGTCTGGGTGAGCTCCCGGGTCAGGTCCTCGATTTCCTTGCCCAGCTTTTCCCGCATGCTCTGGATCATCACGGCTGCCACACAAAAAGGATCGGCCCGGCGCGGGGGCACCGGGCACGTAAGCATGAATGCTGACAAAAGATAGCCCAGGGGTTGGAGGCCGGATAGGGGCACGCCGACCTCTCAGCAGCCGTGGTGCGCGCCAAGCGCGCCACAAGAGGGCGACGACCTCGCCGAGGGAGATCACCAAGATCCTTGAAGAGGAGGATACGGTTGAGCCGCTCGGAATCAGCCGCAGCATCAAGCAGCCACGCCGGTTACCGCATTGACTGACCGGACAGTCAGAACGCGCGCTTCGCCGATGTCCCGTCGGTTGACGGCATCCTGGTCCGGTGCGGAACCGCCCCTCAAGCAACCGCCACGCGCCTGGGCGCGTAAGGACTTCAAGCTATTCTCTACCGCTCCTTCTGGAGGCTCACATGTCCCACCTGCTCCGCGGATTCGCCGCGCTGCTGCTCGTCACACCCATCCCGGCTGCCGCGCAAGCCGGCTCCCCGGCCGGACCGGTGCCCGTTGCCAACCTCACGGCGCGGCGGCAGGCACTCATCTCCGGGATCAAGTCCGGTGTCGCGATCATCCGGGGCGCCGAGGAGATCCCCTCCGAACCGCCCGACTCGAAATATCCCCAGGCCACGGCATTCCGGCAGGACAACGACTTCTTCTACCTGACCGGGCTCGAGACCCCGGATTCCTGGCTGATCGTCATTGCCGCCGATTCGATTCGCGGGGAGGTCCATCTCTTTCTGCCCCCGCGCGACCCGCAGGCCGAACAGTGGACCGGTCCCCAGCTCAGCCCCGGGCCTGAGGCCGCCGCCGCCACCGGCATTCCCGGCGGGAGCATTCACTCCGCGGATTCGGTCCAGAGCTTCGTGCGTGCATTGATGCGGCAGAGGGGGGGAGGCGGCCCCGCCAGCGTGTGGTTCCGGCGCTCCGCCTGGGATACCGAGTCGGAGATGATCCGGACCCTGGCGCTCGACACGCCCAGGGTCGCCAGTATGGACCTGCTGCCGGTGCTTGCTTCGCTCCGGATGGCCAAGGACGACGACGAGGTCCGCCGGATGACCCGGGCGGTCGAGATCTCGGCCGCGGGACATGTCGCGGCAATGAAATTCGCCAAGCCCGGCGTCTACGAGTACCAGATCGAGGCAGTGGCGGAGCAGACTTTCCGAAGCCTGGGCGCCGAGCGGCTGGGGTATCCCAGCATCGTCGGGTCGGGGATCAACAGCACAATTCTCCACTATGACCAAAACCGCCGGCAGACCCAGGCCGGCGATCTCATCGTGATGGACATGGGCGCCGAGTTCGGCTATCACACCGCGGACGTCACCCGGACAATCCCGGTTTCGGGGAAATTCACCCCGCGTCAGAAGGCTATCTACGAGCTGGTGCTGGGCGCGCAGCAGGCGGCGATCGATGCGGTGAAGCCGGGGCTCACACTCGGTAGCCTCGACGGCATCGCTCGGAAGTACATCACCGATCACTCGGGGGATCTCTGCGGCTCGGGCGGGTGCGCCCGGTACTTCATTCACAGCCTGTCTCATTGGCTCGGCATGGACGTACACGACCTGGGACGCGGGCCGCTGGTGGTGGGCGCGGTGTTTACGATCGAGCCGGGGATCTACCTCCCGGAGGAGGCGCTCGGGGTCCGGATCGAGGACGACATCCTGGTGACGGCCACGGGCGCGGTGATCCTCTCCAAAGGCGCTCCGAGGACGGTAGTCGAGATCGAGAGGCTGATGAAGAGGGACTAGGGGTCCCTGACCCCTGTTCCCCGTTGACCTAACCATTGGCCCGGGATAGCTTTGCGGCCAATCGTGCTACCGCTTTCCCTATCCACGCGGACCACACTCTGATGGAGACGAGCACCGGTACAACCCGGCGCCTGGCGAGGTATGCCCCCGCCATTTGCCTCCTGGTCCTCCTCGGCTGTGCCCACAACTATCCCCAGACCACCCTCCTCCCGCGCGGCGACTTCGGCCGGCTGGTGGACCAGCTGTTCCGCACCACGGTCTTCTGGGGCATCGTCGTGTTCATCTTGGTGGAGGGGGCGCTGGTCTTCGCCATCCTCAAGTTCCGCGGGCGGCCGGACGATCCGGAGCCCCGGCAGACCCACGGCAGCACCCTCCTCGAGATTACCTGGACCATCATCCCCGCATTGATTCTGGCGATCATCGCGGTTCCCACCGTCAAGACGATCTTCAAGACCTCCGACTACGCCACCGGCGACGTGGTACAGATCGAGGTGATCGGCCACCAGTGGTGGTGGGAGTTCCGCTATCCGGACCTCGGCATTGTCACGGCCAACGAGATGAACTTTCCGGTCGGCAAGACCGTGAATCTGCGCATGACCACCGCCGACGTGGTGCACAGCTTCTGGGTGCCGCAGTTCGCCGGCAAGCGCGACGTGTTCCCCAAGCGGCACAATCCGCTCTGGTTCAAGGCCGAAGTCACCGGCAATTTCAGCGGCCAGTGCGCCGAGTTTTGCGGCGTCCAGCACGCGCGGATGGGCTTCCGCCTGGTCTCCCAGACACCGGAGGAATTCGATGCCTGGGTGGCGGCGCAGCGGCCCGGCTCGCCGCTGGTGGATAAGGGAGTAGTGGCCCCGGACACGACGGCGCCGGTGGATTCGGCGGCGCGGGCGGCGCGGCAGGCCGGGGATTCCCTGAGGAAAGCGGGCGATGCGCTGTTCAGCTCGGCCGGCTGTATCGGGTGTCACGCGATGGTGGGAACCCCCCTGGCGGGGACGACGTCGCTCAAGGGCCCCAACCTGAGCCACGTGGGCAGCCGCACCACGCTGGTGGCCGGACTGATGGCCAACACCGAGGAGAACCTGCGGAAGTGGCTCTCCAATCCCGATTCGGTCAAGCAAGGCACGCTGATGGTGCTGCCCCGGAAGCTCACCAACGAGGAAATCGCCACCCTGGTGGCGTACCTCCGCGCGCACCAGTAAGGAACGACCGTCGCCATGGCCATTTCGGTAATCGACCGCGCCCCAGCCACGCACGCTCCCGAGTACACCGGGATCATGAGCTGGATCAAGACGGTGGACCACAAGCGGATCGGCATCCTGTACGGATCCACCGCGTTTCTCTTCTTCCTGATCGGCGGGCTCGAAGCGCTGTTCATGCGCATCCAGCTGATGAAGCCCGAAAACACGTTCGTGAGCGCGGAGACGTTCAACGCGCTGTTCACGATGCACGGCACGACCATGATCTTCCTCGCGATCATGCCGATGTCGGCGATGTTCTTCAACTATTTCATTCCGCTGCACATTGGCGCGCGGGACGTGGCGTTTCCACGGCTCAATGCCTTCAGCTACTGGGTGTTCCTGCTGGGCGGCCTGTTCATCAACTTCAGCTGGCTGATCAACGCAGCGCCCAATGCGGGCTGGTTTGGCTACGCCAATCTCACCGAGCGGCCCTACTCCCCAGGGCTCAACACCGACTTCTGGGTGCTGGGCCTGCAGATCCTGGGCATCGCCTCGGTGGCGGCGGCCATCAACTTCTTCGTGACCATCGTGAATCTCCGGGCCCCGGGCATGAAGATGCTCCGGATGCCGATGTTCGTCTGGATGAGCTTCATCACCCAGATCCTGCTGCTGCTGGCGTTCCCGGTCATCACGATCGCCCTGGTGTTCCTGATGATGGACCGCCACTTCGGCACGGCCTTCTTCCTGCCCGAGGGCGGCGGCGATCCGGTCATGTGGCAGCACCTGTTCTGGATCTTCGGGCACCCCGAGGTGTACATCCTCATCCTGCCGGCGTTCGGCATCGTGTCGGAGGTGCTGCCGGTGTTCTCGCGGAAGCCGCTCTTCGGCTACACCGCGATGGTGTTCAGCGGGGCGTTCATCGCGTTTCTCGGCTTCGGGGTGTGGAGCCACCACATGTTCGCCACCGGGATGGGGCCGTTCGCCGACTCGTTCTTCGCGCTGTCGACGATGCTCATCGCCGTGCCCACCGGGGTCAAGATCTTCAACTGGATCGGGACGTTGTGGGGCGGATCGCTGCAGATGAAAACGCCGCTCTACTTCGCGGTGGGCATGGTGGCGATGTTCATCATCGGCGGCCTCTCCGGCGTCATGCACGCCTCGCCCCCCGCCGACCTGCAGCAGACCGACTCCTACTTCGTGGTGGCGCACTTCCACTACGTGCTGTTCGGGGGCTCGATCTTCGGCCTCACCGCGGGCGCCTACTACTGGTTCCCCAAGATGTTCGGCCGGATGCTGGATGAGACGCTGGGCAAGCTGCATTTCTGGATGATGTTCCTGGGCTTCAACCTCACGTTCTTCCCGATGCACTTCCTGGGGCTCAACGGGATGCCGCGGCGGGTGTACACCTATCCGGCCGAGCTCAATTTCGAGTTCTGGAACCAGGTTCAGACCTGGGGCTCGCTGCTCCTCGGCGCCTCCTTCCTGGTGTTCATCTACAACATGTGGAAGGCGTCTCGACGGCTGGCGGACGCGCCGGCTGATCCGTGGCGGGGCGCAACGCTCGAGTGGCTGATTCCATCACCCCCTCAAGAGTTCAACTTTGCGGACGTGCCGCCGGTCAACAGCTCGATGCCGGCGTGGGACCTCCGCCGCGCCAACGGCGGCCAGCTTCCGGAGCCCCAGCGGGTGAGCGGCGCCGGCATTCACATGCCGCGGCCGTCCATCTGGCCGCTGGTCACCTCGTTCGGCGTGCTGGGCGTGCTGGGGAGCATCCTGTTTACCCATGTCTTCCACTACTGGTTCTTCATCACGCTGGTCGGCGTGGCGACCCTCTTCTACGGTGTTTACCGCTGGGCCTTCGAGCCGGCGTTCTGACCAGGAGAACCGATACCGTGTCCGACGCCGCCGCCCACGCCATCGAGCACCACACCTCCACCGGGATCGACAGCCGGAAGGTGGCCATCTGGACCCTGATCGGGTCGGAGTGCCTCTTCTTCGCCTCGCTGATCTCGATGTACCTGGTGTACAAGGGCAAGAGTCTGGTCGGCCCGCTGCCGCACGCGGAGTCGCAGTGCATGCTCCACGGGCACATGCAGGCCTGCGAGCCGATCTTCGAGATCCCGCTGGTCACCTTCGGCACCGCCGTGCTGCTCTTCAGCTCCTTCTTCGTCGTGCTGGCGCTCTACGGCGCCCAGAAGGGCGACCGGAAGATGCTGATCCGGTGGCTGGCGATGACGGTGCTCTGCGGATTGTTCTTCATCGGCATGCAGGTGTACGAGTTCCAGCACTTCTATCACAAGGGCCTGGGATACAGCACCAATCTCTTCGGCTCCTCGTTCTATACCCTGACCGGCTTCCACGGCAGCCACGTCACGGTCGGGGTGATCTGGCTCTCGACCCTGCTGGTCCTCGCCATCCGGGGCAAGCTGCCGGCCGAGAAGTCGCTCAACCTGGAAATCGCCGCGCTGTACTGGCACTTCGTGGACGTGGTCTGGATCGTGATCTTCCCCGTCGTCTATCTGATGAGGTAGCCCGCATGGACGCCCACGCGCCCGCCCACGCCGGCGACGAGGCCCACTCACACCCGAAGCCGGCGACCTACTTCAAGGTCGCGGTCATCCTGTTCGTGCTCACCGCGTTCGAGGTGCTGTTGTTCGAGGCGGGCCGGGGTGGGTTGGGGGCCAACTTGCGCCCCATATTCGAGCCGATCGTGGTCGAGGTCCTGATGGTGCTGTCGGCGGCCAAATTCGCGCTGGTGGCCATGTTCTACATGCACTTGAAGCAGGACCCCAAGCTGCTTTCGAATCTCTTCGTCTTCCCGCTGCTCCTGGCCGCGACGGTGATCGGAACGCTGATCATTTTGATGTCGTACTGGCGCGTCGTCGGAGCGAAGTAGGACGCTAAGCCGCTAGGAGGTCGGGTCTCACACTGCCTCCATTCGAGCCGCACTGGTCGATCCATCCCTCCGTGGTCGTGGGGGTGGCATTCCTCGCCATCCTCTACTTCTACGCCATCGGTCCGTGGCGGCGTCGCCGGGCGCCCGGATCTCCTGTCGAGCCGTTGCGACCCGTCTGCTTCGGGGTGGGACTGCTGGTATTGCTGGTGTCGCTCAACGGGCCGATCCACGACCTGAGCGACACCTACCTGTTTTCGGTGCACATGGCGCAGCACCTGCTGCTCACGCTTGCGCTGCCCCCGCTGCTGATTGCGGGAACGCCGGGATGGCTGATCGACGCCCTGGTCCGCCCCCGGGCGGTGCGGGCCGCGATGCGGTTCCTGACTCGTCCGGTGGTGGCGGGGGTGATCTTCAGCGTAGTGCTGCTGGCGTGGCACACGGTGGACGCCTACGACCTCATGATGCGGAGCCACGACGTGCACGTGGCCACCCATCTCATGTTCATGGCGGCCGCGATCCTGCTCTGGTGGCCGGTCGTCAGCCCGTCCGCACTGCTGCCTCGGCTCGCGCCGGGCATGGGCATGCTCTACCTGTTCCTGGTGCAGATCCCGATGCAGGCGCTGGGCGCGATCATCACCTTCGCCGACTCGCCCCTGTATCCCTGGTACATCGCCGCGCCGCGCACCTTCGGCCTGTCGCCCCTCGACGATCAAAAGCTGGGCGGACTCCTGATGTGGATCCCGGGCAACCTCTGGATCTGGGGCGCGATGAGCGCGCTGTTCTTCCAGTGGGCCAGGCGGGAGCGAGAAGAAGACGGGATGACGGGATGACGGGTCTTCCCGTCTTCCCGTCTTCCCGCCTAGCGCGCAAAGGTATCGCACGCGCTCAGCTTCCCGCCCGACAGACCCCGATTGAACCACGCCGCCCGCTGGTCCGCCGAGCCATGGGTGAACCCGTCGGGATTGACCCGGCCGCCGCTGCTCCGCTGGATCCGGTCATCGCCCACCGCGGCGGCCGCGCCGAGTCCCTCCTCCACGTCGCCGGTCTCCAACATTCCCTGTGCGGCAGCGGAGTGGCCCCACACGCCCGCATAGCAGTCGGCCTGGAGCTCCATCCGCACCGACAGCCCGTTGGCTTGACCGGGATCCCGGTTCGCGCGGCTCCTGACCTGCGCCTCGATACCGAGCACCGTTTGTACGTGGTGGCCGATCTCGTGGGCGAGGACGTAGGCCTGGGCAAAGTCCCCCGGCGCGCCGAACCGTTGATGCAGGTCGCTGAAGAATCCCAGATCGATGTAGACCTTCTGGTCCCCGGGACAATAGAACGGCCCGGTGGCGGCCTGGCCCAGTCCGCAGGCCGATTCGATGGCGTCACGGAACAGCACCAGCCGGGCATGTCGGTAGGGCGTGCCCCCCTGGCTCGGCAGCAGCGAATCCCAGGTGGCCTGCGCGTGGATCAGCACCGCTTCGATGAACGATTTGAGCCGTTCTTCGTCGGGCGTGGTTTCAAGCGGCCCGGCGGGCGCCGTTTCGGTGGCGACCGCGCCTCTGTCCAGGAGGCTCAGGAAATCCTTCTTGAACACAACGCTCAGCAGCAGCAGGATCACGATTCCTCCCAGGCCCATGCGGCCGCCGGGGAGTCGGAGGCCGCCGCGCCCGCCTGAGCTTCCGCGGCGGTCCTCCAGGTCCGGGCTACTTCCGGGTGTCCAGCGCATCGTTTCGCTCCCGCGTCGATCGTAAGCCGCTAGGGCAGGTCCAGCAGGACGGCCCCGGCGACGGTGGTTTCGTAATCGCTCCGGTCTTCCGTCCCGAAGAGCGTGAGGGCTGCCGAAGCGAGGAGCGGTTCCTGGGCGACGTCCCAGCGGTCCATGTCGAACACCTGGGGCTCGAGCCGGCGGTATGCCGGAAAGCCATCCTGAATCGGGCAGGCGTTCTCGATGACCTGGCGCGCGACGGTTCGCACACCCAGGCCCATGAGCCGGCAGATCATCGGACGGTGGTCGTAGATCCGGCACCGGCCGGCAGTGTCCAACGCGGGGCAGGGCTCGCGCGCGAGCGTTTCGCACAGTGCGTCAAAACGTCGCTCGCCCAGCGTCCCGACATCCCAGGGCGGCGCCAGCTCGGGCTCCGCCTCTCGCATCCGGCCGATCTGGGCCCAGGCCCGGTGGCCGATCTCGGCCCGAGCCGCTGGAGCGAGTGAGCGGACCGCGTCGCGAACCAGGAGGGCGTCAGCGACGGAAATGTCGAACGGGCCGTGGCAGCAGGCCGAGCAGCCGGCCTGGCAGGGAATCACGCCGGGGTGGTTTGTCCTGGCCCGGGCCTGCCAGGTATCAATCACCACGAGCAGCGCGGGGTAGTCGTTGGGGAATGAGAGGGGGACAGGCACGCAGGACCGGGTGCGGCCGCGCGCCTTCAGGACCGGCCCGAGCGGGCGACGTCAACGGCGAGGCAGGCCCATCCGGCCAGAAACGCGGCCCCGCCAAACGGCGTAATCGAGCCGAGCGCCGGATGGCCTTTGATGGCCAGCAGGTAGAGGCTTCCGGAGAAGAACACGACGCCGATGATGAAGAGCCAGCAGGTGGCGCGCAGGAGGCCAGAGCCGTGGCGGGTCAGCAGGCGGCCCACGACGATCAGCGCCAACGCGTGAAACATCTGGTAGCTCGCGGCGGTCCGCCACAACTCCATCTCGGCTCCGGTCAGCCGGCCCCGCAGCATGTGGGCCCCGAAGGCCCCGGCGGCCACGCCGAGTCCCGCCAGCGTCGCGCCCACCGCCAGGATCATCTCGCCTTCGACGGTGTCGACCTTGCGATCCATCAGGCGGTGTCCCCGACGGTCCCCGGCCCCTCGACCCCCATACCCATGGCGTGATACCCGTTGTCCACGTACACCACGCTGCCGGTGATGCCCGCGGCCAGCGGGCTCGCCAGGAAGGCGGCGGCGTGGCCCACGTCACCGGCGGACAGCTCCCGGGTGAGCGGGGCGTTGGTCCGGGTGTACTCGATCATGCGCTGAATCAGTCCGATGGCGCTGGCGGCCCGGGAGGCCAGCGGCCCCGCCGAGATTGTGTTGACCCGAAGTCCGAAGCGGCGGCCCGCCTCGAACGCCAGCGTTCTGGTGTCGGACTCGAGCGCCGCCTTGGCCGAGGACATTCCGCCGCCGTATCCCGGAATGACCCGTTCCGAAGCCATGTAGGTCATCGAAAGGAACGAGCCGCCCGGGCGCATGAGGGGGGCCAGATGCCGCACCAGCGAGACGTTGCTATAGGCACTCACGCTCACCGCGTCGAGATAGCCCCGGCGGCTGGTATCGAGCAGCGCGTTTTTGACCTCGGGTCCGTTGGCCAGGCTGTGGATCACGATGTCGAGGGACGCCGGGCCGAAATCCGCGGCGATCCGGTCGGTGAGCCCGCGAATGGAAAAGTCGCCGCGTTCCTTGTAGCGCTTGTTGTCCCGGATCTCGGCCGGCGCGTCGTCCAGCGTGTCGAACGCGGCGTCGAGCGGATAGATCTTCTCGAACTGCATGGTGGCGCCGCCCGCGAGCCGCATCGACTCGGCCATCTTGCCCCGCTCCAGCAGGTTCTGGAAGATGTTCAGCGCGGGCGGCCAGGTGCCGAGGCACAGCGAAGCGCCCGCTTCGGCAAGCGCCTTGGCGATGGCAAAGCCGAAGCCGCCGTCATCGGCGACGCCGGCGATCAATGCCCGCTTCCCCGCGAGGTCGATCGAGAGCATGGAGTGAGGCGCCGCCTGAGTAGGGGTCAACTCGGGAAAGAAATCATTCTTCCCGGAGAATCGCCAGCGGCGCTCGTTTGAGGATTTCGGCGCTGTTCCAGAGTCCCACCGAGAGGGTGAGGAACAGCAGCACCAGCGTCAGCGTGCCGAGCTCGAGGGCCGGGAGGCTGAACGGGGACTGAAAGATCCACTTGGCCAGTGCCCACGCCGCCACACTCGCCAGTACGACCGAGGCCAGGGCCGCCAGCACGCCGAGCGCGGTGTATTCGGCGATCAGGATGCGCAGCACCTGAGCCCGGGTGGCCCCCAGCGTCTTGAGCAGGACCCCCTCGCGGATTCTCGCCAGCCGGGAGGCCGACACGGCCCCCACCAGCACGATCGCGCCGGTGATCAGACTGAAGCCGGCCAGAAAGCGCACGATCACCGCGCCCCGATTGAGGATGGCTTCGACCGCCTGCTGCACCTGGGACAGATCGATGGCGGTGACGTTGGGGAAGCGCTCCGCCACCGCGCGCTGCACCCGGCCGCGGATGTCGGCACTGTCGGCGCGGACCAGGGTGACGAACATCTGGGGCGCGGACTCCAGGGCGCCGGACTGGAAGACCGCGAAGAAATTGGTATTGAAACGGTTCCAGTCCACTTCGCGGAGGTTGACGACCCTGGATCGCACCTCGGCGCCCTGCACGTCCCACACGATCTCATCCCCCAGCTCGACCCCCAGGTCGTGGGCGATGTCGACCTCCAGAGACAGCAGGGCGGGCCCACCCGGCGGGGGCGGCGGCGGCTCCGGCCCCCACCACGTCCCCTTCGCCAGCTTCTCCGTGGCTGTGAGGGTGTCGCGGTAAGTCGAGCGGTACTCCCGGCGCAGCGCCCAGCCGGATGGCGATCCGCCACCGCGCTGACCCCTGGGCGCCGCGCTGTCGGGCGGCGTGGTGTCGGGGGGAGGCGGCGCCACCGGCACCGGCACATCGCGGATGGACTTGATGCGCATGGTGACGATCGGCACCAGCGGCGAGCCGGTGAGATGATGAGCGGCGATCACCTCCGCCACGCCGTCCCGCTGCGCCGGCTGGATATCGAAGAACATCAGGTTGGGCCGCGCGCCTTCGCCGCCGGGCCGGAACTGGCGCAAAAGATTGTGCTGCACCAGGAACAGGGTCGCGAGCAGGAAGGCGCCGAAACCCAGGGCCAGCACCACCGTCACCGTCTGGTTGGCGGGCCGGTAGAGATTGGCCAGCCCCTGGCGCCAGAGGTATGGCAGGCGATGGGGAAACCAGCGGCGGATCCCGCGGATGAGTCCGCGAGCCGCGAGCCACAGAAAGAACAGGGCTACCCCGATGCCCGCCGAGAACACCATGCCGTCGCGCAGATTGCCGACCTGGATCATCGAGAGCCCGACCACGCTCAAGGCCAGTAGCAGGATGGAGAGTCGGTCGACCCAGTCGCGTCGGACCCGGCCGGGCTCCACGTCGCGGCGCAGCGTCATGAGCGGCGAGATGCGCCGCACCGCGAACAAGGGGAGCGCCGCGAACATCCCCGCCACCCAGAGCCCGAGGCTCATTCCCAGCAGGATCGAACCGGGACTGGGCGCCACCCGGACGTCGACCGGAAGGAGATCGCGGAAGAGCAGCGGCAGCAGCAGCTGCAGTCCGACGCCCAGCACGGCTCCGATTGCGCTGCCGATGGCGCCCATCGCCACCGCCTGGAGGAGATACACGGCAAACACTTCGTGCGAAGTGGCGCCGAGGCAGCGGAGCACCGCGATGGTGTCCATCTTGCGCTTGATGAAGACGTGTACCGCGCTCGCCACGCCGAGTCCGCCCAGGAGCAGCGCGATCAGGGCAACCAGCCCCAGGTAATTGCCCAACCGGGAGAGCGCGTTGGTCAGGTCCTCGCGATCGTCCTCCACGCTCCGGATTCCGGCGCGCTCGGCGCGGAGTGGCTGCCGGTACTTGAGGCGGATCGGCTCCGCTTCCACTCCTGGCGCGAGCTTGAGGAACGCGGCGTACTCCGCTCGGGAGCCGAAGCGGAGCAGGCCGGTAGCGGCCAGGATGCGGCCCGGGATGTAGACCCGGGGCCCGAACGCGGTGGCCACGCCCACATCGCCGGGCACGTTGAGCACGGTGCCGAGGATGGGGAGGCGGGCCTCGCCCAGGGCGAGCGTGTCGCCCAGCTCGGCACCCAGTGCGGTGAGGAGCGCGGGATCCACCAGTGCGCCGTCGGTCGCGGAGAGCGCGCGCCATCGGCCCGCAGGCTGGGTGGTGATCTCCCCATAGAAAGGAAAGCCGCCTTCCACGGCGCGGACCTGCACCAGCCGGATGCCCTTGCTGCGCGGCACGTACGCCATCCCCGGAAAGCTCACCTGCAGGGCGCGGCGCCCTGCCGGCCGCTGCGCGGCGGAGTCGGGCGCGATCAGGCTGTCGATCAACGCCTCGACCCGCGGGGTGAACGCCCCCCGGCTGGAGATCGACAGGTCGGCGCCCAGAAGCGCGTTGGCTTGTTCCGCCACCGAGGTGCGGAGGTTCTGGGTAAAGGAATTGATTGCCACAAGCGCGGCGACGCCGGCAGTGATCGCCCCGGTGAGCAGCCAGAGCCTTTTCCGTCCGGCGCGGCTCTCGCGCCAGGCCATTCTGAGGACGAAGCGGGGGCCGATCACGCGCCGGTGTCTTCCACGACCCGTCCGTCGGAAAGCCGGATGGTGCGGCGGGCGCGGGCGGCCAGGTCGTGGTCGTGCGTCACCAGCACCAGCGTGGTGCCCAGCTCGCGGTTCAGCTCCTCCATCAGGGTGATGATGGTGGCACCGGTGGCGGCATCGAGGTTGCCGGTGGGCTCGTCGGCAAAGAGGATCTGGGGCTTGATGCTGAAGGCCCGCGCCAGCGCCACGCGCTGCTGTTCGCCCCCGGAAAGCTGGGCGGGGTAGTGGTCTGCGCGGTCGCCCAGACCCACCCGCTCGAGCAGCTGCTGGGCCCGCGCGTGGGCGGGCTCGCCCCGGAGCTCGAGCGGCACCTGGACGTTTTCGCGGGCCGTGAGGGTGGCGATCAATTGGAACGATTGGAACACGAACCCCACGCTTTCACCGCGAAGCCTTGCGCGCTGGTCTTCGGTGAGCGCCCCCAGGTCTCTGCCGTCCAGCTCCACCGTGCCCGCGGCGGGACGGTCGAGTCCGGCCAGGAGTCCGAGCAGCGTGGTCTTGCCGCTGCCGGAGGGCCCCACGATAGCCAGGAAACCTCCGCGCTCAAGGGAGAAGGTGATATCGTTCAAGACGGTGAGCGGCCGCCCGCCGGACAGGTAGGTCTGGGTCAGCGACAGGCAGCGCAGCATGCGTGGGACTCCACGGGGGAAGGCGGAGAATGATAGTCGGACGACTTGGGATACTGGTCGTGCTGGCCTCCGCGTGCGGCGGAAAGGCGGACGGGCGGGACGGACAGGCGGGTGGACAGACGGACGGGCGGACGGTCGGACAGAATTCTTCGACCGACCGCCCGCCCGACCGCCCGACCGTCCTCTTTCTCGGCACCAGCCTGACCGCCGGGTACGGGCTGCCCGATCCGGCGCTGGCCTATCCGGCCCTGATCCAGGCCAAGCTCGATTCCGCCGGCCGGCCTTTCCGGGTCGTCAACGCGGGTGTCAGCGGTGAAAGCTCGGCGGGCGCGCTGGCGCGGATCGACTGGCTCCTGCGGCAGAGCCCCGCCGCCGTCCTGGTGATCGAGACCGGGGCCAATGATGGGCTTCGCGGACAGGATCCCGATTCGGTGCGGGGACGCATCCAGCAGATCATCGATCGCGCCGGGCGCCAGGAGCCTCCGCCGAAGATCGTCCTGCTCGGCATGGAGGCGATGCCCAACCTGGGCGCCGACTACGTCCGTCGCTTCCGTGCGATTTACCCGGCGCTCGCGCGCGCCAACGGCGCCGTCCTGGTGCCGTTTCTCCTGGCCGAGGTGGCCGGAGTCGATTCGCTGAACCAGGATGACGGCATCCACCCGACCCCCGCAGGGCAGCGGATTCTGGCGGAACATGTGTGGCGGGCGATTGAGCAAGTGACAAGACGCGAGTAAGCTTCCCCCCCATGGTCTTCTTCGATACCAAAAAAGAGCGTGCCGCGCTGGTCGTCCTGCTCCTCGCCGTAGGGCTCGCGATCGCGCTCTCGCCTTACGTTAGCGGCCTGCTCGGCGCGCCCGTCCTGTACGTGTTGTTCCGCCCGATGCATCGCTGGCTCTCCCAGAAGATCAAGCCCTGGATCGCCGCGGCCATCGTCATCCTGGTCGCCTTTCTGCTGATCGTGATTCCCGGCATCTGGCTGATCGGCATGCTGGTGGGCCAGGCGCAGGGCGTGGCGGCGAGCCTGGTCAACAGCCCGTTGCTCGCGCGGATCTCGACGCTGCGGGTGGGCCAGTTCGAAGTGGGCCCCCAGCTCGCCTCCATCGGGAAAGAGGTGATCACCTGGCTGGGCGGCAGCGCTCTCGGCTTCATCGGTACCGCGACGCGCTTCACCCTGAACCTGCTGTTCACCTTCTTCGGGCTCTACTACCTCCTGCTCAACCCCGACGGGACTTGGCGGGCCGTCGCGCCTTACATCCCGTTCTCGCAACAAAACGTGCAGATCCTGCGGGAGCGCTTTGTCTCCCTCACTGCCGCGACCGTCGTGGGCACCGGACTCGTGGCGGTGATCCAGGGCACGATCGTCGGTATCGGGTTCCTGATCACCGGGCTCAACGACCCGTTGTTCTGGGGCGTAGTGACCATGGTGTTCGGCATTCTGCCGGTGGTGGGCGCGGGGATGGTCTGGGCGCCCGCGTCGATCTCCCTTTTCCTGAACGGCCACCCCGGCCGGGGTGTGATTCTCATCGTGCTGGGCGTGGTGGTGGTGGCCAACGTCGAGAACTTCGTCCGGCCCTATGTCTTCGCGAAGTACTCTCAGGTGCACCCGATGGTCACATTGGTCGGGGCGGTGCTCGGCGTCGGCTATTTCGGATTGATCGGGCTTCTCATCGGGCCGCTGGCCCTCTCTTACTTCTTTGAGCTGATCCGGATGTACCGGGAGGAGTACCTGCAGGGATCCCAGTGACCCAGGCGCGGAACCGGGCGCTGGTCTTCTGGTCCTTCGCGGCGATCTACATCGTCTGGGGCTCCACCTACCTCGCCATCCGAGTGATGGTCGAGTCGGTGCCGCCGCTCCTGGCCGGCGGCACCCGCTTCGTCGTTGCGGGAGCGATCCTGTACGGCTGGGCGCGCTGGCGCGGAGTTCCCGCTCCGGCTCGGAGGCTTTGGGGTCCCGCTTTTCTCCTCGGCTCCCTTTTCTTTCTCTTCGGCAACGGCGGCGTTTCCTGGGCCGAGACCCGGATTCCCTCTGGGCTCACCGCGCTGCTTGCCGCCACCTCTCCCCTTTTCACCGTGGTGTTCGAGTCCGGCCGGGGCGGCTGGCAGAGGCCGCCCGCGCGTGTGATGCTCGGCATTGTCTCGGGCCTGGGCGGGGTAGCGCTCCTGGTGGCGCAGGGGGAGATCATCGGTGGCGCGCACGCCGACCTGGCCGGCGCCGCGGCGATCACCCTCGCGGCGGTCGCCTGGGCCGGCGGGTCGGTGCTCTCCCACGCGGTGCCGTTACATTCGTCGCCGGCGCTCGCCACCGGCATGAAGATGCTGAGTGGCGGAGTCCTGCTCATCCTGGCGGGGCTGCTGATCGGCGAGGGCTCCCGGGTCTCCCCGGAGATCTTCGCGCCCAAGGCAATCCTCGCCTGGACTTATCTCATCGTGTTCGGCAGCCTGATCGGCTTCAGCGCCTTCACTTATCTGCTCCGGGTTACCACTCCCGCGAAGGTGTCGACATCGGCATATGTGAATCCCCTGGTGGCCGTGGCGCTGGGCTGGTTCCTCCTGGGCGAAACCGTCTCGGCGCGAACCCTGGTGGCCGCTGCGGTGATCATTGGTGGTGTGGTGCTGATTCGGTGGAAGGGCCGGGAGCCGGCGGACGTAGGGAGCTAGGGAGATAGGGGACGTAGGGAGCTGGGAAAGCCGAGGGGGAGCGAGCCTACCTCGGCGCGCCCCCCCTAGCTCCCTAGCTCCCTAACTCCCTAACTCCCTAACTCCCTAACTCCCTAACTCCCTAACTCCCTAGGGAATCGGCTTCCTCGCCGATTCCGCGCACACCGCATTGCCGGGGCCCGGGGTCTCGTTCCCGAACTCGCGCAGCTCGGCGCGCCGGTTGAGCTGCCGGCCTTCCGCCGTGGCATTGGTCGCAATCGGCGCGCACTCACCGAAGGTGCGCAGGACGATCGTCATCCGATCGACCGGCACGCCGCGACCGGCAAGGTAGGCCTTCATCGAGGCCGCCCGCCGCATGCCCAGGTTCTCGTTGTGCTTGACCGAGGCGTCGGAGTCGGTGTGACCGTCGATGATCAGGCGGATGTCCGGGTTCGCGATCAGGACCGTGGCCACCTGATTCAGCTGGGTCTGGTCGTCGGTCCGGTAGATTCGGGTCGAATCGACCATGAAGAACACCGAGTCCCGGATCACGATGGTAAAGCGCTGCACGTCGGCCGTTGCGGTGCCCGTAACGCCGGCACCGCCCGCTCCGGTCCCGCAGCTCACGGTGACGTTCTTCATCCCCGGCGTGCTCCAGCTCACCGAGTTCCCCGAGACGCTGCCGCCTGGGGCCACGATGACCGCGTCGGGCAGGGTGCCCGTGGTGCCGTCGCTATAGAACAGCGTCACCGTGTAGGACACCGGCTGGTCGATCCGCGGCGACGAGGTGGCCGGGTTGAGCTCGCAACGCGTCAGGGTGCGCACGCCCGGGGTGGGCAAGGTATCCCGCGGAGCCGGCACCGGGGTCACGTTCACCGTCGCGACGGAGCAGAGTTTATTCTTGCGGCCACAGGCAGTGACCGTGGCGGTGCCGGTGCCGGACGCGGTGTAGACTCCCATCGCGTTGACCGAGCCCGGCCCGCTCACGGTGTACACCACCTCGTCCGGCTTGCCGCAGTTGGTGGCGGTGGCCGAGAAATTCACCGTGCCGCCGGTGACGACCGTCGCCGTCGTGGGCGAGATGGTGGTGCCGTCACCGCTCTTGTTGCACATGCCGAGCATCAGCGACAGCCCGGCCTGCACGCCCAGATTCGTGTTGCTGCTCGGCGCTGAAGCCGCCGCAATTCCCTGGGCGACGACTTCGTCCTTGCCGTTGTTCGGCGAGGGGATGTAGTCCAGGGTGCCGTCCAGCCGGAAGGCGAGCCAGTTGGTCAGCATAGCGCGGATCCCGGTGAGCACTCCGGCGCCGAAGTCGCTGCCGGCCCCTGGTGGCCGGAAGCCCGGCTCATTGGCGACCCGCTTGCCGTACCGGTTGTAGGCCGGGCCGGCGCCAAGAATCCAGGTGAACGGGCTACCGCTACCCAATTTCTGGTTGAAGTTGAGTCGGAGATGAAACGGAGCGTAGACCAGCGCCGTGCTCCCGAAACCGGTGAAGAACTGGGTCACGTCGGTGGCGTTGACCGAGCCGTCGAGCTCGAGGGCCCACTTCGGGCTCAGGAAATAGCCAAGACGGCCGCCGCCGCCGTAACTATTCTCCCGTTTGTTGGAAGTTCCAAAGCTCTTGTCGTAACGGGTGTACTTGATGAAGCCACCGACCTCGATGGTGCCTCGTTCCTGGGCAATGGCAGGGGCTGCGATCGCTGTGGTCAAGAACGCGGCCAGTACGACGTGCTTGCGCATGACTCTCGCTCCTTAGGGTACGTTGACGATCCGCCCCCGCGTGGGTCCAGCTGGTGTTCCCAAGCCTACATTAAGGGAGCTCAAGCGATAGGAAAGCACCAACATCCTTGCCTGTCAAGGGGTTAGCTCCAGGGGACCGAGAACGCCATCACGAATGGACGGGGCACCATGTTCACTCCTCGAATGACAATGTTTCTGCTCGCTGCGGGCTTTGCTGCCGACGTTGCTCCGCCGCTCACCGTGATCCGGGCCTTGCCGGGCCCCGACGCCTACCCCGGTTCGGCGATTACCGTCACCTTCGACCGCCCGGTGGCAGGCTCGCTGGACCGCTCGATCGACCCTCGGACTGTGCTGACTATTGATCCGGTCATGCAGGGGACGTTTGAGTGGCGGGATCCAGTCACTCTCCGGTTCCGGTCTGGCTCCCCGATGCCCGCCGGCCTGCGAGTCCGGGTCACCGTGCGGCCCGGTTTTCCAGCGATGGACGGAACCACCCTGGCCGAGCCCTACCAGTTCGAATTCCGGGTCCGCGGACCCCGCGTGCTCGCCGGACTGCCCGCGGGACATGGCATTCCGGCACGGTTTCTCCCGGCCGACGCGCGTTTCCAGATCGTCCTCAGCGCGCCCGCCGATCCCGCCGTGCTCGGGCGCCTGGTCTACCTGGAGATGAATCGCGCCTGTCGAGAGCCCGGCGTCATCGCGCTCACGCCCGGCGATCAGACCCCGATCCCCGGCGACGCAAACTGGCAGTTCAAGGAGGCCGGTGGATGGGAGCGCGACCGTGCCACCGACCCGTTGCGTCGCCTGATAACCCTCACTCCAGCGCGCCCGCTGCCCTACGGCTGCACCGGAGACCTGGTGCTGCCCGAAGCGATCGACGCCGAGAATCCGGGCGAGCTCTCCCGCTGGTTCGTCGCGACCTACGGCCGGTTCGAGCTCAGCGGGGCCGAGTGCCGCAGCCGGAACTACTGCCCCAACGGCCCCATCGCGCTCACCTTTTCGACCCCGGTGAAGGGCGCCGAGCTGCTTCGGCACCTCACCGTGCTGCCGAAAGTGGACTTCTCCATCGCCGACACCGCCGACATCAGCGATCGCTGGATCGTGTCGGCCCAGCTCAAACCCCGCACCGGGTATCTGGTCCGGGTGGATTCAATGCTCAAGGACACCTTCGGCCAGACCTTCACCGGCAATCCGGTCAGGGCCTTCGGCACCACGGGCTATCGGCCCGACGTGTCGTACGCCGAGGGGCGGACCATGGTGGAGCGGATGGGCCGTCGCACCTTCGGCATCAGCTATGTGAACGTGGACACCCTCGAGGTCCTCACCATTCCGGTGCCCGATTCCCTGGAGGGCCGGTTCCTGTCCCGAAGCGCGTACACCTGGGGTGACGAATGGAAGGCGCTCGCGGGACGTGCCGTCCGGAAGCGGATTCCGGTGGGTGCGGCGCGCGACCGGTTGAGCCTCTTCGGCTATGAGCTGCCCGCCCCCGACGCCGGAAAGCCGGGTACGCCGACGCTGTTCCTGCTCCGCGCCACCAGCCCCAGGCTCCGCACCCCCGACACCAGCGATGCGGCGCTTGAGCCCCGGCAGCCGATCGCGCTGGTGCAGGTCACCGACCTCGGCGTGCACGCCAAAATCGGTGTCGAGGAAGGCGCGGTGTGGGTGACCAGTGCGACGGACGGCCGGCCCCGGGGCGGCGCGGCCGTGGTGCTGCGCGACGCCGCCGGTCTGGTGCTCGCGCGGGCCGTCACCGATTCGCTCGGCTTGGCCCGGCTCCGCGGCATCCGCCGCACCGCGCCCAAGCCCGATGAGCAGGGCCGGATAGACTGGGAGACGCGCAACTTCGACGGCTACGTCGAGGTGCGGCTCGCCGGCGACCGCGCGCTGGTCGGGGTGAACCAGTACGACCCCGACCTCTCGCCCTGGCGCTTCAACGTCTCCTCCGCCTGGGGTGACGAGCGCGTCCCCGCGGCCGCCGGCGTCTTCACGGAGCGGGGCATTTACCGTCCCGGCGACACCGTGTATGCCAAGGCGATCGTGCGCACCGGTCTCCTCGGCGCGTTGCGGGTGCCGGGTCGCTCCGACTCGGTCAAGGTCGTGTTCAAGGACCGCGACGAAGGCGTGTTGCGGGAGCGCGTGTCGGCGCCGTCGTCGTTCGGCACCCTCGCCCAATCGGTGCGGTTGCCCCGCACGGCACCGCTCGGCTATTACCGGGTGCAGGTCAGTCTCAAGCGCCAGGGCGAATGGAAGGAGATGGCGTCGGCGTCGTACCGGGTGGCGGAGTACCGCCCGCCCGAGTTCCTGGTGGACATGATCGCCGACAACACGCCGAAGTTCGATGGCGATACCCTGACCGGCACGATCAGCGCGCGCTATCTGTTCGGCGCGTCGATGGGACGCGCCCGGGTGTCGTGGTCGCTCAAGCAGACCGCGTTTGCCCCTTGGGACTACGACATCCCCAACACCGACGGCTATCACATCGGTGCCCAGGGGTGGTGGTGGGAAGAGATGCAGTCGGAGGACCAGACCGCGGTGAGCGAGAGCCACGTGGATACGCTCGATGTCGGCGGCCAGCTCACTGTGAAGGCCCCGCTCAAGCTGGTGCATGCGGGCCGCGCCACCCAGGCGACCATCGAGGCGGTGGTCACTGACGTGAATCGGCAGACCGTCTACGCCAGCACCGGCGCGATGGTCCATCCGGCCGAGTTTTATCTCGGCGCCAAGCCGGAGGGCGCGCAGTACTTCTGGAAGGCCGGTGTTCCCGAGAACATCCGGGTCATCGCGGTCCGGCCCGAGGGCGGGCGGGTGGACGGCGTCCGGGTGAGCGGCGTGCTGATCCGGCGGGAGTGGCACCAGGTCCGCCGGGAGCAGGACGGCTGGAGCCAGCTGGTCGGTGAGTGGGTGAGCGACACCGTCGGCCGCTGCAGCCTGGTCACTGTGGGAGACAATGCCCTCTGCCGGGTGACCCCGACGCTGCCGGGCAGCTACTCGGTGGAGCTTCGCGCGGCAGACCGCAAAGGCCGGGAGGTCGTGGCCAGCTTCTATCGCTGGGCCACCGGCCCCGGGTGGGTGCCGTGGAGCGACGAGTCGCAATTCAAAATGGACGTGATCCCCGACAAGACCCGCTATTCGGTCGGCGACACCGCCACCGTCCTCTTTGCCGCGCCGTTCACCAACGCCGACGCCTGGGTCACTATCGAGCGCGAAGGGCTGATCCAGCAGCGGCGGCTCCGGATCACCGAGGGCGCCACGACCCTCAAGTTCCCCGTCACCGAGGCGTGGGCACCCAATGCGTTCATCTCGATCGTCGTGGCGCGGGGCCGGAGCGCCGCGCCGGGGCCGCTCGACGACCCCGGCCGCCCTACCATCCGGGTCGGCTACGCCGAAGTGCGGGTGACGCCGGAACGGAAGCGGCTGACGGTAGCGCTGAAGCCGGATCGGCAGGAGTACCGCCCCGGCCAGCGAGCCAGCATCGGCGTCGAGGTACGCGACGCGGCGGGGCGGGGGCCCCGAAGCGAGGTGACTCTCTGGGCGGTCGACGAAGGGGTGCTCTCGCTCACCGGCTACCGGACCCCGGACCCGATCGATCTGCTCTACGGGGGCCGCGGGTTGGGCATGCGGCTCGCCAGCAACCTCTCCCGCGTAGCCCCCCAGGTGCCGGCCGGCGACAAGGGCCGGAACCCCGGCGGCGGCGGGGGGGACGGCGCCGGCGACGTATTGCGCTCCCGCTTTCGCACCACCGCATTCTTCCTGGGCTCGGTGGTCACCGATTCGCTGGGCAACGCCACCGCGAGCGTGCTGCTGCCCGATAACCTCACCACCTTCCGGCTGATGGCGGTGGCGGTCACCGCGGGCGACCGTTACGGCAAGGGACAGTCGCCGATGCTGGTCACCCGGCCCCTGCTCGCGCGCGCCGCCCTGCCACGCTTCGTGCGTCCCGGGGACCGGTTCGACGCGGGAGTGGTGGTGAACCACCGGCTGGGCGGAACACCGACAGTGCGCGTCGCCGCGCAAACGACCGGCGCCACCCTTACCGGGCCGGCGCAGCGCAACGTCACGCTCGAGGCCGGCCGCGGCCGCGAAGCCCGCTTCGGATTCACTGCCGTCCCCGGAGACTCGGCCACCTTCCGCTTCGACGTAGCCGGCGATACCGACAGCGACGCGGTGCGGATCAAGCTCCCTATCCTGCCGCCCAGCCGCGCCGCGTCCACGGTGGCGTCCGGAGTACTCCAAGACTCGGCCTCCCTGGTGTTCATGGTGCCGGCCGGACTCGATCTGGCCCGGAGCCGGATGAGCCTGTCGGTCGGCGGATCGCCCCTCGCGCTGCTCAGCTCCTACGCGTCCTACTTCCGGATCTACCCCTATTACTGCTCCGAGCAGGTGGCCAGCGCGTTGACACCGCTGCTCGCGCTGTACCGCGCGCGGAAAGCCGCCGGCGCGGAGGCGGGAGACACGCTGGCGCTCCGGCGCGAGATCGTCACCGGCATCGAAGTGCTGGTCCGCCGGCAGCGGCCCGCCGGCGGCATCGGGCTGTGGAGCGCCGAGGACTGGACCTCTCCCTGGCTCACCACCCATGCGGGTACCGTGCTGCTCGACGCCCGAGAGGCGGGTTTCTCGATTGGAGACTCGACGGTCGTCCGGATCGCCGAGTATCTCCGCGAGTCGCTCAAGAGCACCGAGCCCATTGCCCGCTCGGTGTGGTTTACCCAGACCGACGTGCAGGCCAGGCTCACCGAGCGTTTGGCGGTGGCGGATTTCCTGAGCCGGGCCCGGCGCCGCGACCGGGCGCTGGAGAACGATCTGGCCCGCCAGGCCGCGCTGCTCGCACCCGAGAGCCGGCTCACCCTGAGCATCGTGCTCGCGCGCGGCGCCGATCTGGCCGGCGCGCGCCGGCTGCTCGAGCCGATCTGGCGCTCGGTCAAGCTCGAGGGCCGCACCGCCTCGGTGCCCGATTCGCTGGCCAGCGGCCATTATTTCCGCTCGATGGTCCGTCCCGCGGCGTTGTTGCTGGAGGCGACCGTCGCCGTGGACCCGGCTCACCCGCTGGCCGCCCCGCTCTTCGAGACGGTGATCAGCCGCGGCCGGGTCCGGCGGCAGTGGTGGTGGAACACCCAGGATTACTCCTGGGCGGTGCGCGCCGTGAGCGCCTGGCTCCGCCGCTTCCCTCCGGGCGGGCCGCCCGACGTGCGGGTTATGGTCGGCTCCGCCGCGCTGTCGGCCCGTGACACCAGCGTGGCGCTCACCGGCCTGGTGCAGGAACGGGGCGATAGTACCCCCCTCCGAGTGTCGCTCACCAACGGGAGGCCCTCGGCACCGGCCTACTACGCGCTCACCGTGACCCAGATTCCCCGCGCAGTGCCGAGCCGGCCCGACTATCGCGGCATCGTCGTCGAGCGGTGGTACGAGAACTACGAGGGCGGCCGACCCGTGATCGAAGTGGACGAGGGTGCCCTGGTCCGGGTTCGGCTCAGGATCACCGTACCCGAGGATCGCGCCTTCGTGGTGGTGGATGACGCCCTCCCCTCCGGCCTCGAGGCGGTGGACTTGAGCCTCAACACCGTCGGTATCCTGCCCGGGCCGGGCGTGGAGGGAGGGGAGCCCGTCGATCAGGAGCAGGAAGAGCCCGATCCCGAAGAGCCCGGCTGGAATTTCGGGCGCTGGGACGGCGGCTGGTGGTCGCCGTTCGATCACCGCGAGCTGCGCGACGACCGGGTCGTCTATGCCGCGCGGGTGCTTTGGAAGGGCACCTACTCGATGACCTATGTCGCCCGCGCGACGACGCCCGGCGTCTTCGTACGGCCTCCGGCCTTAGCCGAGGAGATGTACAACCCGGCGGTATACGGACGGACCGACGGCGGCGTGTTCACGGTAAAGGCCAAATCGCCGTGAGGCACAGGCGGGTGGTGCTGGGCGCTGCCGGCGCGGTGCTGGCTCTGGCCGTGGCGGTCGCCGGGTGGGTGGCGCTGCCGCTGCCGGGGTCGCTCCTCGACCAGCCGGCCGCGCCCACGCTCCGGCTCCTGGATCGCAGCGGCGCGCCGCTCCGAACCACCCGCACCGGCGAAGGCGCGCTGCAGCAATGGATCCCCCTGGCCGAGATGGACCCGTCTCTGCTGGTGGCGTTCGTCGCCGCGGAAGACCGGCGCTTCTACGGCCACCAGGGCGTCGATGTCATGGCCTTGGGCCGGGCGCTGCTGGCCAACACCCGCGCACGAACAGTGGTATCCGGTGCCTCGACCATCCCGATGCAGCTCGCCCGACTGCTCCATCCCATGCCACGCTCGCTTCCCGGCAAGGTGGTCCAGGCACTCTGGGCCCTCAGGCTCGATGCCCATCTCTCCAAGCAAGTGATCCTGGAGCAGTACTTGAACCGGGTGCCGCTGGGGCAGGGCGCCATCGGCGTCGAGGAGGCAGCGGCGCTCTACTTCGACGCCTCGGCGCGGGACGTGTCCACCGGGCAAGCCGCGCTGCTCGCCGGCTTGGCGGGAGCACCTAGCCGGGACAATCCGCTGGTGAGTCAAGTGCGTGCCGTGGAGCGCCGCGCGATGGTCCTGACCCGCATGCGGCGGGCCGGCAGTGTGTCGGCCGCGGAGGCGGAGCAGGCCATTCAGGAGCCTCCGGTCATCGCCTCGGCGCGCGGCGCGTTCGTGGCGCCGCATTACACGGCCGCGCTGCTGCAGCGGCTCTCCGCCGAAGGGCGTGAGCCGGGCGGCACGGTTCGGACGCCGCTCGACCTGCCGCTCCAGGAGGCGCTTGAAGCCGAGGTGCGGCACACGGTCCAGACCATGCGCGCGCAAGGCGTGAAACACGCCGCGGCCGTCGTGCTGGACAACGCCACCGGGGGGATTCTCGCCTGGGTCGGCTCGCCCGATTTCTTCGAGGCGAAGAGCGGGCAGGTGGACATGGTCATCTCGCCCCGGCAGCCTGGATCCGCCCTGAAACCCTTTCTCTACGGGCTGGCGTTCGACCGGGGCTACACCCCGGCGACGGTGCTGCCGGACATCGCGACCGTGTACCAGACCAGCACCGGCCCCTACGCGCCGCGCAACTACGACCGCCGGTTTCACGGACCGGTGCGCGCGCGGGAGGCGCTGGGTAGCTCATTCAATCTGCCCGCGGTGGAGCTGGCCAGCCGGCTGGGACCGGCGGAGCTGCTGCTCACGCTGCAACGAGCCGGATTCGCCTCGCTCGATCGGGACGCGACCCACTACGGGTTAGGATTGGCGCTCGGCAACGGCGATGTGACCCTGCTCGAGCTGGCCAATGGGTATCGGGCCATCGCGGGCGGCGGGGTCTGGAAGCCGGTGCTCTGGCTCGAGGGTGAAGGGCAGACGCGCGATACCCGGCGGGTGATGAGCGAAGGCTCGGCGGCCCTGGTGCTGGATATCCTCGCCGATCCGGTGGCGCGCATCCCGGGGTTCGGGCCGGTCACCCCGCTCGAGTTTCCCTTTCCCGCGGCCGCCAAGACCGGCACCAGCCGGCATTTCACCGACAACTGGGCGGTGGCGGTGACCGGCGGGTTTACGGTCGCGGTATGGGTCGGGAACTTCGACGGCCGGCCGATGGAGGGGGTGAGCGGCGTCACCGGCGCCGGACCCCTGCTGCACCGCGCGACATTGCTCACCGCGCGGCGGCATGAGCCCGGCGTGCTGCCAACACCCGAGCGTCTGGGAGCCCGGCCGGTGGCCGTCTGCCGGTTGTCCGGGATGCGGGCGGGTGCCTACTGCCCGGTGTCGAGCGAGTGGTTCCTCCCGGGCCATTCGCCGGGTGACAGTTGCGACTGGCACGGCGCCAAGGACCTGGCCCTGCCGGCCCAGTATGCCGACTGGGCCCAGCAGGCTCGCGTCGTGGTCGCGGGAGTGACGGGAGAGCGGAGTGCGGCGCGCGCGTCGGGTGATACCGCGTCGACCCGCTTCCGGATCACCTCGCCCGCCCCAGGAGACGTCTATCGGTTTGTGCCGGGAGTGGAGCCTCGATACTCCACCATTGGGCTTCGAGCAGTCGGCGCGTCCGGCGCCGCGCGGATCCGCTGGTTCGTGGATGGACGCGCGGTGGCCGGCAGCCGGCTCCCGCTGGTGCCCGGGAAGCACCGGGTTAGGGCGGCGGCGGGCAGGCAGAGCGATGAAGTGGAGATCGAAGTGGTGCCGTAGTCATTGCGAGTGCGCTTGGTGGTCATTGCGAGCGAAGCGAAGCAATCTCTCGTCAGGGGGCGCTTGGGCGGATATCCAATCTCAGATCGCGAAGGACAGCCATGCCTGCTCCATCCACGATGACCGTCCGCGAGGCCGCCGAGTCACGCCGCGCCACTCACACATTCGTCCGGCAGGAGGTGCCGGAGGACGATCTCCGCGAAATCCTCCGCCAAACCCGGCTCGCGCCATCGCCCGACAATTTCCAGCCCTGGCGATTCGTGGTGGTACGGGATCCCGACCTGCGCGCCAGGATGTTGCCGGCCGCGCCCGATCAGCGCCAGGTCGCGTCGGCACAGGTCCTGATCCTGCTCTACACGGACATGGAGGATGTGCTGGCCAATGTGGACGAGATGATTCACCCCGGCTTCGACGAGACGGAACGGGCCACGACACGGGCGGCGTTCACCAAGCGGTTCGGGGCGCAGTCGAAGAAGGAGCGGGGAAACTACGCCCACGGGCTGGCCTATGTCGCGCTGGGATATCTGCTGCTGGCGGCGGAATCGATGGGGTACAAGACGTCGCCCATGCTGGACTTCAAGCCGGAGGAGATGAAGAAGGTGCTGGGCCTGCCCGCGCACGCGACCATTCCGGCGCTGGTGGCGATCGGGAAGGGCGCCGAGCCGGGCGTTCCCCATCACCGGCATAGCGTGGAGCGGATCGCCCGGTTCGTGTAGGTGGAAACCGCCCTCACCGGGCGGGGCCAGCGCATTTCCAGTGGTTTTCACGGGAAATTTCAGCATCTTTTCGCCAATTGGCATCCGAATGGCTTACAATGGTCGCCAAATGGCGCCCAGAGCGCTCCGAATAGCTACGCATCTCGTCGAGAATTCTCTCCGGGTGACAGGTGCGCCGGTGCTTCGATGTAGTCACGCGAGCGTAGTGAAGCGATGGAGCCTATCCCTTGGTGTCGCAGCGTGTTGACATCCCGGGCCTGTACTTGAGAAGGCGGCGGCGTACTTGCCGATTCCGATCTTCCGGGCCTCGCCGGTCCGAGATGGGCTGCGTCTCACGGCGGTGATATTTGACCGGAGCTCAGATATCAATCGCGCTGGAAGTCACTGCACGGACGCGCCTTTCCGCCGTTCCCACCCGAGTGCGTCGTCTGAGATAGACCGCGAGTGTTGCAGGGATTGGGGGGGATAGGTAGGGTTTGGGGTCGCAGCTTAATTCCTATGTATGGTCTGGCGGCGCGCGCGGAGAGCCTGACTGAGCCGGAGCTTCATCTCCACCAGGGCCGCCTCCTCGGAGGAGAGACCAAGAAAATCGGCGGCGGAGCCCACCCGCCAGCCCTTCGCCTCCAGCTTCCGCTGCTTCTGCTTGTCCATCTCTCCGTCCTCCCCGGTAGCTTCATCGTAGGCCTGCAGTCGTCGCTGGCACGCCGCTATCACCCGTTGCGGAG
>JAXIPC010000234.1:0-5815 GCA_045403135.1 Gemmatimonadales bacterium | reverse complement strand
CCGAACTTGAGCCAATTCAATGAACGAACCGACATGTTGAAAGTCACCTCGTCTGTGGCTGAACTGCTATGACTGCAATATATGCACGATGCCTGGTGGAATGTGTAAGTCGCACGGCATGGCTATTGGTTCATTGGCTATTGGTCCCACAGCCAATAGCCCATAGCCCATAGCCTACTTCTTCTCCTCATCCACAATCTCGTAGTCCGCCTCGACCACGTCCTCCTTGGCCTGGCCGGTGGACCCGTCCGCCTGGGCGTTGGGTGAGTCGGTACCCGGCGTTCCCGTCGACCCGGCCGCGTTGGCCGCCTCGTAGAGCGACGCCCCGGCGGCGGAATAGGCCGTGTTCAGATCGTTGAGCGCCGACTTGATCTTGCCCGGGTCTCCGGCACGGAGCGCCTCGCGGCCCGCCTCGACCGCCGAATCCAGCCTGGTCTTGACCTCCCCAGCCAGCCGGTCCGCCCAGTCCTTACTGTCCTTCTCGACCCGGTAGACCAGGCCGTCGAGCTGGTTCCGGGCCTCGATGGCTTCCCGGCGCTCCGCGTCTTCCTTGGCGTGAAGCTCCGCAGCCTTGACCATCTTGTCGATGTCGGTGTCCGACAGCCCGGACGACGCTTCGATCCGGATTTTCTGCTCCTTGCCGGTCGTCTTGTCCTTGGCCGAGACGTGCAGGATGCCGTTGGCGTCGATGTCGAAGGTCACCTCGACCTGCGGCATGCCCCGGGGGGCCGGCGGGATGCCGGTGAGCTGGAACTTGCCGATGGTCCGGTTGTCGACCGCCAGTTGACGCTCGCCCTGCAGCACGTGGATTTCCACCGTGGTCTGGTTGTCCTCCGCGGTGGAGAAGACCTCCGACTTCTTGGTGGGGATGGTCGTGTTCCGCGGGATGAGCACGGTGGTCACGCCGCCCAGCGTCTCGATGCCGAGCGACAGCGGGGTCACGTCGAGCAGGAGGACGTCCTTCACCTCACCGCCCAGAACGCCGCCCTGGATGGCCGCACCGATCGCCACCACCTCGTCGGGGTTGACCGACTTGTTCGGCTCCTTGCCGAAGAAACTCTTGACGATCTCCTGGATCTTGGGGATCCGGGTCGAGCCGCCCACCAGGATCACCTCGTCGATCTGCTTGGGATCGAGCCCGGCGTCCTTGAGCGCCTGTTGCATCGGCGGGATGGTGCGCTTGATGAGATCATCCACCAGCTGCTCGAACTTGGCCCGGGTGAGGGACACGTTCAGGTGCTTGGGCCCCGACGCATCCGCCGTGATGAACGGCAGGTTGATGTCGGTCTGCTGGGTGCTCGACAGCTCCATCTTGGCCTTCTCGGCGCCTTCCTTGAGGCGCTGGAGGGCCATAGCGTCTTTGGAGAGGTCGATCCCCTGGTCCTTCTTGAACTCGGCCACCAGCCAGTCGATCAGCCGCTGGTCGAAGTCGTCGCCGCCCAGGTGAGTATCTCCGTTGGTGCTCTTGACCGCGACAACGCCCTCGGCCAGCTCCAGCACCGAGATATCGTAGGTGCCGCCGCCCAGATCGAACACCGCGATCTTCTCTTCCTTCTTCTTGTCGAGTCCGTAGGCCAGCGCCGCCGCGGTGGGCTCGTTGATGATGCGGAGCACCTCGAGGCCGGCGATCTTGCCGGCGTCCTTGGTGGCCTGGCGCTGGGCATCGTTGAAGTAGGCGGGCACCGTGATCACCGCCTTCTCCACCGTGTAGCCGAGATAATCCTCGGCGGTCTGCTTCATTTTCTGGAGGATCATCGCGGAGATCTCGGGCGGTGTGTACTTCTTGTTTGCGATCTCGACCGCGGCCAGGCCGTTGGGACCGGCCTCGACCTTGTACGGGACCCGCTTGACCTCTTCCTTGATCTCGTCCATCCGGCGGCCCATGAACCGCTTGATGGAGAAGATGGTTTGCTTGGGATTGGTGACCGCCTGGCGTTTGGCCACCTGGCCGACCAGCCGCTCGCCATCCTTCGTGAACGCCACGACGGAGGGCGTGGTGCGCCCGCCTTCGGCGTTCGGGATGACGACGGGATCGCCGCCTTCCATGACGGCGACGACGGAATTGGTCGTACCCAGGTCGATGCCTATGATCTTTGAGGCCATTCGCGTTCCTCGATTTCAGGGTTCGCTGGGGCAAGAAGCAACGGCCGTACCGCCAAAACCTGCCATTTTGGCACATCGTGGCATATTTCGGCCGGGCGATTCTGGTGCTATGTTGGCCTGACGATGCTGACTTCCAGCAGTCACACCGAACTGGACGCCGTCCCGATTCCGCCGAAACCACGCGACGAAGATCTCGATTTTTTCGGACTGACCGACCGCGGTCTGGTACGGCCGGACAACCAGGATCATTTCCTGGTGACGACGCTGCACAAGACGATGCGGGTCCACGTCACCAGCCTTCCTAACCCGGAGCTGCTCGAGATTCCCAGCCAGCGCCTGGCGTCCGTCGGCATGGTCTGCGATGGGGTCGGGGGGCATTCGGGCGGCGAGGTGGCCAGTCGCTCGGCGGTGGAGGCGATCGCGGGGTACGTGACCAACACGATGCACTGCTTCTTCGCCACGGATACCTCGGACGACACCGCCCTCCTCGATTCGCTCCGCGACGCCGCGACGCGGAGCCACGAGCTGATCGCGGACCGCGCCAAGCAGAGTGGCGACCGCAAGGGCATGGCGACCACGCTCACCATGTTCGTCGTCGTCTGGCCGACCGTGTACCTGCTGCAGGTGGGCGACAGCCGGTGCTATCGTTTCGGGGCCGGTGGGCTGGAGCAGCTGACCCGGGATCAAACGATGGCGCAGGACCTGGTGGACTCCGGGGTCCTCAAGCCGGAGCAGGCCCGGCGAAGCCCCTACGCGCACGTGCTCTCGAGCTCGCTTGGCGGCAGCACCTGGGTTCCCGAAGTCAGCAAGACCGATCTCAAGCTCGGCGACGGGTTGTTGCTGTGCACCGATGGCCTGACCAAGCACGTCTCTGACGACCAGATCGCGGAGCGGCTCCGCACCCTGACCTCCTCGGAGCAGGCAGTGCGGGCCCTGGTGGCCGACACTATTGCCGGCGGTGCCACCGATAACGTCACGGTGCTGGTGCTCCGCGCCATAGTCCGCTGATTGTCACCCTGAGCGCAGCGAAGGGGCAGGTCTCCGCCTCAAACGGACCACCGTCCGTACTCTTCCCAGATCTCCCTCGACAACGTGACACCCGCCGGGAACTCCCGGTCGAAATCCGCCCGCAGCGCGGGCGCGTGGCGCTCGAGGTACTGCTCCAGGTCCGCGAGGTTGGCCGCGAGATAGCGCTGGCGGAACCGGGTAGCCGTGGCACGGTCGAGCTCGGCATGCGCAAAGCACCGGGTCGCGAGGATCTGCGGAATGTGGCGCTGCTTCATGTAGGTGATGTACCGCTCGACCAGCGCCTCGTCCACGTCGACCGTGACTTCGTAAGCGATCACGGTCTAGTACCGCCAGCTCAGCGTGTCCACTCCGGCCGGATGGTTCTTCCGGATCTGTCCCATGATTCGGGGGATGAACATCTGGGCGTACCGCAATCGCGAGATCGCGTTGGGCCGCGTGTGGTCGCCGTTCCAGCAGTGCTCGGCTCGCGGCTCGTAGTCCACCTCCGCGTCGGCGGGCGGATCCGTGGCGCTCTTCAGGAACTCCTCCGTCAGGTACACGGCGTCGTTCAGGAAGTAGTTGTCCGCCTCGCCGACATAGACGTGGAGCTTGCCGCGCACCTTGGGGCCCAGTGTCTTCCAATCGCGCCGGAGGATATACGAAAGATCCCAGTGCTCCTGCCAATATCCCGCCACCGCGCGGTCGATCTTCCCGGTGACCTTGTCCCAGATCGGCTTGGGGTATCCGTCGGCGCCCACCGGTGAATACACCGCCTGCCAGATGTCCCACTGGTCGCCCGACCGCCCGTTGCTGCCGAGGGCCAGCTCGCGGTGATTGGACTCCTCGACGGTGGACTGGACCTGGCCCAGGTAGTTGCGGTGGCCCGGGCGGGGCGTGCGCTTCCAGCGGCTGTCGAGGTAGTACGCGTTGTCGTCCTGGTAGAGGTTGATCACGGTGTAGGCGCGGAAGTCGATGGGGTCGGGGCACGCAACCCAGGCGCCGTTGAAATCGTCCGGGTAGAACATCTGCACCGCCATGGCCTCCCACCCGCCGGTGGAGCCTCCGTAGGTGAATCGCGCGTAGCCCTGCCCGATGCCGTGGAAGCGCCGCTCGATCTCGGGCACCAGCTCCCGCATGATCGCGTCGCCATCGGGGCCGTTGTTGGCGGAATTCACCGCATAGGAGTCGTCGTAATAGGGCGTGGGGTGCTGGATCTCGACCAGCAGCACTCGGGGGAACTCCGGCGCCGTCCAATCCTTGTAGAACTGATACGCCTGCTCCTGTTGGATCCGGTTGTAGCCCGCCAGGTTGAACCGCGCGCTGAAATCCGGCTTGAGATTTGGATCAGGCGGCTCGGTCCTGAATCCGTCGATATCGGCGGGGAAGTGGCCGTGGTTGATCACCAGGGGGTATCGGGCGCCGGGATGCTCGTCGAAACCCTCGGGCAGCAGCACGTGCGCCCCCAGAAACACCGGCTTGCCCCAGAATTCAGTGAGGAGCTTGCTCTGGATTCTGAGATGCTTGATGTATTTGGTTTCGGGCGGATCCGGTATGGGCGGAATCTCCTGATCGAGGGCGATCCGGGTCACGGACCTGAGCCGCGGGTCCAGCCGGATCCAGCGGGGTGTGCTGTAGAGGTTGCCGGGCTTGGCGTTCCACCGCTGTCCTTCTCCCTGGTCTGGCGGGAGCTTGACGGTGTGGCCGTCGGCCCGCCGGAAGGTCTCGTAGCGATTGAGCAGGGCCTGCACCCAGTAGCGCCCCGGCGGCAGCTGGGAGAGGCTCCGCATCGGATAGCCGAACGCGGTGCCGTCGACCCAGCGATCCATGGCCGGCATCCACCCCTCGACATCGCTGCCGAAGACCAGCTGGGTTTCGGCACCATCGGCGATCTGGTTGCGCGGCTCGGCGGTCGAATCGGTGGAGACGAGCAGCAGCAACCGCCCGTCCAGCGGTGCGGCGCTCCGGTCCTTCGGGAAGCTCACCACCACGCGGAGACCGGGTGTCTGCCGGCGGTCGGACGGAGCGAACGCCAGCAGGGGCACCGTGATGAGCGCGAGCGTACGCTTGATCATGCCGCCTCCAAGAGAGATCCGAGATTGCTTCCGCCGGAGGCGGCTCACAATGACTATCCCAGCGAGACCACGCCGAGCTGGGAGGTATCGTGCCGGTCACCCCGCAGGTAGATCCAGCCGCCCCCGCCGCTCCAGGCCAGCTGTCCCGCGCGGCGGAGCCGGCCGGGTTGCATCTCGTTGATGAGCAGGTCGAATCCGATAGTGGTACCGGTGCGCTGCGCGGCGAACCCGTCGTCGTCGAGCCGCAGCGTCACGACGTAGCCGAGGTCGGTCCGGGTCCAGCGTCCCCGGACCCCGATCGGCTGGTTCGCCGGCCCGAGGTGACGGAGATACAGTCCGCCGCCCTCCTGCGGAAGTACCATCGTCCCGCGGACCGCCCCGCCGAGGGAAAGGTAGATTTGCAATCCGTCGGAATTGATATCCTCGGGCTCGTTGTCGAGCTCCAGCGAGTCGGCGGATTCCGGCCGGCAAATCACCTCGGACTTCGCGACCGCCACGGCGAGATAGAGCGCCTCCCCATCCCAGTTGAGCCAGGCCCGCGCCGAAAACGCCTCGGAGTCGAACGGTTCTTCGCTCCGCAGGTACTGGTGCTCTCCGTCCAGCTCGAGCGGCGCGCGAGTGTCGAATCCCGC
>JAXIPC010000001.1:0-5805 GCA_045403135.1 Gemmatimonadales bacterium | reverse complement strand
CGGAGGCGGTACAGGTCGGCGGCCGCGGTATCGCCGCCCTCGAGGATCGACTGCTCGATGCTCTCCATCTGCTCCCGGAACCGGTCCTGCACCAGGAAGTAGCCGTCCACGATCCGCTCGAAGAGGGTGTGGACCAGGCAGGCGATGCCGTAGGTCTGGCGGCCGTCGTGCTGCTCCCAGCGCTTTCGGGTGTCCTCCAGCACCGCCACCACCGCCTGGGGCCGGCGATGAATGGTGACCAGGTAGTTCTTGCCCCAGAAGAGGTTCAACTCGCGGGGGTGGAACTCCCTTCCCTGGAGCTCGGCGGCATAGACCACGATGAAGTAGTAGTCGGTGTAGGTATCGCAGCGGGGCCGCTCGTGCGGCTCGGTCACCTCGGCGAGGGAGAGCTCGTGGAATCCGAAGGCCTGGCGCAGCAAGGCCACCTCTTCGGGCCCCGGGTCGGTGATGTCGAGCCAGACTCGATGGTCCGGGTCGGCCAGGAGCTGGGGGAGTCGCTCCGGAGCGACTTCCGCCGGGGCGTTTTGTCGGGGTCCCTCCATCACGAGTCGGATGGTGCCCATCGTTCCTCCTTCGAACGTTCCCTCGCCGATCTCCTGGAACCCAATGGTAGAGCGGCGGTGACAGTCCGGCCAGTCCGGCTTGCGACGGTCGTTCGGGTTCGGGCATCCTTCTCGACGAATTCTCTCCCTGAAAAGCGGCGGCTCGCCATGATCGCTTCAGACCTGTCGGACTTGGGCCTCAGGCTCACCTGCGCCTGCGCAACCCTGGCAGCGCTACCCGCTCCGGCGGTGGCCCAGCGGGTCCGCCTCCTCACGCCCAACGCGACCCTCGCCGAGGAGTTCTCCGCCATTCGCGGCGTCCGCGAGCTGTCCGATGGCCGGCTCCTGGTGAGCGACTATGTCGATCAGCGGGTGGTGCTGGTGGACCTCGACCGGGGAACCGTCACGGCGCGCATCGGAAAAGGCGGCGGCCCGCAGGAAGCGCGGCTTCCCACCCGATTGGTCCCCACGCCGGGTGACAGCACCATCCTGGTGGACCTCGGCAACAACCGGCTCCTGATTCTCGATGGACAGGGGCGTGCGGCGCGGAGCATGCCCACCGAGCGGCCCGGGGTGCAGGGCGTGCGCGGCGTGGATGCCGCCGGCGCCTTCTATTTCGCGGTGCCGGCGTGGACCGAGGAGCGCCCGCTGGCCAACGATTCGGTGCGGATCGTCAAATGGCAGCCGCGCAGCGACAAGCTGGAGACCATCGCGGTCGTGCAGGGCGACCGGATGCGATCCGACATCCACACGCCGGCCCTGACGCCGCGGATTCCTACGGTCGGATACGCGGCGCAGGATGCGTGGGTGATGGGCGAGGGCGGCGTCCTCCGGATCGTGCGGGCCGCGGGTTACCGGGTGGAGACCCGGGCTCCCGGCGCGGCTCCGGTGATCGGGCCAAGCTATGCGTATACCACCCGCCCGGTGAGCGCCGCGGACCGCCTCGCATACGTGCGGCGCTTCATGGCGTCCAGCCCCACCAGCGGCAAGGGTGAGAACGGCGGGATGGGATACTCGCCCACGTTAAACGATGCCCAGGTGGCTGCGCAGGCTAAGGGGACTCAGTACGCGGAACAGCATCCCATGTTCAACGCCGGCGACGTGGTCGCGGCGCCCGGCGGCAGGCTCTGGGTCGGGCGTCCCGTCGCCCCGGCGCAGCCGGTGCTCTACGACGTGTTCGACGACGGGGGACGGCGAGTCACCACCGTGGAGCTCGGGCCGGGTCGCCGGGTCGCGGCGGTGGGCCGTCAGCAGGTATACGTCGTGATCGAATCGGATCTGGGGATCCAGCACCTGGAACGGTATCCGCTGCCGCGATAGCGGCTAGGCCGCAGGTGACTTCAGCCACTCCTCGACCATGAGCACGTAGTCGATGAAGCTGAGCTTGTTGCGATTGAGCCCGGATGTCGTTGCGAGGTCGGGAATCACTTTCGAGAACGCGGCGAAGCGCGCTGTGATCCTGGCTGGACCCGGAACTGTCTTGCGTTCCGAAGCGCCTTGGAGCCAGTCTCGAACGACCTGGATCGCCTCGACCGGTGAGTTCCTGTGATAGGACGGATCCTGCCCGGCAAGGTCCGAAATCACCTTCTGGTTCGCAAACTGCGTCGCTTCAAGAATCAGGCACCGCTTGGTCTGAAGACGCCGCGATCCATAAAACCTCGCCCCGGTATCGAGGCCGAGCTCGAATGGCATGTTGAACCGAGGAAGGCCGGTAGACGGGCTGAGCTCCACGCGCGAGAGGTCGTGGACCGCATACTTGCATACGCGGATAAGATCACGGAGCTTGTGAAGCCGGATCTCGCCTGAATCGGTAAACTCAAGGGCCGATCGGGGAGTGAACCCGCAGTCGACGATGCAAAAGACTATCGCTTCGAAAACCGGCCAGTAGTCGGAATCGAAGGGACAGTTGACGAAAACGGAGTCCCCAAACCTTGGACTCCGTTGCCTGCGCCTTCCACTGTGGGATTGCCGCGCATGCTTGGCAGTCAATTGCCTACCAGGTCGTAGACTTCATGCCACCTTTCGAAACCCGATCTGCTTGCTCCCGCTCGCCGTGTCCCGCTTGGTGAAAACGCCCGTCCCTTTGCCCTTTACCCTCCGCACTTTCCGAACTACTCGAACGGCCGCGCGCACCTTCCGTCGGGACACGGTTCCGGTCTTTGGTATCGACTTGATGGTCCGAGCTGCCATGCCACACTCCTGCAATGACTTAGCTTCAAGATATGTATTCGGTTCGTGCTGAGCAACTGGGGTCATGGCTTGCGTCCCTCATCGTACTCTGCGACCAGGCGCTTGGGGGCATTCCGGCGCCACGCCTCCTCCAACACATCACGAAGATCGTCCCGGCGAACCTTCGTCAGACGAATGAGCACGGTAGGGTAGCCTCGATAGTGGTCGGTGATGAAGAACGTGTTGGGATCCGCCTGCATCCGGAAGTCGCGCTCCTCGTCGCCACACTTGACCACCAGGGTCTCGCCGTCCTCCCACAAGCGGGCAAGGAATTTCTTGCGCACCCGAAAGCCTGGGGTTCCGTAGCTGGGGCCTTCCTCGACACCCGGGAAGGCGAGAATCAGGCGGCGGACGGTCTGCAAGTGCTTGGATGGCCGCTTTGGCACAACCGGACTACCGCGCGGGAGGCGCCGCGCTCGCGCGCTTGGCGGAGAACTCATCCTGGGCCGCGCCGCCAAAATCGACGGTGCCCTTCATCGCATCGCCCTTCAGCGTCGCGGACATGGTCAGGGTCAGCGGATTCCCGTTGTAGTCCACCGTGTACCTGAACGTCACCAGGCTGTCCTTGATGGTGCCGGCGAGGGGCACGTCGCCGGCCTGGCGCTTGACTGTGCCGGAGAGCTTCTCGCCGTCAACCTGGAAGGCGATCTTGAAGTTTCGAACCCCGCCCGGCGTGTTCATGGTGGCATCCCATTCGCCGGCGATCGACTGCGCCGAGGCGGGCGCGGCCAGCAGCGAAGCACCCAGCACCAGCGACAGCAAGAGCGTTCTCATCGGTTGACTCCACTTTGATTTCGCGGGCGCGAGCCCTATTCTCTCGAGGCCTGGCACGACTCTCCCAAAGTACTACGCAACCTGCCCTGGTCATATCGATTCACGGAAGCCAGCACGCCGTTCCTCGTCGCCGTACCGTAGCTCACGTCGCGGTCTGGGCACCCATCCGGGTGTCCAGGGAACCCCGCACTAGTTCATGGTGAAGGCCGCGTCGAGCTCCGGAGTAGGCGAATCGCCCAGAGACAGAGGGCGGCTGCGACCACCGTGATGAGCACCCACCAGGGGTCTCGGGCGACGTGCGGTCCCTCCGCGACGATGCGCCAAACGTGTGCGAGGCTGAGGAGGCCGAAGACCGCGCCGGTGGTCATCACATAGGACTTCATGGGATCGCCTCTCTCGCTCGCTCGTTCGTTCTGAAGTAATGATTGAGGCAGTCAAAATACTCCTGTCTGGTTGCTTCGAAGGCTACGGGTCGGAGGCCGAGCCTCACCAGGATCCAATGAGGATTGTGCCCGCTACCCCACCCGCAACGCCCTGCCACTCCCCTTCCCCACCCGCTCCCCATCCCTGAGCGCAATCTTCCCGTTCACCACCACGGTCGGAATTCCCACCGGATACTGGAACGGATCCTCGAACGTCGCCTTGTCTTCCACCGTGGCGGGATTGAACAGCACCAGATCCGCGGCTGCCCCCACCACAATGCGACCCCGCCTTCCCAACCTCAACCGCCGCGCCGGCATGCCGCTCATCTTGTCCACCGCCTGCGCCAGCGTGATCACCCTCCGCTCCCGCACATAGCGTCCCAGCACCCGCGGGTAGGTACCTAACCCGCGGGGATGCGGGCGTCCGTTCCGCGCCGGCCCCGACACCGCAAACGCGCCGCCGTCACTGCAGATCATGCACTTTGGATGGGCTAGAAACCGCTCCAGGTTCTCCTCGCTCATCGCGAACACCACCGTGCTCACGTTGGTCTTGCTGTTCTTGAGCAGCGCCATCGCCGCCTCATAGGGCGCCAGGCCCCGCGACTTGCCCCAGTCGTCCAGCCGCTGGCCCACCGCGTCGCTGTCTCCCGGGGCGGCCAGGTTGGAAAGCTGGACGTTGTGCCAACCGCCGATCAGCGCCGCCTTGTCCTCCGACTCACCCTTGATGCGCGTGGCAGTGGCCGGATCGTCCAGCCGCTTGAGGAACGGCTCGCCCCCGCCATCCAGCGCCCAGACCGGAAACATGTTGGTGAGGCCGGTGGCCCAGGCGACGTACGGATACCTGTCGAAGGTGACGTCGAGCCCGGCCTTCTCCGCCGCGGCGATCCGCTCGAATACCGCGTCGATCTTCTTCCAGTTCCGGGCGCCGCCGGTCTTGAGGTGGGAGATCTGCAGCGGACACCGCGCCCCTCGGGCGATCGCGATGCTCTCGTCGATGGCCTGGAGCAGTGTGTCGTCTTCGTTGCGCATGTGCGTGGCATACGGCAGCCGCCGAGCCCGGAGTGGGCGGCAGAGGGCGATGAGCTCGTCCTGCGTCGCGAATGCCCCGGGCGAATACTCCAGGCCGGTGCTCGCCCCGCAGGCGCCGCTCGCCAGCGCCTTCTCCACCAGCGCCGTCATCTGGAGCAGCTCCGCCCTGGTGGCGGGACGGTTGTCCACCCCCACCACGATGCGGCGCACCTGGCCCAGCCCCACCATGGTCGCGACGTTCACCGCGCTCGGCATCGCCTCGACCCGCCGGAAATACTTGAGGAACGAGGTGGTGCCGTCCGCCGCCGGCACCCGCGACCCGCCATCCTGCCCCACCACCACCGTCGTCACGCCCTGGCGGATGACCGACTCGGCCGCTGGATCGAGCCCGAGGCCGCCGTCGGCATGCGAGTGGATGTCGATGAAGCCGGGGGCGAGGGAGAGTCCCTTGCCGTCGATCTCGTCGGCGCCCTTCCCGGTGAGCCTGCGCGCCACCGCGACGATACGGCCGGCCCGCACGCCTACGTCCGCCTCGGTGCCGGCGGCGAGGCTGGACCCGAAGACGGCGCTGCGCCGAACGATCAGGTCATAGGAGTCGGCGGACCGGAGGATCAGGGCCGGGGCGCCGAGTGACGCGATGCCGAGCCCCGTGGAGGAGAGGAAGTCGCGCCGGGAGATGGTCATGCGGGAAGTTACTGCGTCACCCTCAACTCCGCCGCTTCGCTGCGCTCAGCGTGACAGTCAGGTGCTCAGGGTGACGATCGCCGGTGCAGCTCCCGAAGCTGTGCCTGGTATCTAGCCGCCGCCGC
>JAXIPC010000212.1:0-3269 GCA_045403135.1 Gemmatimonadales bacterium | reverse complement strand
CCTCTGGTGCGGGAGGCTTCCGGGCTCGCGCAGGCGGCCAAGCTCAGGAGCGCGACGGCGGCCGCGCGCCTCATCGGCCGGCGACTCCCGCGCCGCTGGCGTAGACACCGCTCGATACGGCGACCACCGCGATCCGGAGCAACAGACCTCCCACCAAGACCAGAACCGCCGCCCGAGAAATCCACCCGGTGCGCGGCGTGCTCCGGGCCTCGAGCGCGAGCGGAGCGACGATGCCGGTGCCGACCACACCCAACCCCAGGACCGCGCCGGCCCATCCGGCCCAGAGGTCGAGCACCGGGCGGAGCGACCAGAGAAACCCCGCCAGTACCGCGAGCTCGAGCCAGAGCAGGCGGCGATCCAGTCGTACTAGCCATTCTGTGGTGCCGGTGACCAGCCCGGTCCGCCGGCGGAGCAGCAGGAGTGTCGCGCTCCCGGTCGAGACGCCCGAGATCAGAAACAATGCTCCGAGCCAGTTGCTTTCCGCCCACACCGGACGGCTGGTGACCGCGAGCAGGACGCCGGTGTACCCCGCGAGAAACAGCCCTAACCCGCACGCCAGCACGGCGAGGACCGCTCCGGGGGCGCCGCGCGCCAGGAACGCCGCCCGCTTCCAGGGAGCGGGCCGGTTCTCGCCCAGCCCGCCCAGCACGGCGCACGAGGCCACCGCGGCGAACCCGAGCAGCGCCCAGGCCCCGACCGACATGGGCACCCAGGATTTGAGCATCGGCGCGCCGGTGTTGGACTGAATCAGCATGTGCCAGAACCGGGCGGGCTTGGTGAGATCGAGCGTGAGCAAGAGGCCGCTCAGGACGGCACCGGCCAGGGCGACCACGTATCCCGCCCGGACGGCAGGACGGTCCTCCGGTCTTCCGGCCAGGTGGAGGAGTCCGGCGAGAAAGAGGGCTCCCCCGGCAATACCGCCCACAAAGAAATACAGCACGATATAGGCGCCCCAGTGCGGCGAGCTGGTGAAGAAGACGTCAGGCATCGTCGTCTTCCCGAGCCGCCGAGACGCTCTCGATGCGCCGCTGACGCAATCCTAACACGCCGAGCAGCGTCACCATCGCGGCGGCGGCGGTGGACCAGATTGTACTGGGCTTGAGGTTCCTGGTCGGCATCGCCGGCTTGGCGGGCAGACCGTACACCTCGGGCTCATCCACCAGGAGGTAAAACGAATTGAGCCCGCCCAGAAACTCCTCGTCCGCGCCGTAAAGCCGGGCCCGTGATTCCCCCTGCACATGGAGCCGCTCCACCCGGGCCTTGGCGCGCTGCTTCAGCTCGGCGATTGGTCCGAACTGGATGGACTGGGTGGGGCAGGCCTGGGCACAGGCCGGCATCATGCCGACCTGCAACCGGTCGTAACACAGGGTGCACTTCTCGGCGGTGTTGGAGGCGGGGTTGATGTCGATGACGCCGAACGGACAGGCCGCGATGCAGAGCCGGCAGCCATTGCAGGTGTCGCCCTGGATGACCACCGTGTCGAATTCGGTCCGGATGATGGCGCCCGTGGGGCACACATCGAGACAGGGTGCCTGCACGCAATGCTTGCAGACGTCGCTCATCATGAGCCAGCGGCCTTCGCTCCGGTCCTCGCTGAACTGCTCGATGAACTTCACGTGCCGCCAGTGGGTTCCGTCCAGCTTCAGGGTGTTGTCGTAGCTCAGCCCGCTCATCTCCCCGGCGCACCCCCCCTCGGTGGCGGGGAGCTGGTTCCACGACTTGCAGGCCACCTCGCACGCCTTGCAGCCGATGCAGACCGTGGTGTCGGTGTAGAAGCCCATCGCCTCAGGCATCAGGCACGCTCCAGATCGCAGACGAAGGCCTTGCCCTCGTGGATGCTCACGTTCGGGTCGCCCACCAGCGCGGTGAGCTGGTTGACGACCGCGCC
Source organism: Gemmatimonadales bacterium (assembly GCA_045403135.1). Classification (GTDB taxonomy): domain Bacteria; phylum Gemmatimonadota; class Gemmatimonadetes; order Gemmatimonadales; family GWC2-71-9; genus JABFSM01. The sequence goes on along the minus strand of JAXIPC010000212.1, from coordinate 1,381 downwards.
GGTCACCAGCCCTTGCCAGCCCCAGTGCCAGGGGAGGCCGATCTGGTGGACCACCTTGCCGCCGAGCCGGAAGGGCCGCAGCCGACGGGTGACCAGGGCCTTGGCGCGGATCTCCCCGCGCGGTGTGCGGATGAGCACCCAGTCGGTATTGGCGATTCCTTTTTCACTGGCGAGCTCGGGGGAAAGCTCCGCGAAGAGCTCCGGCATCAGCTCGGCCAGCCACGGGTTCCAGCGGCTCATCGCACCAGCCAGGTAGTGCTCGGTCAGGCGGTAGGTGGTGATCACGTGGGGATAGCGCGCATCGCCCGGCTGGACCAGCACGTTGTCGTCCCGCTTCCAATACTTCAGCACCGGGGAGCTCTGCTGCCGGTAGAGAGCGTTCATGACCGGCGATTCGGCCGGCTCGTAGTGGGTCGGCAAGGGACCGTCCAACAATCCCGATGGGTTGAACAGCCAGCCCACGCCATCGGGCTTCATGATGAAGGGGCTCTGCCCCGAGTGGGCGTCGAGTCCGATCGCCCCGGGCTTGGGCTTCGCTCCGGGGGGCTTGGTCGTGGGAAAATCCGGCGTGTCATAGCCAGTCCACTTGGCGCCGTCCCACCAAACCCAGCGCTTCCGCTCGCTCCAGGGATTGCCCGCGAGATCCGCCGAGGCGCGGTTGTAGAGCACCCGCCGGTTGGCGGGCCAGGCCCAGCCCCAATTCAGCTGCGCCCCGGTCACGCCGGGCGGATCGGCCTCCTTGCGCTTGGCGAGGTTCCGGTCCGGGGCAGGGAACACGCCGCAGTAGATCCAGGACGCACAGGTGGTCGAGCCGTCATCCTTGAGCTCGCTGAATCCGGCGAGGTGACGCTCTGGCTGGCCGGTGGCGAACCCGTTGATCTCGCGGAGCGCCTTTTCGGAGTCCGGCTCGCCGGCGGCGGAACCGGGACGGTCCGGCTCATAGTCCCATACCAGGTGCTGGAACCCCTCGTCCCTGGACTGGGCGCTTCCGGCGTAGAGCTTCTTCAGCCGGAGAGCGAGCTGGTGGGTGAACCAGGAATCGGAACGGCAATCGCCCGGCGGCTCCGCGGCCTTGAAGTGCCATTGGAGTAGGCGTTGGGTGTTGGTGAAGCTCCCCTCCATTTCGGCGACCTGGGCCGACGGAAAGAAGAAGACCTCGGTGGCAATGTCCTCAAGCTTGACCTCGCCGCTCTCGACCTCAGGCGCCTTGTACCAGTGGGTGGCCGTCTCGGTCAGGAAATTGTCCTTGACCACCAGCCACTCCAGCCGGCGCAGCGCCCCGCGCTCCATGCCCGCGTTGAGCGAGGTCGCCGGATTCTGGCCGATGCAGAGCATGCCGTTCACCCGCCCCTCGGCCATCGCGACGAACATCGGCAGGTGG
>JAXIPC010000028.1:0-14665 GCA_045403135.1 Gemmatimonadales bacterium | reverse complement strand
TTCCGCGCGATGGTGCTGACCGCGAAGCACCACGACGGATTCTGCCTCTGGCCCAGCCGGACCACCGACCACTCGGTGGCGCGGAGTGGCTGGCGCAATGGCCAGGGAGACGTGGTGCGGCTGTTCGTGGACGCCTGCCGCGCCCATGGGCTGAAGCCGGGACTCTACTGCTCCCCGTGGGATCGCCACGAGCCCTCGTATGGAGACTCGCCGCGCTACAACGATCTCTTCGCGGCCCAGCTCACCGAGCTGCTGACCCAGTACGGCCGGATCGACGAGGTCTGGTTCGACGGCGCCAACGGCGAGGGCCCCAACGGACGGCGGCAAGTCTACGACTGGCCGCGCACCTTTGGCCTGGTGAAGCGGCTCATGCCCGACGCGGTGATCTTCTCCGATGCCGGACCCGATATCCGCTGGATCGGCAATGAGCGAGGCGTCGCCGGTGACACCAATTGGTCGACGATCGATCCCGCGGCGGTTCCCTACCCGGGAGCCCCGGGTGACGAGGTGATTCGGGCGCTCCAAACCGGGCACCCCGGCGGCTCCGCCTGGCGCCCCGGGGAAACCGACGTGTCGATCCGGCCGGGGTGGTTCTACCATCCCGCGGAAGACGCCAGGGTCAGGACGGTGGACCAGCTGGTCGAGTTGTACTTCACTTCGGTGGGAAGGAACTCGAAGCTCCTGCTCAACGTGCCGCCAACCCGGGAGGGATCGCTGCACGCCACCGATGCGGCTCGGCTGGCCGGCATGCGCCAACGGCTCAGCGCGATCTTCCGAGTGGACCTGGCCGCCGGCCGGAAAACGACGTGGCGTCCGGCCGGGGAGCGACACGCCGCGCTCGAGGTCGACCTGGGCCGAACGGTCACGGTCGGCATCGCGGATCTCCGGGAGGACATCGAACACGGACAGGTGATCGCGGGGTACCTGCTGGAGGGATCCGACGGTGGCGCGTGGCAACCCCTCGCCCGCGGCACCACAATCGGCTTCCGGAAGCTGGACCGCTTCGCTCCGGCAGCGGTGCGGCGGGTTAGGCTCCTGATCGAGGACGCGGTGGACACCCCGCGGCCGGTGCGCCTCGGGCTCTTCGCGGCGGGCTAGGTCGCCGCGCTATTCCTCAGGCCGGTAGGTTATGACCCGCACCGTTTCGAGCGTAATCAGCCCTCCGCCCATCATGAGGTCCAACTCGGGCAGGATGGCATCGATCTTCTCCGCCGTATCCACGCACTCGATGACGATGGGCAGATCCACCGAGAGACGGAGAATCTTGTCGGTATGGAGTTTGGCGGTGGCCCCGAACCCGGAGATGGCGCGGGTCACCGTCGCCCCGGCGTATTGCCGTTCCCGGAGGAGGCCCACGATCGCCTCGTGGAGGGGTCTCCCGTGGAACTTGTCGCGCTCGCCGATGTGGATTCGCATCAGGACGCGCTCACCGATCAGGCCATGCATGCGTTGCCTCCCGTTCTACCTGGCTCGGATCAGCTCCCGCGCGACCCCGATCCCGGCGACAGCGGCTGCCACGGTAAGGGCCACGCTGAGCCCCGTGTACAGCGCCGCACGGTACCAATCAGCGTCCTCCAGCATGCGTACGGTCTCGTAGCTGAAAGTCGAGAAGGTGGTGTATCCCCCGCAGAAACCGATGGTCAGCATCGTCCGCACTTCGGGGGAGAGCACGGTGGTTTCCAATCCATAGCGCTGCAGGAATCCCAGCAGGAACGACCCGGAGACGTTGATGAACAGCGTTTGGACCGGAAAGGAGCTTCCGGTGCGTTGCTGGATCCACCCGCCCAGGAGGTAGCGAGCGACTCCGCCGATGGCGCTGCCCAGCGCGACGTACCAGACCATGGCTGAGATGATAATGGTCCTTTCCATTATGCGCTGAATGGCGGAGATTCATCGGGGCACCATGGGGATTGAGCGCCGAGGGAGCTACTCATGATGGTCGCCGTTCTTGCGGTACTGCTGGTCCAGGGTCCGGCCCCGAGTCCTCTGTCCCTCGATTCGGCCATCCGCCGCGGCATCGCCGCGCGGGGCCGCGTGGCGGAGGCCCGCGCGGGACTGGCGGAGGCCCGGGCCGGCCACCGCCTCGCCGGCCGGATCCCTAACCCGTCCCTCTCCTACCAGCACACCGCGGATCCACCCCGCCAGCATCTGCTCTTCGACCAGCCGCTCTCCTGGCTCGCGACGCGCGGCAGCGCTCGCGCGGCAGCAGGGGCCGCCATCCGCCGGGCCCGGGCGGATTCGGTGTTCCTGATGGCGGAGGTTGCGCAAGAGGTCCGCGAGTCGTTCTACGGCGCGCTCGGGGCGCACGAGATCGAGCGCCTGATGCAGGATGCGGTGGCGGCGGCCGATACGTTCACCCTGATCGCACGCCGCCGGCTCGAGGCCGGGGACATTTCACGCTTCGAATCCGAGCAGGCGGCGCAGGAGTCTCGGCGCGGCCAGCAATTACTGTCCCAGGCGCGAGAGGAAACCCGCGCGGCCGATGCGGCATTCGCCCGCGCGGTGGGCTGGGGAGATGCCGCTCCCCCGACTCCGTCCGGCGCCCTGGACCAAGGGGTGGACCTGGGGCCAGGCCTCGAGTTCTCACCCGACAGCATGCCGGCGGTGGTAAGCGCGGTGGCCGACTCGGCGGCGCTCGCGCTGGAATGGCGAACCGGCCGGCGGGGCCGGCTGCCGATCCCCTCGGTCGTGGCCGGCGCGGACTGGGATGACCCTGGTTCGCCCGGGCGAACCTTCAGCGTCATCGGATTCGCGGTGCCCCTGCCGCTCTGGAACACCGGAGGCGCCGAGGCGGCGCTGGCCCAGGCGCGCGCCGAGCGGGGGGCCGCCCTGGCGCGGGAAGCTCGGCTCGAGGGCATCCGTGCTCGCACCGAGGCCCGCGCCCGGCTCGAGGAATCGGCCCGCCGGGCCCGGTTCGCCCGGGATTCGCTGACGCCGGCCGCGCGCGCGCTGCGGGAGCAAGCCCTGGCCGCCTACCGCGCCGGTGAGACGGACGTGCTGGCCGTGCTCGACGCGCTCCGCGGCGAGCGCGAGATCGTACTATCGGAAGTGGAGAGTCTTCGCGCGTTTCAGGCCGCGCTGGCGGCCTGGCTCGCCCTGTTCGGGAGGATTGAATGAATCGGATGGTTGGAGTCGCGATCGCGGCGGTGATGGCGCTGGCATGTGGCGGTGCGTCGGAGGAGCAGATCTCACCGGACGTCGCCGTGCACATCCAACCCATCGTCCGGGGCACGCTGCATCGCTACGTCACCGCCTACGGAACAGTCGAGCCGGAACCTGCGAGCGCCGGCCGTGCCCCAGCGGGCGCGGTGATTTCGCCCATCGTGGCGGGAGTGCTCACCGCAATAGACGTGGTGGAGGGCCAGCGGGTGGATCGAGGGACCGTCCTCTTCCGCCTTGATGGCCGATTGGCGGAGGTCGTGGTGCAAAAGGCCAGGCAGGCGGTGGCCTTCGCCGAACAGGCCTTCCAGCGGCAGGAGGAGTTGCTCCGGTCCGGCGTGACCTCCCAACGCGTGCTCCGCGAGGCGAAGCAGCGTCTCGACGACGCTCAAACCGACCTGTCCGCCGGCGAGACCCAGCTCGCGTACCACCGGATCTCGGCTCCGCTGGCGGGAACCGTCATGCGCATCAACGCCCGCGTGGGTCAGTCGGTCGATCCCGGCACCGTACTCGCCTCGGTGGTCGATGTGAGCCGACTGGTCGTGTCGGCCAACGTCCCGAGCCGGGAGGTCGCGGGTCTCAGGCCCGGGCAGCGGGTCTTTCTCGGGTCGGACTCTACGGCCGCGCGAGGGATCCTCACCATGGTAGGCCGCGACGTCGATCCGACCAACGACACCTACCGGGTCCTGGCCACAGCCCCGGCGGGGTCGGGGCTGACCCCTGGCAGCTTTACGGACATCCGCATCGAGGCGGAGGAACGGCCCGCTGTGCTCCTCGTTCCGGTGGCGGGCCTCGTGACCAGGGCGGGCGAGGGCAGCTGGCTCATGGTGGTCCGGGGAGACAGTGCGGTCCGGACGCCGGTCACACCGGGGGTACGGGACCGCGGGGTGGTGGAAGTGTCGGGGGATGGGCTGAGAGAGGGAATGATGATCGTGACCGTGGAGGCGTACAGCCTTCCGCCCCAGACGAAAATCCGGGTGGTGGGGCGCTGACATGATTGGACGATTCGCGACCCGCCATTCGCTCTCCATCGTCTTCGTCTGCGTCGCGCTTTGTCTGGCTGGCGCCTACGCGGCCCTCAACCTCGCCTCATCGGTATTTCCTCAGACCGATTTCCCCCGCGTGGTTATCCTGGTGGACAACGGGGTCATGCCCGGAGACGAGATGATGGCCTCGATCACCCGGCCGATCGAGGAGGCGATGAAGGACAGTCCCGGAGCGACGACCGTGCGGTCGGCCACCGGGCGCGGTGCCGCGGAAATAAGCGTGTTCTTCACCTGGAAGGTGGACATGGTGGAGTCCGAGCTCTACGTGTTGAGCCGGCTCTCCCAGATCCGGAGCACGCTTCCCGCCACCGCGGAGACCAGGGTCCAGCGCTTGACATTCGCCGCGTTCCCCGTCCTGGGCGTGAGTCTCACCAGCGACACCCGCGACATCACGGAGCTCTGGGAGACCGCCCGGTATAACCTCAAGCTTCGCTTCCTGCAGATACCAGGGGTCGCACGGGTGGACCTGGTGGGTGGTCGCGCGCCCGAGTATCACGTCGTCGTCGATCCCATTCGGCTGAGTGCCGCCCGGCTGACCCTCGCCGATCTCACGGGTTCCCTGGAGAACAACAACCTCGTCGCTTCGGCGGGGATGCATGAAGAGAACCACACCCTCTATCTGACCGTGGTGGACGGTCGGGTTCGCTCGATTGCCCAAATCGAGAACTTCATTGTCGCGTCCACGGCGGGGCACCCCGTCAGACTCGGGGACGTCGCCGTCGTGACGCGCGGTCCGGAGCCGGTGTTCAACAAGGTGACGGCCGACGGCCATTCCGCAGTGCTCCTGAACGTTCGGAGTCAGCCGGATGGGAGCACACTCAACATTGCGCGCGCGGTGCGGCAGCGGATCGCCGAACTCCGGCACGAGCTGCCACCGGACTTCAAGCTGGCGTTCTTCTACGACCAGTCGGAGATCGTCCGGGCATCCGTCCGGAGCGTGTGGGAGGCCATTCTCTTCGGCCTGATTCTCTCGACGCTCATCATCTACATCTTCCTCAAGAGCTGGAGCACCACGCTGGTCGCGACTCTGGTGATCCCCGTGACGGTCCTGATCACGCTCATGTCCATGAAACTCACCGGTCTCACCTTCAATCTCATGACCCTGGGCGGCATCGCCGCCGCAATCGGGCTCGTCATCGACGATGCCATCGTGGTGGTGGAGGCGATCCACACCCGGCTTGGAGCAGCGGAATCCCGTACCGATGCCGTTGAGACCGGGCTCGGAGAAATCCTCCGTCCGCTGGTCGGCTCGACGCTGACCCCGGTCGTGGTGTTCATCCCGCTGGCCTTTCTGGGCGGGATTACCGGGGTCTTTTTCCGGGCGCTCGCGCTGACGATGGTGGTCTCCCTCCTCACCTCGCTCGTGCTGGCCGTAACCCTGACACCGTCCCTTGCGGCATGGCTCATTCGCCCCGGACCGGCCAGGGCAGCGGAGGACGAGCCGCCCCGGGAAGGTCCGCTGCTTCGGTGGGCCATAGCCGGATACGAATGGGCGGTGCGGCCGGTGCTCCGGCGGCCGTGGTGGACGATGGGCGCATGCGGGCTGGTGCTCCTCGCGGGGATGGGCCTCTACGGCCGGCTGGAGAGCGAATTCCTCCCCGCGATGGAAGAGGGTGGGTTCGTCATCGACTACTTCACGCCCCCGGGCACCAGCCTGGCCGAAACCGACTGGCAGCTCCTCCAGGCGGAGACGATCCTCCGGACGGTACCGGAAATGGAGAGCTACTCCCGGCGCACCGGAGCCCGGCTCGCACTGGCCATTGCCGAACCCAATACCGGCGATTTTCTCGTCAAGTTGCGGTCCGACCGGCGCCGGCCCACCGAGGCGGTGATTGCCGAATTGCGGCGGAAGTTCAATACCGAGCTTCCGGGGTTGGAGTGGGATTTCCCCGGCATCCTGGGCGATCTCATCGGCGATCTGATGTGGTCACCCAAGCCGATCGAGCTCAAGCTCTTCTCCACCGATCAGGCGTGGCTCAAGCAAAAGGCGCCGGCCGTAGCCGCCCAGCTGGAACAGGTCCGTGGCGTCGTGGACGTGTTCGACGGATTGGTCTATACCGGGCCGACGCTCTCGCTGCGAACCCGCTCTGTCGACGCCCGAAGGTTCGGCCTGACGGCGCGTGACATCGCCGGCGTCGTCAATACCGCCATGCTCGGTCGGACGGCGTCCTCGGTGCTGGAGGGCGACCGAATCCTGGATATCAGGGTGAAGCTGGATTCGACCAGGCTGCAGGCCCTGTCCCAGATCGGCGAGCTCCCCATTCGAACCCCGGGTGGCAGCGTGGTGAAGCTGTCCCAGGTCGTGGACGTGGTCGAGGAACCTGGTCAGCTCGAGCTCCGCCGGGAAGATGGCAGACAGGATGTCGCAGTGACCGCCCGTCTGGAGGGCAGAGACCTGGGAAGCGCCATCACGGAGATCCGCCAGGTTCTGGTCCGGGACGCCTCCCTTCCGCCCGGCACCATCGAATACGGCGGACTCTATGAGCAGCAGCGGGAATCGTTCCGCAACCTGGTGTTCGTGCTGCTCATGGCCGTGACGCTGGTGTTTACAGTCCTGCTGCTGGAATTCGGTTCCTTCTACGAGCCGATCGCGATCGTCTTCGGAGCGGTTCTGGCACTGTTCGGAACGGTTTTCGCGCTCTGGTTGACGGGAACCTCGTTCAACGTCGTGTCATTCCTCGGGGCCATCATCGGGATAGGGATCGTGGCGAAGAACGGTATTCTCATGCTGGATTTTGTCCGACATCTGCTTCGGGAAGGGCTGGGGCTGACGGAGGCCCTGGTGCACTCGGGTCGGCGCCGGCTTCGTCCGGTGTTGATGACATCGATGGCGGCGGCTCTGGGAATGTTGCCACTGGCCTACGGCATCGGGTCCGGGGCCGACATGCTCCGGCCACTAGCGATCGCGGTTATCGGAGCGCTGGTCACCTCGGTCGCGCTCTCGCTCCTGGCCACCCCGGCACTCTATTTCCTCATGCTCCGCGACGGTTGATCCCATCAATGGGCCATGGAATCCCGGGACTCGGTCTCGCCGTAGGGAGTTGATGGACTATCCCCGCCGCGATTTCGTCGAGGTGCTTGCCGCCGGGACCGGCTCCCTCCTCGGCTGCAATCGATCTTCGATTTTCGACGAGCCGGGCGGGGGCTCGGCGCGCTTTGCAGCCCGCCCCGGCACGCCGACTGGAAGCGTCACCCCCGGGCTCAACCGGCTGGGCCTCGACCCCAACCGGGACGGCCTTCTCTACGTTCCCGCGAGCTACGTCGCCGGCACGCCGGCACCGTTCCTCCTGGCGCTCCACGGTGCAGGATCGACGGCGGAGGGGCCCATCAATCTGATGAGTCCATACGCCGAGTCCCACGGGTTCCTGTTGCTCTCGGTGGATTCGTCGGGGGTGACCTGGGACGCCATCACCTTCAAGTACTCCTACGATGTGACCTTCATCGACTCCGCGCTGAAGCGGTCGTTCGAGCGGTGCTCGGTGAACCCGGCGCGGATCACCGTGTCGGGATTCAGCGATGGCGCCAGCTACGGGCTGGGTCTCGGGCTCGCCAACGGGGATCTCTTCTCCCGCGTCGTCGCGTTCTCACCGGGGGGGATCGTTCCGTCGGATACCCTGCCAAACGGTCATCCCGAGTTCTTCGTGTCCCACGGAACCCAGGATCCCATCCTGCCCATCGACCTCGCCAGCCGCCGCATCGTCAAGGACCTCCGAGACGACGGGTACGCCGTCGAGTACGTGGAGTTTGCCGGCGGCCACGCGATTCCACCACAGATCGCGCTTCAGGCAGTGGAGTGGTTTCTGCGCTGAGCTGGATCGGGCACCTGACGCCGCTACTCACCGCTCCAGCACACGCCTTACCTGCGCCAATGGCGATTCACCGAACCTGGTTTGCTCCCCAGGGGTCGGGAGCCCTACTTTCGACCCCATGATCGGGAGTGTCGCTCCTGGCGCTCTCCATGATTCCACAGGGAAGGTCGAATGCAGAGGATACCGTTTGGCATACCGCTTGCCGCCGGTCTGGCGGTTATCATGACGGCGGCCTTCCGGACCGGGACCCCGGAGCCGATACCCTTTCCCGACGGGTATCGCCACTGGACGCATGTCAAGAGTGTCCTGACCGGGTTAGGCCGCGCCGACCAGAGCTTTCACCATATCTATGCCAACGACCAGGCCGTCGAGGGGTACAAGACGGGCCGGTTTCCCGACGGCGCGGTCATCGTCTTCGACCGGCTGAATGGGTCGACCACGGAAGCGACGATCCGGGAGGCGTCTCGCCGCCTGGTTGACGTGATGCAGAAGGACAGCGCGCGCTTCCGGACCACCGGCGGGTGGGGCTACGAGGAGTTTATCGGCGACGGCCGGACGCCGTCCCTGGACGATGGGGGCCGGCAAGCGTGTCACACCTGCCACACCCAGAAGCAGGCTCAGGGATTCGTCTTCAGCGCGCTTCGACCCTAGAAGCTGAAGCTCAGGCCCACCATGCCCCGCTTAACCGCGAGCTTGGCCGCGCGGCGATGCACGAAGCGGCTGGCAAGAATGCCAATGCCGGCTCCGAACACCACGTCCGAGGCCCAGTGCTTGTCGTCGTGCATGCGGGAGTAGGCGGTGAGAGTGGCCAGGGTGAAAAAAACCGCATCGTCCCACTGGCCTTCTATCTCCCGCGCCAAGGAGGTGGCCAGAGCAAAGGCGACCGCCGAGTGGCCCGAGGGGAAGGAATTGTCCTTGAATCTGAAAGGACGGAAGTTGTAGGGACCATCGGGTGATGTCGAAGGGCGTTCCCTCCCGATCATCGATTTGAGCACCATCGCGGCCGCCCCACTCACCAGGGTGGACTTGAGTGCGCGCGAGCTCACCCCGTACATCCCCCGTTTGCCCAGCACTTTCCCGCCCACCGAGAGCCCCAGGAGCGTGGAGTAGACGATGACGCCGTCGCCGAATCCGTTCCCGACGTCGGAGAGCGTATTCCCCACGGCATCGTGCGGGTCATGGATCCGGTCGCGAAGCGTCTGGTCCAGGGCAAGGGCAACGCCGGTGGTCGCCGCGACGCCGAAGATTTCGCCCCACCGAATGATCGGCTTGCTGGCCCGGGCAAAGGTCGCCGAATCGGGTTTGGGTTCCTGCGCTCGAACTGGCTCGACGGCGAGCGAGAGGAGGGAGACAAGGGTAAGCGGAACGAAAGCGATGCGCACGCGCTACGGACCCGTCCGGCGTGCCGCGGCCAGAAAATCGTGGAACAGCCTGCGGGTGCGCTCGTCGCGGTCCTCGAAAACCTCCGGATGCCATTGCACACCCACCAGGAAATGGTCGGTGCCCGACTCGACGGCCTCCACCATTCCGTCGGGGGCGTGGGCGGATGCATGGAGCGAGGGCGCCAGCGTCCTGACCGCCTGGTGATGCATGCTGTTTACCGGCACCGAGGATGCCGCGAAGGCGTCGTGCAGCCGCGACCCCGGCGCGATGCTCACCTCGTGGGCCAGGTAGTCGCGCGCATACCCTTCGGTCGGAAAACAATCGTGCTTGATGGCCGTGGGCACCTGCTCCTCGATGTCCTGCCAGAGTGTGCCGCCCAGCGCCACGTTGAGCACCTGGGCCCCTCGGCAGAGGCCCAGGATGGGCTTGCGATCGGCGATGGCCCACTTGGCCAGCGTCAGCTCCACGATGTCGCGCGGCTGGTCGGTCCTGCCGAGACGGGGATGGGGCGGCTCGCCGTACGCGAACGGATGAACGTCCACCCCGCCGGCCAGCAGCACGCCATCCACCCGGTCGTAGACGGCCCGCAGGACGTCGTGGTCCTCCACGAACAACGGAATCATGACCGGAGCCCCGCCCGCCTCGGCGGCCGCGGTGAAGTACCGAGAATTCATGACCCAGGAATGCGGCAGCCCTTCCGGGATGTCGTCGATGGCCTGGAGAGTCTGGCCGGGAATGCCGATCAGAGGACGGCTCACGCGATCACGCCCGCTTCCGTTTCCTTGATCAATTGATCCACCACCGAATGCAGGTTGCCGGTCTTCTCGAAAGTTGCCAGCTGCCGGTCCGCGCTGGTGCCCTCGGCCAGGATCTTGAAGGCGTACTCGACTTCCTTCCGGCTCCCCAGCTCATCCAGGACATCGTCGAGGAACCACTCGAGCATTTCCCGGATCAATTCCCGTGCCGGGAGCTCACGCTGCTTGCCGAAATCTATCAGCTTGCCGTCGAGCCCGTACCGGAGTGCCCGCCACTTGTTTTCCTCGATGAACGCCACCGGGTAGAGCCGGAACGAAAGATTGTCGTAGCGGAGCTTCCACAGTTTCGCGATGATGGCCTGAAAGATAGCGCCGACGCAGACCGCCTCGTCCACCCGGGTGCAGACGTCGCAGATGCGGAACTCGAGGGTTGGATAGCTCCAGCTCGGCCTGACGTCCCACCAGATCTTGGAGGCGTTCGGTATCGACTTCGTGTCCACCATGACGTTGACGATATCTTCGAACTCTCCCCAGTTGCCGAGCGAGCGCGGGATGCCGGTGCGGGGAAACGAGCGGAACACCACGCTTCGGTAGGACTTCAATCCGGTGCGGCGGCCCATCCAGAAGGGCGAGCTGGTGGACAGCGCCAGCACATGGGGCAGGAAGTAGCGCGACACGTTCATCGCATCGATCAGGAACTCGCGGTCCTCGATGCCGATATGAACGTGGGTGCCGAAGATCAGCAGCGCCTGGGCCAGGTCCTGGAGATCCTCCCGCACCCCCATGTAGCGCTCCAGCGGGGTGATCTCCTGGTCCATCCACGAGGAGAAGGGATGGCTTCCCGCCGCCGCCACCTTGAGCCCTTTCTTGGCGGCCAGGTCCATCACCAGGCGGCGTAACCGGACCAGCTCGGCTTTCACCTCGGACGGCGTGCTGCAGACCTTGGTGCCCACCTCCACCATGGACTGGTGCAGCTCGGGCTTGATCTCGCCCATCACCATCGACTCTTCCTTGAGGATTTCCGTGATGTAGCTGCGGAGCTCCCGGGTAGCGGGGTCGATGATCTGGTACTCCTCCTCGATTCCGAGGGTGAGGCTTGGTGGCTTCATGGGATCTCCGTAGTTGTCATCGCGAGGGCGCGAAGCGCCCGTGGCGATCTCGCCGGGATTGCTTCGGCCCGTTCCGGGCCTCGCAATGACTACCGCTTCTCCACCACGAACGTAGGCACCGTGCTTCCGCCGCCGGCGGTGACGTTCACCAGCGTGGCCGTGGAGACGCGGGTCAGGCAACCGTCAGCGTAGGCACCACCGAACACGAAGGGGGCGGTGTCCACGATGCGTCCCGCGAAATGGAGCTGGCCGTCGGCGTAGCTCGGAAAGATCTCCGAGGGGAGGCCGATCCGCTCCTGCACGATGAACGGCTCGCCGACCGCCTTCCCGAGGGCGGCCGTCCAGGCCTCGTCGTCCACCTCCCAGCCCAGCACGATCCCCGCACCACCGTAGTCGTCGTTGGGCTTCAAGACCAGCTGCTGACGGTTGGCCGCGATCCAGGGGAGCAGGTCCACCGGATTTCCCTGAACCAGGGTCTTGCGCTCCTCCACGACCCGGGTCCAGGGGATGTGCTCGGCGATGACGCGCCGTTCGGCGTCGTTGAAGAGTCCCGCGTTGCGTTCGTCCGAGAGGACGGCGAGCGAGGCCTTCTTGTGGAGCACCTTGCAGCGGAACGGATTCACCATGCACGTAGCACCGGTCCGCACGGCGCGCACGATCGGATGGTCGAGGCCGCCCTCCGCGATCAGCTCGTGGATCAGCACCCGCTTGTAGATCAGGTCGATCGGCGTGCCCCCGGCGACCAGTCGCCCGCCGGTGAGCTCGCAGTCGCGCACGTCGGCGATGACGCAGCGCACCCCCATCGATTCGAAGTAGCGCTGGTACAGGATGAACTCGCTGTAGGTCGGCACCTCCTTCCAGTCGAGGATGCCGATCACCGGCAGCTCCCTCCGGCCGGACCAGGACGCATAGGTCGAGAGCAGCGCGTGGAGCACGTTGGGCGCGGCCGGCAACGGCCGGAGCGCATGGCTCCGGAGAAACGGGCGCGCCGCGGGCATCGCCAGGAACAGCTCGGTGAGCGCGTCGTTGTAGGCCGAACCGGCCGGGGTCTCTGCGTTGTACTCGGTGAAGCGGGGCCGGCCGTCCCCGGGGTCGAAAAAGGCGTCGAGCCGCGACACCGGCGAGGCCGGCATCCGCGGATCCTCGAGGGCCAGGGTACGCTCCCAGTCCATCAGGCCGAACTGATCGAGGAGGGCGGGATCGGCCAGCGCGGCAGCCAGCGCGGTGTCGAACGCGCCGAGCAGCACCGCGATGCGGGCCCGCAGCGTGTCGTACTGCCCCGGCGTGAGAAACCGGGGCCGGAGCACCGTACAGAGAGGCCGGTCCCCGAAGAACAGCCCGCGCAGCCGGAGCTGCTCGGTGAGCCAACCCGACGACTCGGCGGCGAGCTCGGGCGTGAGCGAGTCGTGCCACGCCGCGATCGCGTCGCCCGGGTGGTCCGGTCTGTTCATCAGAAGGTCAGCGGCCCTTGATGGACTTGGCGGGGGCGGTCCCGCTCCGGCGCCGCCCGCCCAGGAAGCCTTCCCAGGACGGTTTGGGCGCCGCCGCCGGCTCCTTGGCCAGCCGGATGGCCATGTCCGCCATGCTCGAGACGACCCATTCGAAGTGGGTCGGCGTGAGGGAATAGATGTCCATGTCGGGCGCCGGGTTCATGAAGTCGATCGCGTAGGGAACCCCGTCCTTGATGGCCCACTCGATCGAGTTCATGTCGTATCCCAGCGCGCGGACCAGCGTCAGCGAGTCCTCCACCACGCGCTGCATCAGCGGCGGTGGGAGGAAATCCAGCTCGGGATGGTAGCGCCGCGCCTTTGGGTCGTACTTGATCGGACGGATGACGTCCTGGCCCAGGCAAATGCAGCGGACGAACTCGTCCCATTCTATGAATTCCTGCACGATCATGGTGAGCAGGCCGGAGTGATCGTAGTTGTGGAGCAGCTCGTCCGTGGTATGGCAGATGTAGACCTCCTTCCAGCCCCCGCCATGAGCATCCTTCAGGATGCACGGCAGCCCAACGTAGTCCACGATCGCCTGCCAGTCGAGCGGAAAGATCAGGTTGCGGAGCGACTCGGTATGGACGATCCCCGGGATGTATTCCTTGTTGGGCAGTACGACCGTCCTGGGATGGGCGAGCCCAAGCGAGGTGGCGAGGGTAGCGCCGAAGAACTTGTCGTCGGCGCTCCACATGAACGGATTGTTCACCACCGTTACGCCCTGCAGAACCATGTGTTTGAGCGCTGTCCGGTAAAACGGCACTTCGTGGGAAATCCGGTCGATGACCACGCGGTACTCCGGGGAGTCGTCCATCCGGGGCGCGCCGAGCTGCACGAATTCGGCGGTCACGCCCTCATTACGGCGGTTCACCTCTTCGATGAAGGCCGGGGGGAACGACCACTCGCGGCCGACGACCAGTCCGATTTTTGCCATGCGTCATGCTCCTTGAGGACGCTATGACGCTATGACGCTACGACGCTAAGAAAGAGCAGGTTCCTAGCGTCTTAGCGTCTTAGCGTCTTACCGCCTAGTCATGTCCCCCGACGTACAACCGAATCATCCGCTCCCAATACGGCCAGTCGTGCGCCCAGCCGTCCCATTCCCGAAGGGCATTCCCGATCATCTTGCCCCAGAGAATCCCGGAGAATTCCAGGTTGTTGCCGTAGGAGGGGTCCTCCTTGCCGATCGCGAGGATGATGTCTTGGCCCCGGAACTCCGCGAGCCGCGCGGCATCGTGCTCGTGCTGCATGAAGTCGAACGGATTGCAGCCGTACACGTTGAGATCGGAGTAGCCCTCGGTCATCGACTTCACATCGTACATGCCGGAGAGGCCGATGATCCGGTGCACCTGCTCCGGGTGCCGGAAGCCGAAGCAGGCGGCCTGGTAGGCGCCGAAGCTCGCTCCGCAGGCGATGACGAACGGATTGCCGGTTGCGCTGGCGGTGAAGGGCAGCACCTCGGAGACCAGATACTGGTCGTACTGGAGATGGCGCCAGGCCCGGGCCCCCGGATGGAGCTGCTTGTTGTACCAGCTCTCGTCATGGACGTGATCGAGGCAGAACATCTGGATCCAGCCGTGGTCCAGATGATCGGCGAGCACTTCGTGCATGCGCCGGTCCCGCCACTCGTAGCAGGTCCCCAGCGTGGTCGGGAAAACGAGCATGCGCGCTCCGGCGTGACCGAAGACCTCGATGTGCATTTCCCGCCCCAGCGCCGGGCTGATCCAGCTGTAATGCTCCTGCTTCATTCGGTCTTGGTCAGCTCCTTCACCATCATCTCGTGAATCTTGAGCTCCAGCTCGCCCGAGCTCCGGCACCGCTGTGTGGGTCGTGCCCCTTCGGTCACGTTGATGGCGCTCCCGACCAGCACGCTCCGAACGACCGAGGTGTTACCGGGGGCGGGGCTGACGAAGG
>JAXIPC010000088.1:0-18683 GCA_045403135.1 Gemmatimonadales bacterium | reverse complement strand
CACCGCGCTCACCACCAGAATCGCCCCGTCCATCTGGGCCGCCCCGGTGATCATGTTCTTCACGTAGTCCGCGTGCCCCGGGCAGTCCACGTGGGCATAGTGCCGCGCCTGGGTCTCGTACTCCACGTGGCTGGTCGCGATCGTCAGGATCTTGGTCGCGTCCCGCCGCCCCTGGCTCGCCGAGGCCTTGGCCACCTCGTCGTAGCTGATGTACTTCGTCCCCCAGCCCTTGTCCGCCGACACCTTGGTCAACGCCGCCGTCAGCGTCGTCTTCCCGTGGTCCACGTGCCCGATGGTCCCCACATTCACATGGGGCTTGGTCCGCTCGAATCGTGCCTTGGCCATGATTCGGTTTCTCTCTGAGTTCTGGTTTTCGCCTACCCCTTCACCTTCGCGACAATCTGCTCCGCGACATTCTTCGGCACTTCGGCGTAGTGATCGAACTGCATCGAGTAGACCGCGCGCCCCTGCGTCATGCTGCGGAGCTGGGTCGAGTAGCCGAACATCTCGGCCAGCGGCACTTCGCCCGCCACGACCTGTGCGTCACCCCGCTGCGTCATCCCGCCGATCTTGCCGCGCCGGCTGGAGAGATCGCCGATCACGTCGCCCAGGAAGTCGGCCGGGGTCACCACCTCGACTTCCATGACGGGCTCGAGCAGGACCGGGCCGGCGGCCTTGGCCGCCTCCTTGAACGCCATCGAGCCCGCGATCTTGAACGCCATTTCGGAGCTGTCCACGTCGTGGTAGCTGCCGAAGACCAGCGAGACCTTCACGTCCACCACCGGATAGCCGGCCAGGACGCCCGTTTCGAGGGCTTCCTTGATGCCGGCCTCGACCGGACGGATGAACTCCCGCGGAATGGTGCCGCCCACGATCTTGTCCTCGAAATGGAAGCCGGAGCCCTGGGCCCCAGGCTCCAGATCGATGACCACGTGGCCGTACTGGCCCTTGCCGCCCGACTGCCGGATGAACTTCCCTTCAATGTCGGACACCTTCTTACGAATCGTTTCCCGGTATGCCACCTGAGGACGACCCACGTTCGCCTCGACCTTGAACTCCCGTTTCATCCGGTCGACGATGATCTCCAGGTGCAGCTCGCCCATGCCGGCGATAATCGTCTGGCTGGTCTCCGGATCGGTCCGCACCCGGAAGGTGGGATCCTCCTCGGCCAGCTTCTGCAGCGCGATGCCGAGCTTGTCCTGGTCGGCTTTGGTTTTCGGCTCGATCGCGACGTCGATGACCGGGTTGGGAAACTTCATCGCCTCCAGGATCACCGGATCCGAGTCGTCGGACAGGGTGTCCCCGGTGCGAGTGTCCTTGAGCCCGATCGCCGCGGCGATGTCTCCCGCCAGCACTTCCTCGATCTCGTCCCGTTTGTTCGCGTGCATCTGGAGCAGCCGGCCGATCCGCTCCCGCTTGTCCTTGGTGCTGTTGTAGACGTAGCTGCCCGACTTGATCGAGCCGGAGTAGACCCGGAAAAAGGTGAGCCGGCCCACGAACGGATCGGTGGCCACTTTGAACGCCAGCGCGGCGAAGGGCTCGTCGTCCGAGGCAGCGCGGAACACGTGGGTGTCGTCGTGCTGCGGCAGATGCCCCTGGACCGGCTTGATGTCCACCGGGCTGGGCAGATAGTCCACTACGGCGTCGAGCAGGGCCTGGACACCCTTGTTCTTGAACGATGCGCCGACCAGCACCGGCACGATGGCACCGGACACGGTGGCCTTCCGGATGGCGGTGTTGATTTCCGCGAGCGAAAGGTCCGCGCCACCCAGGTATTTCTCCATCAACTTGTCGTCGTGCTCTACCGCCGCCTCGATCACCTCGTGGCGTGCCTTCTCCATCCGCTCCCGGTACGCTTCGGGGACCGGCATCTCCTCGTATTCCTTGCCCAGGGTCGCATCGTCGAAGATGATCTCCACCCGGCGCAGCACGTCGATGTGGCCGGTAAAGAGCTCGCCGGAACCGACCGGGAGCTGCAGCGGAAAGGCCCTCCGGGTGAGCCGGTCCCGAATCATCTCGAGGCAGCGGTCGAAGTTGGCGCCGACCCGGTCCATCTTGTTGGCGAAGATGATGCGCGGCACGCCGTACCGGTCAGCCTGGCGCCACACCGTCTCGGTCTGCGGCTCCACGCCGGCCACCGAGTCGAGCAGCGTCACCGCGCCATCGAGCACCCGCAGCGAGCGTTCCACCTCGACGGTAAAATCCACGTGGCCCGGCGTATCGATGATGTTGATCCGGTAGAGCGTCTCTTCCCGCTTCCAGAAGCAGGTCGTGGCGGCCGAGGTGATGGTGATGCCCCGCTCCTGCTCCTGCTCCATCCAGTCCATGGTGGCGGCGCCATCATGGACTTCGCCGATTTTGTAATTCTT
Source organism: Gemmatimonadales bacterium (assembly GCA_045403135.1). GTDB lineage: Bacteria > Gemmatimonadota > Gemmatimonadetes > Gemmatimonadales > GWC2-71-9 > JABFSM01. Next base: position 16,314 of record JAXIPC010000088.1, on the reverse strand, counting down.
TCCCGTGTAGTACAAGATACGCTCGGTCGTAGTCGTCTTCCCGGCATCGATGTGGGCCATGATGCCGATGTTGCGATATCGTTCGAGCGGGGTCGCACGAGCCATAACGTTCATCAATCCCGGTCAACGAAAAAGCGGGGCGACCGACCCGGGAACCCCCGGTGGTATCGCTCCGCGCGCACCCGGGAGGCTTCTCCACGGATGGGGACCCTCCAGGAGAGTCCCACGCGTTGTCATTGAAGGCCGGAGGTGGGGAGCGAGATTTTCGCCCTCACGCGGCCCGATGTTTCTCGACGGTAGGTCGGTACGTCGGTATGTCGGTACGCTTCTTTACCGACTTACCGTCCTACCGACTTACCGACGCTCTACCACCTGTAATGCGCGAACGCCCGATTTGCTTCCGCCATCCGGTGCGTGTCTTCCTTCTTTTTGATGGCGTTCCCCTCGCCCTTCGATGCCAGGATCAGCTCGGCGGCGAGTCGGTCCGCCATGGTCTTCTCGTTTCGCGCCCGGGCAAAGGATATCAACCAGCGCATGGCCAGCGCGGTCCGCCGCTCGGGGCGAACCTCCACCGGCACCTGCAGCGAGGCGCCGCCGACCCGGCGGCTCTTGACCTCGAGGGCGGGCTTCACGTTGGCCACTGCCTGCTTGAACACCGTCACGCCGGGCTGTCCGGTGCGCTCTTCAATCAGGTCCATCGCCCGGTAGAAAATGCCCTCGGAAATGCTCTTCTGCCCCTCGTACATCAAGTTGTTGATGAACTTGGAGACGGTCTGGCTGTCGTAGCGTGGATCCGGCGGAACCGGCCGCTTGACCGACTTGCTCCGGCGGCTCACTTGGCCCCGCCCTTCCCGGCTTCCTTGGGCGCCTTCGCTCCGTACTTCGAACGGCTCTGTTTGCGGCCGGTAACGCCGGCTGCGTCCAGGGTGCCGCGAACGATGTGGTAGCGTACGCCCGGGAGATCCTTCACGCGCCCACCGCGAATCAGAACGATCGAGTGCTCCTGCAGGTTGTGGCCCTCGCCTGGGATGTACGCGATCACCTCAAAGCCGTTCGTGAGCCGGACCTTGGCCACCTTGCGGAGCGCCGAGTTCGGCTTCTTGGGTGTGGTGGTGTACACCCGCGTGCACACGCCGCGGCGAAAGGGATTTGCCTTGAGCGCGGGGGATTTGTCCTTGCCGACCGGCGATTTCCGCCCGTGGCGAATCAGCTGATTGATCGTAGGCATCCGGTGTCGCTCGTCGTGCCTTTCTCAAAGCTTGGGATCTGAGGCCAATTTTTGCCACAGACTCTTAAAATATCAATACTTGCGAGGCCGGTCAAGGTGCACCAAAGCTCCGCTTCCAGGCGGGCGGATTCTTGAAATCCAAGACCCGTCGAGCAGGGATGGTTAAGAGGCGACAACAATACGAGACGAGTCCTTCGCCTCGGACGCTCCGTCCTTCCCTTCGGACGACCGGACAGGAAGCTCGGCTGCACCGGTCCCTCCGGTGCTTTCCGGCACATGCAGGATCCCGGCGCCGAAGCGGACACCCTTTTCTCTCTGGTCACGCCACCCTAGTTTCCGGAGCATTCAACTGACCAGCAGACGGATGATCAACACCGGTTTCAGCTCACTCCGACTCACAGCCGCCGCGCTGTGCGCCGCGGCATTTGCCTGTGGCAAGAGCGGTCCGACCGAGCCGCGAAAGGCTACCAGCATCGAGGTGTTGGCCGGGGACGGGCAGATCGGTGCGGTCGGCGCGACCCTGCCCGTCAGAATACAGGTGCGGACGAAGGACCAGCAGGGGCCGGTGGGTGGCGTGTTGGTGCTCGTGTCCACCGAGTCTCAAGGGGGAGGATCGACCGCACCCAGGAGCGTCACCACCAGCGCCTCGGCCACGGCCGAGATTGTCTGGACGCTGGGTGGTAAGTTGGGGGCCCAGACCCTTACCATTTCCTCCTCCGGCATCCCCAGCGTCACGGTCGCCGCCAGCGCAACCCCAGGACCCCCGGCCGTCGTCTCCGCCACCACCGAGGTGCTTCAGTTCACTGTGGTTTCCAAGCCGGTCACGGTTATCCCGGCCGTCCAGGTGACCGACGCGTTCGGCAACCCCATTGCCGGTGTCCCGGTCACCTTCGAGCTGACGGTGCTCGGTTCGGTCCTCACCGGCGCCGACCGGGTGTCGGATGCGAATGGCCTCGCGGCCCTGGGCTCCTGGACCATCGGTGCCGACGCGATCAGGTACGGCATCCGGGCGCGGCTTGCCGGCGGAGCGGCGGCGGTTTTCGAGGCGCAAGGGATTCCAGCCACCGTTACGGCCGTCGCGGGCAACGGGCAGACCGCGAATGCCGGCACCGCGGTGCCAGTCCCCCCGGCGGTTCGCGCGGCGCGCGAAGATGGCAGCCCGCTTCCCGGCGTCACGGTGACGTTCGTAGTGGTGGCCGGGGCGGGCGTGGTCCAGGGTGGCAATACGGTGACCGGCGCCGACGGAATTGCTGCCGCCTCGGGATGGATTCTTGGCCCAACCCCGGGCCAGAATCAGATTGAAGCGCGGCTGGACGGTCCTCAGGATGTGGCGTTCACCGCCACAGGCATCGCGGGCGCGGTGGCTTCCGCGTCGGCCGCGAGCCCCACCGTGATGACGGGATTCTTCGGGAACTTCGTGCCGGCCGTGCCCACCGTGGCACTCCGCGATGCGCACGGGAATCCGGTTGCCGGCAGCGCCGTGTCGTTCGAGCTGCTCCAGGCGGAAGGACAGCTCATCGGCGCCACGCAGGTCTCCGATTTCATGGGTCGCGTGATCCTCGGCGGCTGGCGGCTGGGTTCGGGGGGGTCGCAGCAGGTGCGCGCGGCCGGTCAGGGGTTTGCGCCCATCATTTTTACCACGACCGCCACGGCGCCTCCCGCGAGCACCTTCAATCTGGAAGTGCGCTACCCGAATACCCAGCCGACTACCGCGCAGCGGGCCGCCTTCGACCAAGCCGCAGCGCGCTGGAAGACGATCATTCTCGCGGGTTCCGCTCCGTATCCGGTCAACGAGCCCGCGTCATTCTGTTTCCCGGCGATCAGCGAAACCGTGGACGGGGTGATCATCTTCGCCGATCTGAAGAACCTCGACGGCCCGGGCAACGTGCTCGGGCAGTCGGGGCCGTGCATCGTGCGGGATGATGCCGGATTCCAGCCGGTCGTCGGCCTCATGCAATTCGATACCTCCGATCTGCCTGCGCTCGAAGCCGCCGGTCGGCTCAACGATGTGATCCTCCACGAAATGGCGCACGTGCTCGGATTCGGGACGATGTGGAACTTCCCCCCCCCCGACGCGGAGCTCATCATCCCCATAGGTCCGAACAATCCGGCCAACGCGTTTCTCTTGGGAGAGGGCACCTCCGACCCCATCTTCAACGGCCCCTTAAGCCGCATGTCGTTTTTCGGTGCCGTAGCACCCGGACGCACATTTACTGGAGTCGCGATCCCGGTTGAGGGACTTCCTGCCCCACTGGGCACTCGGGATTCCCACTGGCGCGAGGTGACGGTCGTCAACGAGCTGATGACCGGATTCCTCAACGCGGGAGTCAATCCCCTCAGCGCCCTCAGCGCGGCGTCGTTCCGGGACCTGGGCTACGTAGTGAACGACGCGGTGACCGACCCGTTCACGTTCCTGGCGTCAATCCTGGCGGCGCCGACGCCCCCGTTGACGTCTTTCGTCGCCGGGCTGCAGTTGATCGAGGGGACACTTCCCGGGCCGATCGTGGTGATCAACAAGCGCGGGAGGACGGTGGCGAGGGTGCCGAGGAAGTAGTTGGCTATCGGCTATTGGATATTGGCGTTTGCGGCAAAAAAAACGCCCCGATCTCTCGGGGCGTTTTTCCTAGCCAATAGCCAGTAGCCTCCTACAGCGCCTCCACTTCCTCCGCCAGCGGCAACACCGACCCCGTCGCGACGGCAGCCTGCTCCGCCGGCGACGGCGGTGGCGGCGGCTCGAAGCCCGCCGGCGGCTGGATTTCCAGATCCACGTACCGGTAGTGGCCGGTCCCCGCCGGGATCAGATGCCCGATGATGATGTTCTCCTTCAAGCCCCGCAGGTCGTCCTTCGCGCCGCGAATGGCCGCGTCGGTCAGCACCCGGGTGGTCTCCTGGAAGGACGCCGCCGAGATGAACGATTGGGTCGTGAGGCTCGCCTTGGTGATGCCCAGGAGCAGCGGCTCCGCGATGGCCGGCGCGCTCTTCTTCTTGAGCACCCGATCGTTTTCTTCCTTGAAGCTGAGCTTGTCCACCGCCTCGGCCTCGAGGAAGCTGGTGTCGCCCGGATCGGTGACCCGCACCTTCTGGAGCATCTGCCGCACGATCACGCCGATGTGCTTGTCCGCAATCCGCACGCCCTGCAGCCGGTAGACCTCCTGCACTTCGTTGAGCAGATACTCCTGCACCGCGCGGGGACCCTTGATCAGCAGGATCTCGTGTGGGTTCACCGGTCCTTCGGTGAGGCGGTCTCCCGCCCGCACCCGGTCGCCCTCGTGGACCCGCAGGTGCTTGCCGGCGGGCACTTCGTACACCTGCGGGGTCTCGCCTTCGATGACCGCGCCATCTTTGGTCATCGGGTAGACGTAGATCTCCCGCTTGCCCCGCTTGATCTCGCCGAACTTCACCACGCCGTCGATTTCCGACATGGTGGCCGGATCCTTGGGCCGGCGCGCCTCGAACAGCTCCGCCACGCGGGGCAGACCGCCGGTGATGTCGCGGGTCTTGTACGCCTGCCGCGGCATCTTGGTGACGGTGATTCCCTTCGACACCTTGACCGGGGGTGAGAGGTACACGGTCTTGTCCCGGCTCTCCTTCTTGGACTTCGACGGCCACGCCTCGCTCACCGGCCGCTCGTCCACGTGGTACTTGGACGACCAGGGGTTGGCCTCGTCCGGCAGATCCACCGCGCGGCTCACCTGGTCGGTCGGGGATCCGAAGATGATGCGCGACCCCTCCGCCAGGGTGTACTCCTGGGGATCCTTCCGGTTGGCCATGTAGACCAGCACCGACGGATGCAGCTCCCGGTCCGGGTCCGCGGTGACAACCAGCGAGCGGAGGCCGGTGCCTTCGTCCAGCTCCTCGCGGAGGGTGACGTCCTTCACCAGGTCCTTCCAGCGCAACTCGCCGTCGGTCTTGATGATGCTGGGATCGTTGTAGGGGTCCCAGGTATACAGAATGGTGGCCCGCTTCTCGGCGTCACCCTTGGTTACGCTGTCGCCTTCCTCGGCGTGCAGAATGGCGCCTTCCGGTACCGGGTACCGGGAGAGCACGTGTGAGGAATCCTTCGGATCCACCACCAGGATGCCTTCCTTGGTCTCTTCGGAGGCGGACTCGTCTTCGCGGGTCAGCACGACCCGGACCTCGCCCTTGGAGCCGTCTTCGTACTCGACGACCTGGTCGGCGTACTCGAGGCCCTTGGTGTACTTGACCACCCCGTCCGACCGCGCCCGCCGCTCGGCTTCCTCGGCGATGCGCGAGCTGGTTCCGCCGATGTGGAAGGTCCGCAGGGTGAGCTGGGTGCCCGGCTCGCCGATCGACTGCGCCGCCAGGATGCCGACCGCCTCGCCCATGTCCACCATGTCCATGGTGGCCAGGTTGCGGCCGTAGCACATCCGGCAGATGCCCCGCTTGGCTTCGCAGGTGAGCACCGAGCGGATCTTCACCTTGTCGATGCCGGCGTCCTCAATCGCATCCGACGTTTCCTCGTCGATCAACTGCCCGGCTTGCACCAGGAGCTTCGGATCGCCGTGTTCGTCCAGCTGGTTCGGGTCGAAAACGTCCTCGCCCGACACGGTGCCGAGGAGCCGCTCCTTGAGCGACTCGATGACGTCTTCGCCTTCCTTGAGCGCCGCGGTGTCGAGGCCGAGGATGGTGCCGCAGTCTTCCTCGGTGACCGTGACATCCTGCGCCACGTCCACCAGCCGGCGGGTCAGGTACCCGGCGTCCGCCGTCTTGAGCGCGGTGTCGGCCAGACCCTTCCGCGCGCCGTGGGTCGAGATGAAGTACTCGAGCACCGACAGTCCCTCGCGGAAGTTCGACTTGATAGGGCTCTCGATGATCTCGCCGATGCCGCCGGTGAGCTTTTTCTGCGGCTTGGCCATCAGGCCGCGCATCCCGGCGAGCTGCCGGATCTGGTCGCGGCTGCCCCGGGAGCCGGAGTCGAACATCATGAACACCGGATTGAACCCGCCGCGGCTCTGCCGCATGTGGGCCACCATCGCCTCGGCCACGTCGTTGTTGGCGTGGGTCCAGGCGTCGATCACCTTGTTGTACCGCTCACCGAACGTGATTTGTCCGGTGTTGTAGGCCCGCTGGAACCGCTCGACCCGCTTCTGGGCTTCCTCGAGGATCGAAGCCTTTTCGAGCGGGATTTCCAAATCCTCGACGCCGATCGACACACCGCCCATGGTGGCGAAGTCGAAGCCGAACCGCTTGAGCCGGTCCAGGAACTCCACCGTCTCCTTGAGGCCGGCGCGGCGATAACTCTGCAGCACCAGCTCGGAGAGATTCTTCTTCTTCATGAGGTCGTCGCGGAAGCCAAGCTCCGCCACGACGCGCCGGGGCAGAATGTTGTTGAAGAGCACCCGGCCCACGGTGGTGCGCACCCAGCGCGGCTCGCGGTCGAGCGCCTCGGCGGGTGGGATATACCAGAACTGGATGGTGGTGTGGTACGACGCCTTGCCCGTGTGGAGCGCCATTTCCAGCTCGGCGATGCTCCCGTAGAACTTGGCGTTCTTCCAGAGCCGGGCCTTAACCTCCTCGGTCCGGCCGGTGGCCCGCCGGAGCTCCTCCTCGAGCCCCTGCGGCAGCTTGGTGAGCCAATAGGAACCCAGCACCATGTCCTGCGAGGGCTCGGCCACCGGCCGGCCGTCGGACGGCTTCAGAATGTTGTTGGAGGACACCATGAGCAGCCGGGCTTCGAGCTGCGCCTCGAACGACAGCGGCACGTGGACGGCCATCTGGTCGCCGTCGAAGTCGGCGTTGAACGCCGCGCAGACCAACGGGTGGATCCGGATGGCCTTGCCCTCGACCAGCTTCGGCTCGAACGCCTGGATGCCCAGGCGGTGCAGCGTGGGGGCGCGGTTGAGCAGCACCGGGTGATCCTGGATGATCTCCTCCAGGATTTCGTACACCTCGGGGCCCTCGCGCTCCACGATCTTCTTGGCGCGCTTGACCGTCTCGGCGATGCCCTTCTCCACCAGCTTGTGGATGATGAACGGCTTGAAGAGTTCCACCGCCATCGCCTTCGGCAGGCCGCACTGGTGGAGCCGCAGCTCCGGACCCACCACGATCACCGAGCGCCCTGAGTAATCCACCCGCTTGCCGAGCAGGTTCTGGCGGAACCGGCCCTGCTTGCCCTTGAGCATGTCGGACAGGGACTTGAGCGGACGCTTGCCCCGGCCGCGGATCGCCTTGGAGCGGCGGCCGTTGTCGAACAGCGCGTCCACCGCCTCCTGCAGCATCCGCTTCTCATTCCGGAGGATCACTTCGGGCGCCCGGTGCTGGATCAGCTTCTGGAGCCGGTTGTTCCGGTTGATCACCCGGCGGTACAGGTCGTTGAGGTCGCTGGTGGCGAAACGGCCCCCGTCCAGCGGGACCAGCGGGCGCAGATCCGGCGGCAGCACCGGCACCACGTCCATGATCATCCAGGCCGGATTGTTGGGCAGATCCTGCGCCTCGCCGGAGTACAGGAAGGCGTCCACGATCTTGAGCCGCTTGAGCATCTGCTTCTTGCGATGCTGGCTGGTCTCGGTGGCCACGGAGGCCCGGAGCTCTTCGGCCAGCTTCTTCACATCGATGCGCTCCAGCAGCGCGCGCACCGCCGGCGCGCCGATGTCAGCGCGGAAACCGGTGTCGCCCTCCTCCCGCGCCTTCTGGCGCAAGGTGAGGTACTCCTCTTCGTCGAGGAGCTGCTGGAAGTCCACGTCCTGCTTGCCCGCGTCGATGACCACGTAGCTCGAGTAGTAGATAACCCGCTCGAGATCGCGGAGCGTCATGTTGAGCAGGTTGCCCATGGGGCTGGGCAGCGTCTTGAAGAACCAGATGTGCGCCACCGGCACGCTGAGCTCGATGTGGCCCATGCGCTCGCGCCGCACCTTGGACAGGGTGACCTCGACGCCGCAGCGGTCGCAGATCACCCCGCGATAGCGGATCCGCTTGTACTTGCCGCAGTGGCACTCCCAGTCCTTGACCGGGCCGAAGATGCGCTCGCAGAAGAGTCCGTCGCGCTCCGGCTTGAAGGATCGGTAGTTGATGGTTTCGGGCTTGGTGACCTCGCCCCAGGACCACCAGGAGCGCATCCCCTGCAGCTCCAGGCGCTCCCGCTCCTTCGGGTCGCGGGGCCCCCGAATTTCCTCGGGCGCCGCGAGGCGAATGGCGATGTAGTCGAAGCTCGAGCTCTTGGGCTCCCGCCCGCTGCGAAAATCGATCATTTACTCCTCACCCTCAGCAGTGGCACCGAGCGTCACCTTCAGACCCAGGGCCTGCAGTTCCTTGACCAGTACGTTGAAGGACTCCGGAATCCCCGGCTCGGGGAGGTTCTGGCCCTTCACGATCGCCTCGTAGACCTTGCTGCGGCCGTTCACGTCGTCGGACTTGACGGTGAGCATTTCCTGGAGCAGATGCGCCGCACCGTAGGCCTCGAGCGCCCACACTTCCATTTCACCGAACCGCTGCCCCCCGAACTGGGCCTTGCCGGCGAGCGGCTGCTGGGTGACCAGCGAGTATGGCCCGATCGAGCGGGCGTGGATCTTGTCGTCCACGAGATGGGACAGCTTGAGCATGTAGATGGCCCCGACCGTGACGTCGCTCTCGAACGCCAGCCCGGTTCGCCCGTCGCGCAGGCGCACCTTCCCCGCCGGCGTGAGTCCCGCCGCGCGGATCAGCTCATCGGACGCGGCGCTCACCTCCGCCGCGCCGGCCTTGCCCCGAAGCAGCGCCGCGAGCGCGGGCCGGCCCACGTCCTCCAGCGTCGCGGGCGCGTCGAGCGCCGCGAGCTGCTCCAGCTCCTGGTGGGCGACCTCGCGATCCTTCCCCGCCGCCCCGGCGTCCGACGTGTGGTACGTGGCCTCGTATCCGCGCTGGGTGATCTGTCGCGCGGCGAGCTCCTTGGCGGCGGCTGTCAGGTACGCCTTGACCTGCTCGTACAGCTCCTTGGTCCGGGCGCCGCCCTTGGCCAGCAGCTCGATGCCCGACGCGTCGAGCGTGGCGCCGGCGACACCGGTGCGCTTGAGGTCTGCCACGACCACATCGATCAGCGCCGCATCCGGCGCCGGCGCCGCGTGGGAAAGGCGGAGTCCCTCGCCGGCCCAGCGCAGCCCGGCCAGGCGCATCAGCACGCCGATCTCACCCTCGTCCGCCCCGCGGAATACCGGGGTCTTGGCTTTGAAGCCGAGGATCTGCGCGCACCAGCCCAGGTGGGTTTCCAGAATCTGGCCCACGTTCATCCGGCTCGGCACCCCCAGCGGATTGAGCACGATGTCCACCGGCGTCCCGTCGGGCAGGAACGGCATGTCCTCCTCGGGGACGATTCGCGCGACGATCCCCTTGTTGCCGTGCCGGCCGGCCATCTTGTCGCCGACCGAAATCTTCCGCTTTTCGCCGAGGTACACCTTCACCAGCTGGATCACCCCGGGCGGCAATTCGTCGGGCTGGAGGATCTTGTCGATCTGGTCCTCGGCCTTTTCCTCCACTCGCGCGCGCTCCCGCGCCGCGGCGTCGATCGTCGCGCGGATCCGGTCGTTGGCGCCCCGGTCCTGCACCCGCAACGTCTTGAGGTCCACGTCGGTGAGGTCGATCCCGGTGAGCCGGTCCGCGGTGAGCGTGGTGCCGGCGGGGAGGAATTCCTCCACCGTCCCGGCCTTGAGCAGCAGGGCCACCGACTGGCCGGCGAGCAGCGCAATGAGCTCGTTGAGCATCACCTCGTTGATCCGGTTCTTTTCCTCGTGCTCGATGCGGCGGACTTCGCCGATCCGCTCGCCCCGGTCCTTCTCGACGACCTGGTCCTCGATCCGGCTGAAGATCTTGACGTCGATGACGGTGCCCTTCATCCCCGGCGGCACCTTGAGCGAGGAGTCCTTCACGTCCTTGGCCTTCTCGCCGAAGATCGCGGTCAGCAGCTTTTCTTCGGGCGACAGCTCCGTCTCTCCCTTCGGCGTGATCTTGCCGACCAGGATATCGCCCGGCTTGACGTGGGCGCCGATGCGGATGATGCCGCGCTCATCGAGATCCACCAGCGCCTCGTCGGAGACGTTGGGGATTTCCCGGGTGATCTCTTCCTGCCCGCGCTTGGTGTCGCGCACGTGCAGTTCGAGCTCCTGAATGTGGATCGACGAGTACACGTCGTCCTTGACCAGGCGCTCCGAGAGCACGATCGCGTCCTCGAAGTTGTGGCCGTACCAGGGCATGAACGCCACGATCACGTTGCTTCCCAGCGCCAGCTCGCCGGCCTCGGTGGCGGCGCCGTCGGCCACAATCTGGCCGTCGCCCACCCGCTCCCCCTCGTGCACCAGGGGTCGCTGGTTGATCGCGGTGTCCTGGTTGGTGCGCCAGTATTTCTTGACCCGGTACCGGTCCACCTGGGCGAGCCGCGCCAGGGGCAGGTTGCCGATGGGGGACTGACCCTCCCCGCTGTCGATGATGATCTCGTCCGCGGTGACGCGGGTCACCACGCCGCCCCGTTTCGCGGCGATCACCGCGCCGGAGTCCCGGGCCACCTTTTCCTCGAGCCCGGTGCCGACCAGCGGCGCCTGGGGGAAGAGGAGCGGCACCGACTGCCGCTGCATGTTGGAGCCCATGAGGGCCCGGTTCGCGTCGTCGTGCTCCAGGAACGGGATCAGCGCCGCCGCGATCGACACCAGTTGCTCGGGGCTCACGTCGATGAAGTCGATCCGGGCCGGCGGCAGCAGCGGGTAGTCGTCGCCCTTCCGGCAGAGCACCAGGTTGTCGGCGAACTTGCCGTCAGGGTCGAGGGCCGCGTTGGCCTGGGCCACGGTGTAGCCCTCTTCCTCGCTGGCCGAGAGCCAGCGGATGTCGCTGGTCACCCGCCCATCCTTGACGACGCGGTACGGCGTCTCGATGAAGCCGAGCTCGTTGATCCGGGCGAAGGTCGAGAGACTGGTGATCAGGCCGATGTTCGGGCCTTCCGGCGTCTCGATCGGGCACATCCGGCCGTACTGGGAGTAGTGCACGTCGCGGACCTCGAACCCGGCCCGCTCCCGGGTGAGCCCGCCCGGTCCGAGCGCGGACAGCCTCCGCTTGTTGGTCAGCTCGGCAAGCGGATTGGTCTGGTCCATGAACTGGGAGAGCTGGGAGGAGCCGAAGAACGCCTGGATCACCGCGGACACCGTCCGGGCGTTGACCAGGTCATCCAGCGAGATCTTTTCCGGATCGGAGTTGATGCTCATCCGCTCCTTCACCAGCCGCGCCATCCGGGACAGGCCCACCGAGAACTGGTTGGCGATGAGCTCGCCTACCGAACGGATGCGCCGGTTGCCCAGGTGGTCGATATCGTCAGTGTGGCCCCGGCCGTCGTGCAGGTCGATCAGGTACCGCACGATGGCGATGAAGTCCTCTTCGGTGAGGACCGCATGGTTGGGGTCGGTCTTGAGCCCCAGCCGCTGGTTGATCTTGTAGCGGCCCACCCGGCCCAGATCGTAGCGCTTCGGGTTGAAGAAGAGCCGCTGGAGCTGCTGGCGCGCCGTCTCGAGATTGGGCGCGTCGCCGGGGCGCAGCAGGCCGTAGATCTGGTGCAGCGCGTCGGACTCGCTCTTGGTCGGATCCTTGGCGAGGGTGTTCTTGATCAGCGGGGACTCCGCCCGGCCCGGCGGCAGCAGCACGTCGACTTTGGTCACGCCGGCGGCCAGAATCTTCTGGCGCAGCGCGTCGGCGAGCTCCGACCCGGCGTCGGCGATGACCTCGCCGGTGTCCGGGTCGGCGCAGGCAAAGGCCAGCACCCAGGTGTGACGGTCCCGCGTGGTGGTGGGCTGCTCGTCCTCGCGGAGATCCAGCGTGGTGTAGCCGGCAAAGACCTGCACCGTCTTGACGCCCACGTGGCGCATCGCGTTGATGCGCTCGGGGGTGAGCTCATCGCCCACGGCGCCTAGCGGCGCACCGGCGGCATCTTCGGGATTGGCCACATCGGCGGCCAGCAGAGCCCCGATCACCTCGCGGCGCTCCTGCCGGCCCTCGAGCTTGCCGGTGATGTTGAGCGTCTTGGTGGCAAAGAAGAGCCGTAGGATGTCCGCGTTGCCGCCGTACCCGAACGCCCGCAGCAGCGCGGTGGCCGGGAACTTCTTCTTCTTGTCGATGTGGACGTAGATCACGTCGTGAATGTCGATGGTGAACTCCACCCAGGAGCCGCGGAACGGAATGATCCGGGCCGAGAACAGCCGCTGCCCGTTCGGGTGGGTTTCCTCTTCGAACACCACGCCGGGCGAGCGGTGCAGCTGACTCACCACGACCCGCTCGGCCCCGTTGATCACGAAGGTGCCCAGCGGGGTCATGATGGGCAGCTCACCCAGGTAGACCTCGCGCTCGATCTGGTTCTTCAGCCGCCGCTGCCCGTCCACGTCCTCGAACACGTTGAGGAGCAGGGTGGCCTTGAGCGGCGCGGCATAGGTCATGTCGCGCTCGATGCACTCCTCGACGGAGTACTTGGGATCGCCCAGCGCATAGCTCTTGAAGTCGAGCTCGTACTTCCCGTTGACGTCCGAAATCGGGAAGAGGTCGCGGAAGACCCGCTCCAGCGACACGTCCTGCCGGTCGCCCGCCACGTCATCGGGGACGAGGAGCGACCGAAAGGCGTGGGTCTGGATATCGAGCAGGTGCGGCATCGCCATGCCGCCTTCGCGCTTCGAAAACGAAATCAGCGGTAGGGTCTCAGGCATCGATTACCCCGATAGCACACAAATAGGAGCACACCGCGGCGCCCCTCCGCGGAATGCGGAAGGCCGCCCCGGGGCGGTTATCCAACACGAATTGCGGTGCGCGGGCAGGAGCTCGCATGCCGTCTCACTGAATTAGGGGTAGGTCCGCCCCTTCGCCTCCCGGGCGCATTCACGCCCGGCGGCTCAGGGTAGGGCTACGCCCTACTTCAGCTCGACGACCGCACCCTGATCTTCCAGCTTCTTCTTGATCTCTTCCGCCTCGACCTTCGAGGCCCCTTCCTTCACCACCTTGGGAGCGCCGTCGACCAGGTCCTTGGCCTCCTTGAGGCCCAGGGAGGTGATCTCGCGGATCACCTTGATGACCTGAATCTTCTTGGCGCCACCCTCCTTGAGGACGACCGTGAACTCGGTCTGTTCCTCGACGGCGGGCGCCGCCGCTCCCCCCGCCCCGCCGCCCACCGCAGCGGTCGCGGCGACCACGGAGACGTTGAATTTGGTCTTGAAGGCCTCGATCAAGTCGGCCAGCTCGACCACGGTCTTGTTACCGATCGCCTCGAGAATCTGGTCGTTCGTCATGGTAGTCATCGTCGTGTTCTTCTCCGTGCAGTTAAGAGGCTTCGGCCTGACGCTTATCGCGCAGCGCCTCGAGGGCGCCGACCATCTGATAGAGGACGCCGTTCAGGCATCCGGCGAACTGGCCCAACAAGGCTTCCCGCGAGGGCAGCTCGCCCAGGCGTTTTACGTAGGCAGGATCGACGGCCCGTCCTTCCACCAACCCGACCCGGACCTTGGGCTTCTGGTGCTCCCGAGCGAAATCGGACAGCACCTTGGCCGCAGCCAGGGGATCCGCGCCGGCCAGCACCAGTCCCGTGGGCCCGGCCAGGTAATCGTCCAGAGCGCTCACCTGGTTGGCCGCCAGGGCCCGCTGGGCCAGAGTGTTCTTGACCACCACATACCGGGCGCCCGCCGCCCGGAGGCGCCGGCGCAGCTCGGTGATCTTCCCGACCGAAAGCCCGCTGAAATCGGTCACGTATATGTTGAGCGACCCGCCGAGCCGCTCGGTGAGCGCCTCGACCTTGGTCTGCCGTTCCGTTTTGCTCATCGGTACACCGCCGTGTCCAGCCGGACGCCCGGGCCCATCGTGCTGGAGACCGTCGCCGACCTGAGATAGATGCCCTTGGCCGCCGACGGCCGGGCCTTCACGATCGTATCCATGAACGCGGCGAGGTTCTCCTCCAGCTGTTTGACGCCGAACGAGATCTTGCCGATCGGCGCGTGAACGTTGCCGGTCTTGTCCACCCGGAACTCGATCTTGCCGGCCTTGATTTCCCGGACCGCGCGGGCCACGTCCATGGTGACGGTGCCGGCCTTCGGGTTGGGCATCAGGCCGCGGGGCCCGAGGATCTTGCCGAGCTGGCCGAGCTGACCCATCACGTCGGGGGTGGCGACGATCACGTCGGCGTCGAGCCAGCCGTCCTTGAGCTTCTGGACGTATTCGATCCCGGCATAGTCGGCGCCGGCAGCCTCGGCGTCCTTCACCCGGTCTCCTTGGGTGATGACGAGCACTTTGACCGTCTTGCCGGTGCCGTGCGGCAGGACGACCGTGCCGCGTACCACCTGATCGGCGTGCCGTGGATCGACGCCCAGTCGGACCGCCACGTCCACCGTCTCGTCGAACTTGGCGAAGGAGGAGCCCTTCACCAGGGCCACGGCCTCGGACAGGCTGTGCTCCCGCGCCTTGTCGACCCTGGTGGCCGCCGCGCGAAACTTCTTGCCGTGGGTCCGCATCAGTCGGCCACCTCGAGACCCATCGAGCGCGCGGTCCCCGCGATCATCCGCATGGCGGAGTCGACGTCGGACGCGTTGAGGTCGGCCATCTTGATCTGGGCGATCTTCTTGAGCTGGGCGCGGGTGACCTTGCCCACCTTGGTGCGGTTGGGCTGGGCGCTGCCCTTCTCGATGCCAGCCTCCTTGAGCAGGAGGTTCGCCGCGGGGGGCGTCTTGGTGATGAACGTGAAGGACCGGTCCGCATAGATGGTCACGACGACGGGAATCACCATGCCCGCCTGTGACTGGGTCCGCGAGTTGAACTGCTTGCAGAACTCCATGATGTTGACCCCCTGGGGCCCGAGCGCCGTTCCCACGGGGGGAGCGGGGTTCGCGGCTCCAGCCGGACACTGGAGTTTCACCATCGCTACGACCTTTTTTGCCATGCTTCTCCTCGTTGCGAAAGCCGGCGCGCGTTGCTCCCGCTGCGCGGCGTTTCTCCCGCAGGACTCCGTGCGGTGGCGGTGGGGACGGGAGGACGCCCTGCTAGTGCCCCCTCAGCTGCAAGTAATCCAGCTCCACGGTCGTCGGCCGCCCAAACAGGGACACCGACACCTTCACTTTGCCCTTTTCCGCCAGCACTTCCTCTACCGTCCCGCTGAAGTCGGCGAACGGCCCTTCGGTGATCTCCACCGCCTGGCCGACCAGGTAGGGGATCTCTTCCTTGGGCCCGCTGTCGGCGGTCTCTTCCGCGATGCCGAGCAGCCGGTTCACCTCATCCGGCCGGAGCGGCTGCGGCAGTTTTCCGGTGCCCACGAACTTGATGACGCCCTGCACGCTGTTGACCAGGTGCTGGGCCTCCTGGCTCATCGTGGTCTCGATCAGCACGTAGCCGGGATAGAGCTTCCGCTCCACCACCTGCTTCTTGCCGTTCTTGATCTCGATGGCCTCCTGCACCGGCACCAGGGCCTGACGGACCAGCTTCTGCTCGACCGGACGCGGATCGTCCTCGATGCGCTTCTGAAGCAGGCTCCGTACCTTGTTCTCGTGCCCCGCCGTGGTCTGCACGGCGTACCACCGATACTCCATGCCGTCCCCCGCCTTACCGCGCCAGCGCGGCGACCCCGTCCACCAGGATCAGCTGCAGCAGCCGATCGAGGAGGCCCAGGATCACACCGATGATGAGAGAGAGCACGACCACCATGCGGGTGGCCTTGATCAGCTCCGGCTTCGTGGGCCAGGAAACCTTGGCCAGCTCCGCGCGCACGTTCCGGAGGAAGTCAACGGCACCCCGGAACCAACCCGTCACCCGCCCGGCGGGCTGCTCGACCGCGTGGCCCTGCTCCATTACTTCGACTCTTTATGCAGCACGTGCTTGCCGCAGCGGGGGCAGAATTTCTTCCACTCGACCCGCTCGGGATGCACCCGCCGATTCTTGTTCGTGAAGTAGTTCCGATTCTTGCAATCAGTGCACTCCATTATGATCTTCTCTCTCGGCATAGTTCCTCGGTGCTATGGCTACTTCAGGATCTTGGTGACCACGCCCGCGCCCACCGTCCGGCCGCCCTCGCGGATCGCGAACCGCAGCCCGTCGTCCATCGCGATCGGGATGATCAGCTCGATCGTCATCTGGATGTTGTCCCCCGGCATCACCAT
>JAXIPC010000160.1:0-14804 GCA_045403135.1 Gemmatimonadales bacterium | reverse complement strand
GGGCTCGCGCCCGCGCTCCGTGCGGTCCGGGGTAACCTGGCGGACGGTCTCCGGGACCGCGGCACCGACACCGGCGGGGCCCGGGGGAACAAGCTCCGCACGGTGCTCGTGGTCAGCGAGGTGACGCTGTCGCTGGTCCTGTTGATCGGGGCCGGGCTCATGGTGCGCAGTTTCGCCGCGATCCAGAAGGTGAACCCCGGGTTCGACGCGAAGAACGTCGTGACCTTCAACGTGCCGATCCCGTTTGTGAAGTACCTGACGTCACAATCCCGGGCGACCTTCATCAACCAGCTGGGCGACCGCCTGGCCGCCATTCCGGGCGTCGAATCCGTTGGAGGCGTCACCCCGTTGCCGCTGGCCGGCGGCGAGCAGTATTCCGTCGCCTCGTACGGCAGGATCGGCGAGTCGGACGACCAGTACCGGACCAACAAGGCGGATTTCAAGGCCGTGCTCCCGGGATACTTCGAGGCGATGAGGATCGCGCTGGTGTCCGGCCGCACCTTCCTTCGGTCGGACAACGAGGACCAGGCGCTGGACGTCGCGATCGTGGATGCGAAGTTCGCGGCCCGCGTCTTCGGCAGAGAGAATCCGGTGGGTGCCCAGATCCTCGTCGATCATTTCAGCGAGAAGACCTTCTCGATGGAGCGGCTTCCCGTGACCATCGTGGGCGTGGTGGCGAACGTGAGATCGGCGTCCCTCGCGGCGGAGGGCCGTGAGACGATCTACGTCCCATACGTCTTCCAGGCGTTTCTGCCGATCACCTACGTGGTGCGCACCGCCGCCGAGCCCGCCGGCCTGATCCCGCGGATTCGGACCGAGGTCACCGCGCTGGACCGCGACGTGCCCGTCGCCGACCTGGCCACGCTCACCTCCTGGGTCACGGAAGCCATGGCCCCGACCCGGTTCCTGCTCGCCCTCTCCAGTACTTTCGCTAGCCTGGCGCTCGTGCTGGCGGCGATCGGCCTGTACGGCGTCGTGTCCTTTTCGGCGCGGCAGCGCACCCGGGAGATCGGCGTGCGCGTGGCACTTGGCGCCAGCGATCGAGACGTACAGAGGCTGATCCTCGGCCAGGGGATGATCGTGGCGGCCGTCGGGATCGTGCTGGGCCTCGGCGCCTCGGTGGCGCTGACCCGGGTGGTAAGCAGCTATCTGGTGGGCGTGAGCGCCACCGACCCGGTCACCTTCGTAGGCGTGCCCCTTGTGTTGCTGGGGGTCTCCGCCCTGGCCTCCTATCTCCCCGCGCGCCGGGCGATGACCATCGATCCGGTCCGCGCGCTGCGAGAGGAGTAACGGGAAGCGCGATCCGTTAGCGGGTGTATTTTGGGAACATGCCGATCTTCGCGGTCATCCTCGCCCTACTGGCGCCGCCCCAGGCGGCGCGCCCCGCGCAGATCATTCTCTTCCGGCACGCCGAGAAGCCGGCCGACAAGGCAGATCCGCACCTGTCTCCCGAAGGGGTGCGGCGGGCCCGCATGCTGGTCGGGTTCCTCACCACCAATCCCGTGGTCAACAAGTACGGCAAGCCCGTCGCGCCCGCGGCGGCGGCGCTCAAGCTCCCGATCCAGACGCCCTTCCTGGGAAAGGATTACAAGCAGCTCGCCAAGCTGATCCTGGGGAATCCGGCCTACGCCGGGAAGACGGTGCTGATCTGCTGGAGCCACAATGTGATATCCGAGCTCGCCGCCGAGCTCGGCGTTTCGCCGCGGCCCCCCGCCTGGAAAGGGCAGGAGTACGATCAGGTCTACGTGATCTCCTTCCGCGGCAAGGCGGCGACGCTCACCGTCATGGCGGAAAATCTGCGGCCTTGATGCATCACTAATCAGATCGCGAGAGCCTACTCCGCGCGCAGTGCTCCCGCAGGATCTACCCGCGCCGCCCGGCGTGCCGGAATCCAGCTCGCCAACGCCGAGATAACAATCAATGCCAGCGCGGCGGCGCCCAGCGTCACCGGATCGGTGGTGTCCACCCCGAACAGGAATGACTTGAGGAACCGCGCCACCAGCGCGAAGAGCGCCAGGCCTCCGGCGATGCCGGCCGCGGTGAGCACCAGGCCCTGCCGGGTGATCATGCGCGCCACGGCGCCCGGCTCGGCGCCGAGTGCAATCCGCACGCCCAGCTCCCGGGTGCGCAGCGACACGAGGTAGGTCAGGACACCGTACAATCCGATCGCGCCGAGCAGCAGGGTGATCACGGCCGCCGCACCCAGGATGCTCATGGTGAACGAGAGCTGCGCCGTGGAAGCCCGGAGCACAGTCTCCATCGAACGGATCTCGTAGGTGGGGAGCGTCGGATCGAGCGTGCGCACCACCTGCTGCACCTGCGCGGTCATGTCCTCCGGATCTCCCTGGGTCTTCACCACAAGCGCCATAGTGGCAGCGAGCTGTCCGTTGATCGAATCGCGGCTGACGATTTCCGGGAAGTAGATGGTCTGGGATGGCGGTGCAGCCAGCGCCGTATCCCTGGTGTTCCCCACCACGCCGATGACCGTGTACCAGGGCCCGCTCGGCAAGCCGCGGAAGCGCTTGCCCAGCGCCGCCTTTCCGGTGGGATCCTTCCAGAACTGCTCCGCGGTGCGCTGGCTGATGATGGCCTCGAGGTCGCGCTGCGAGTCGAGCCGGTCGAAGCCGCGTCCGGCCAGCAGTGGAATCCCCATCACCTGGAAGTAATCCGCATCGGTGGTGGTGAAGATCTGGAGCGGCGGGATCCTCGTGCCGGCCTCGGCGTCGTCTTCGGTGTAGAACGGATTCTGATTCATGCCGTGCCCGACCAGAGGCAGTCGCGAGGTCAGGCCGGCATTCCGCACTCCCGGCAGCTCGGACACCTTTTGCCGGAGCGCCGAGTAGAACCGCACGATCGAGGTATCGCTGGCGTAGCGCGCCGCCGGGAGCGACATCCAGAAGGTGGCGACGTGATCGGCGTCGAAGCCGGGCTCCACCGCATGCAGTCGCTGGAAGGTGCGCACCAGGAGTCCCGAGCCGGCCAGCACCACCAGTGCGAGCGCCACCTGGAACGCGACCATCGCGCCGCGCAGCCGATGCTGTGACCGGCCGGCGGTGCCGCTGCGACCGCCTTGCCGGAGCGTCTCCGACAGCTCGGCGACCCGGCCCAGACGGAGCGCGGGGATGACCGTGCAGATGGCCGCGACCAGGAACACCACCACCAGCACGAAGAGGAGTGTGGCGGGACCGATGTTGACTTCCGCGAGACGCGGGATGTCTGCCGGTCCCGCCACGATCAGTGCGCGCACCGCCAGCCAGGCGAGCCCGAGGCCGCCCACCGCCGCCACGCCCGCCAGCAGCAGCGATTCCGCGAAGAACACCGCCAGCACCCGGGCCCGCCCGGCGCCCAGCGCTTCCCGCACCGCGATCTCGCGCTGGCGCTGGTCGGCGCGCACCAGGATCAGGTTGCCGACGTTGGCGCACGCCACCAGCAGAACCAGCCCTGCCGCCGCGGCAACCATCCACAGGGTTCCGGCGATACCGCCGGTGATATCCCCGAGCAGCGGGATCAGGACCGGGCGCGGCTTGGCCTGGTCCAGCAGGAGCTGGGTGGGCACTCCGGGCGCGATGGTCGGAAACTGCTCCACCATCCGGGGCAGCACGGTCTGGAAGTCCCGCTCGGCGTCGGCCGGCGTCACCCCGGGCTTGAGCCGCGCCACGCCGCTGTAATTGAACCCTCCCGGGTTAGGACTGTGCGGGTCGAGGGCAAGCGGAAGCCAGAGCCGGACCGCCTCGCTGGGAAACCGGAACGACTTCGGCATCACCCCGACGATCTGGCGCGGCTTCCCGTTCACTTCCAGCGTCCTGCCGATCACCGCGCGGTCGGCGCCGAATCTCGTCTGCCAGAGCCCTTCGCTGATGATGACCGCGTCGGGACCGCGGGGCAGGTCCTCGGCGCCGGAAAAATTCCGGCCGAGGAGAGGGGTCACCTGCAGGGTGGGAATGAGGCTTTCGGTGATCCACGCGGTGGCCAGCCGCTGCGGCTCGCTGGCGCCGCCGGCCTCCGAGACGTTGACGGCATTCTCCTGATACACGCCGATGTGCTCGATCGTGCGCGCGAGATTCTTGTAGGTGAAGTACATGCCTGACGTCTGGTTTGCCCGGGTCATGGACAGCGGAGGCAGGTCGTGCCAGGTACCCACCAGGCGGTCCGGGTTGCCATAGGGGAGCGGCTCGAGCAGCACGCCGTTCACCACCGCGAACATGGCGGCGACCGCGCCGATGCCGATGACCAGAGTGACGATTGCCGTGAGCGTAAAGGCGGGGGTCCGGCGCAGGGATCGAAAGGCGTGACGGACCGGAACGGATACCATGGGGGCGGACCCGGCTGGAAGGTGCCAGCCAGTACGAAGGGAAGATGCCGAAGTTTCGGCGAATGCAACGTTGAAACGCCCGCGGAAACTTTGCGACCTCCCCTCTCGTCAACCAGTCACATCATATGGGTATCCCATAGAAAGGACCGATTATGCAGGAAGCCCTCCTCCCGGTCAGCGTGGCTCCGTGACGTCACGCCGGAGTACCGCACGAATGGTGGGCGCGATCTACCTGGGGATGGCAGCCCTCGAAGGGCTCGACCCTGGCTGCTGGTCAGGGGCGCACGGGAGGACGTCGTCACGGCATGAGCGGCTTCACGGGATCTCCGTCTAGCGAGGGTTGCCGCGCCGCAGACTCATCAGCCCGTGCACCGAGAGGAGGAAGGCAAGGGCCCCCGTGACGCAGATCGCGAAGGTGGTCCACACCCAGAAGAAGGCGGGGAAGAACTCGAGGGTACTGCGGCTGTGGCCGAGGAGTCCCGCCCCCCTCATGTGGAGGACCGGCATGACCGTCGCGGCCAGCGAGAAGACGAGGTTGATCAGGTACCCCGACTTCCGTCCGGCGAGCACCAGCACGGGGTAGAGCCAGGCGACGACGATGAGCACCCCGATGTAGGTGCTGACATCTCCGGGTTCAATTCCGAGGACGATATCCTGGGCATAATGAAAGGTGAACAGGAGGAGCGCGATCAGAGACGTGATGGTCAGGCTCTTCTGGTGTTTCACTGGCAGCTCTCCTTGAGGGTCAAGCAAATATACATATGGGATTCCCATACGAGCGACCGGAACACCAGGTTTCGGCCGCGGCGAGTATCATTGAGGGGTCCCGTCTGACCCCGGAGTCCCATTGAACGATCCGCTGGATCGGCTGCGCGCCGCGCTGGCCGACCGCTATCGCATCGAGCGCGAGTTGGGCCAGGGCGGGATGGCCACCGTGTACCTGGCCCAGGACCTGAAGCACGATCGCAAGGTGGCGATCAAGGTGCTCCGGCCCGAGCTGGCCGCCGTCATCGGCGCCGACCGGTTCCTCTCCGAGATCAAGACCACGGCCAACCTGCAGCACCCCCACATCCTGGCGCTGCACGATTCGGGGCAGGCCGACTCGTTCCTGTTCTACATGATGCCGTTCGTCGAGGGAGAATCGCTCCGCGACCGGTTGCGCCGGGAAAAGCAGCTCCCCATCAACGACGCGGTGCGCATCGCCACCGAAGTGGCCGGGGCGCTCGACTACGCCCACCGCCACGGCATCATCCACCGCGACATCAAGCCCGAGAACATCCTGCTGCACGACGGCCGCGCCCTGGTGGCCGACTTCGGCATCGCGCTCGCCGCGACCAGCGCCGGCACCCGGATGACCGAGACCGGGATGTCGCTGGGCACGCCGCACTATATGAGCCCCGAGCAGGCCATGGGTGACCGGGAGCTCACGCCGAGGAGCGACGTATACGCGCTCGGCGCGATGACCTACGAAATGCTGCTGGGCGAGCCGCCCTTCACCGGCCCCACCGCGCAGTCGATCGTGGCCAAGGTGATGACCGAGAAGCCGGCGCCGCTCATCGCCCGGCGGGAGCGCATCCCTGAATCGGTGGAAGACGCGGTGCTGACGGCGCTGGAGAAGCTGCCGGCGGATCGGTTCGGGAGCGCGGCGCAATTCGCGGAAGCGTTGGTGGATGGCGGAAGGGCGGAAAGACGGAAGGGCGGAAAGACTGCCCGGCCGTGGTTAAAGGACTGGCGCTCCCGGGCCGCGATCGGGGTCGCGACCGCCGCCGTCGTGGTGACGGCGGTGCTGGCGAGCCGGAGCGGCGGGGAACGGAACGGGCTGGACCAGGTGGCCTTCAAGCAGAAGTCGTTCACGGCCCAGGCCATATTCAAGGCCCGGTTTGCTCCCGATGGACAGACCCTGGTGTACAGCGCGGCGCTCCAAGGCAACGCCCCGCATCTGTATGTCCTCCGGCCCGACTTTCCGATGCCCAGCCCGATCGGCCCCGATCACACCCACCTGCTCGCGGTGTCGTCAAAGGGCGAGATGGCCGTCCTGCTGGGCGCCCGTTATCTGGGGCACCAGCTCTTCGTCGGGACGCTGGCCCGGATGCCGCTCGGGGAGGCCGCGCCGAGGGAGCTGTTGACCGGCGTCCGCGACGCCGACTGGTCTCCCGACGGCGCGGAGCTGGCCATCATCCGCGAGGTGGAGGGCAAGGACCGGCTGGAGTTCCCGGTCGGCAAAGTGCTTCTCGAGGCGCCGGGGTACTTATCCGATCTCCGGATCTCGCCGAGCGGCGATGCGATCGCGCTGTTCGAGCATCCCGCCCGGTGGGACGACCGGGGCGAGGTAATCCTGGTGGATCGCACCGGGAAAAAGACGGTGCTGGCCCAGGGCTACGACGCGCTGGAGGGACTCGCCTGGACGCCCGACGGAAAAAACGTGCTCTACTCGGGCAGCTTCGAGGGCGAATACCGGCAGGTGCACTCGGTGGACCGGCGGGGCCGGGGGCGCCTGCTGCTGCCCAGCCCGGGCCTGCTCACCATCCTCGACGTCGCGCCGGGCGGGCGCTGGCTGGTGACCAGCGACACCGAGCAGGACCGGATCTTCGCGCGGGTGCCCGGGGCCGGGGCGGACGTGGACCTGAGCTGGCTGGACCGCTCCCAGCGGCCGATGCTCCTGGCCGACGGCAAGAGGGTCGTATTCACCAGCTCCGCGATCGATGCGGGGAACAACTATTCCACCATGCTGCGCGGCACCGATGGCTCACCCGCGCTGAGATTGGGTGAGGGGGGCCTGGCCGACGTGTCGGGCGATGGACGCTGGGCCCTCTCGATGATGTTCTCGCCCCCGCAGCTGATGCTCTACCCGACCGGGCCGGGCCAGCCGCGCCGGGTGGACAAGGGGGAATTCCAGGCCTTCAGCGATGCCCGGTTCTTTCCCGACGGAGAGCGGCTGCTGGTCTGCGGCCACGAGCCGGACAAGGCACCGCGGTGCTATCTGAAGCCGATCGCGGACGGGCCCTTCCGTCCGCTCACTCCCGAAGGCTCCGACAACGGCCATGTGTCGCCCGATGGCCGGGAGGTGGTGGCGCAGCTGACCGGCGGGACCTGGCAGATCTATCCGGTGGAGGGAGGGGAGCCCCGGAGCATCGCCGCGCTCCTCCAGCACGACGAGGTGCTGGGCTGGACCCCGGACGGCCGGGGACTCCGGGTCCGGCAGGTCGGTGAAATCCCCGCCCGAGTCGAGCAGCTCGATCCGGCCACCGGCAGGAGGTCGATGCTGGTGGAGATCGCGCCGCCGGACCGCGCCGGGGTGCTCGCGGTTGTCCGGCCGTGGGTGGGTCGTGACGCCGGGGTGTATGCTTACCGGACTCGGGTCTACGTATCGCAGCTGTTCGTCGTGGAGGGGATGCGGTAGCCTCATGACACCTGATTCCCACTCTTTCTAGCGGAAGCCAGCGGCGCCACCGATTGCAGGAACGGGCTTCGGAGGATACGGTTCACGACCGTCACTCTCCGGAGGCACCGTGGATTCCCATCGCGACCAGTCGTTCGACCGACGCAGTTTCATCCAGGGGGCGGCAACTGGCGCCGCGGCCCTCGCGGTCGGCGGACGCACCGACTTCATATTCCAGGAGCAAGACCAGGCCGCCGTCGTCGCTCAGATCGCGAAGCAACACGACGCCACGGTGAAGATCCTCCAGGACTGGATCGCGCTCCCATCCATTGCCGCCGAGGACAAGGGGTATCCCGAGGGCGCGGAGTACATGGCCCGGCTGGCACGGGGCGCGGGCTTCGAGCGGGTGGAGCTGGTTCCGACGGCGGGGAAGCCGGGCATCTTTGGCACCATCGACGCCGGGGCCAGGAACACGCTCGCCATCTACTTCATGTACGACGTCAAGCAGTATGACCCCGCCGAGTGGAGCTCTCCGCCGCTCGAGGCTCGGCTGGTGGATAAACCCGGATTCGGCAAGGTGATCGTGGGCCGCGGGGCCACCAACACCAAGGGGCCGCAGACCGCTTTCCTCGCCGCGCTCCACGCCTTCAAGGCCGCCGGGACGAAGCCGCCGGTCAATCTGGTGCTGGTGTGCGAAGGGGAAGAAGAAATCGGCTCGCCCAACTTCCGGGAGATCGTCTTCAAGCCGGCCATCGAAGCCGCGCTCCGGAAATGCGTCGGCATCATCATCCCGCTGGGCACCCAGTCACCCGACGGCTCGGTCGAAGTCAACCTCGGCGCCAAGGGCGTGATCGAGGTGGAGCTGGTCTCGAGCGGCGAGAAGTGGGGCAAAGGCCCGAAGCGCGACGTCCACTCGAGCTATGAGGCGGCAATCGACAGCCCGGTCTGGCACCTGGTGCAGGCGCTGCACACGCTGGTCAAGGCCGACGGCCACACCCCGGCGATCGAAGGGTTCTTCGACATGGTCAAGCCGCTCACGGCCCGCCAGAGACAAATCCTCGAGGCCTCGATCCCGAAGAAGAACGAGGCTGGCACCAAGAGGGCGCTGGGCGTCGAGCGCTGGTTCGGCGGCGAATCGTTTCACGACTCGCAGCTCCGGCTGGTTTCGCAGCCCACGGTCAACATCGAAGGCCTGGTTGGGGGCTACACCGGCACCGGAGGGAAGACCATCCTGCCGCACGGTGCCGTGGCAAAGCTGGACCTCCGCCTGGTGCCGGACATGACGGCCAAGGGCACGCTCGACCTGCTCAAGACGCATCTGGCCAAAGGCGGGTTCGGCGACATCGAGGTGAAATTCACGGGAGGCTACGATCCAACCGAGACGGATCCCGACTCGAAGCTGGTGCAGGCGATGGTGGCGACGTACCGGAAGTCAGCGATCGATCCGCTGCTCTGGCCGAGGCTGGCCGGCTCGTGGCCCGGGGTGACGTTCACCGGGGAGCCGCTCAGGATGGCGGCCGGCATCTTCGGGCTGGGCCACGGCGGCGGGGCGCACGCGCCCGACGAGTACTACGTCATCGAGGCGAGCAATCCGAAAGTGGCGGGAATCGATGGCGCGGTGAAGTCGTATGTCGACTTCCTGTATTCGCTGGCCTGAAGAACTACGCGCCTGCGGGGTCTCACTCCCCCTGAGCGACTCGATCGGATCGACCCGCGACGCGTGTACGGCGGCGAGCCTCCGGTCGGAAGCGCTGGAGTATTCGAGTGGCAGGCAAGGTAGATCGCCCCCGCGTGATCGACGCTGATCCCATCGCAATCGTCGATACCGGGGCCACCCAGCACCATCGCGAAGGTCGGACCTGCGATGGGTCGCTGGCATGCCCACCAAGTTAGCTCCTGAATCCAGCTCAGCCGAACGTGAACGCGAAGGCCTCGACCCCAGCCTCCATGAACTCGATCTCGAACAACCGGTCGCCGATAGGGCGCTGCTGCCGGATGAGCTGGTACATCCGCTGCTGGTCCAGGGTGCCGTAGCCCTGGGCGTCCACGTCGACGCCGCGCGCATCGCCCGGCGGCTTGCCATCGATCAGCACGCGGAAGCGCACCGATGCTCCCCGCGTTGCCGGACCCATAACCAGGTGCAGATCGCGGGCATGAAAGCGATACACGATCCGCCCGCCGGCCTTCTGGAGTGCGACGGCCTCTCTCCCCATTGTCCACTCGCCAGACAGCGCCCACTCATTGAGTCCGAGGCGCGCGGGCGGAGCATAGGCCGGGCGCTGATCCGCTCGGGCACCGCCAGGAGAGGCGAAGTTCACGGTGCGCGCGAGGCCAAGGTAATTCTCTGAGGACTTGAGGCTGCCCCAATCGGCGGCGGCCTCCGCTCCGCGACCCTCGACCGAGACCAGTGCACTGCCGGCAGCCGGGCCTCCGGCTTCGGCCAGCAGCTCCTGTATGACTCGTTCCGACTCCGCGTATCCGCCTTCGCCGTACTGGTGGTGCCGCACCCGCCCCTTTGCATCGACGAAATAGAGGGCCGGCCAATAGTTGTTGTCGAATCCGCGCCAGATCGCGTGGTCGTTGTCGACCGCAACCGGATAGCCGACGTTCAGGTCTTTCACCATGCGCCGCACGTTGTCGAGGTTCTTCTCGAATGCGAACTCGGGTGCGTGCACCCCGATCACCACCAGTCCATGATCCTTGTACTTGTCGGCCCAGGCACGGACGTATGGCTGGACCCGCAGCCAATTGATGCAGGTATAGGTCCAGAACTCGACCAGGACGACCTTCCCGCGCAGGCCGGCTTCGGCCAGCGGTGGGGAATTGAGCCACTCGGTAGCGCGGCCGAGCGAGCGCAGCTCACCGGTACCGGCTGCCTGACCTGCAGGGGGGGATAGCACGGTTCTGTCCCTGGCCAGAGTATCGATCGTCGCGGCCGTTGCGGCGGCAAACAACGCCGCGAGCAGTAACGGAAGAGTTTTCATTCGCGCATGAAGTGGCAGGAGTACCCACCGGGGTTCTTCCGCAGGTAGTCCTGATGGTACCCCTCCGCGCTGTACCAGGCGGAGGCGGGCTCGATGCTCGTCGTGATCGGCCGCTTCCACTTGCCCGACGCCTCGACCCGCGCCTTCACCCGTTCCGCGGTGGTCTTCTGCTCCGGGGTTTGCGGAAAGATCGCCGAGCGGTATTGGGTCCCGACGTCATTGCCCTGGCGATTGAGCGTGGTCGGGTCGTGCAGCTTGAAGAACCACTTCTCCAGCAGGTCTTCGTAGCTGAGCACCGACGGGTCGAACGTCACGCGGATGGACTCGGCGTGACCCGATTTGCTGTCGTGGGTGTCGTCGTAGGTCGGATTCGGGAGCCAGCCGCCGGTGTAGCCCACATCGGTGTCGATCACTCCGGGCACGCCGCGCAGGATGTCCTCGACGCCCCAGAAGCAGCCGCCGGCCAGCACTGCGATCTCGGTCTGCCGATCGTTCATTTCGGTTCTCCCTGTTACACTCGCGAGAACGGCGCGCTCGTCAGTCATCGGAGGTCGTCCACCTGGTTCAGATAGGCCGCATAGCCCGCAGCCTCCATGTCGTCGCGATGGATGAACCGAAGCGCCGCCGAGTTGATGCAATAGCGCAATCCGCCGCGGTCCTGCGGTCCGCCCGAAAACACGTGGCCGAGATGGCTGTCGCCGTGCTCCGAGCGCACCTCGATGCCGCCCTCCATGGCGTCCGGGCGCTCGTTCACGTTGGCGGGGTCGATCGGCCGGGTGAAGCTCGGCCAGCCGGTGCCCGAGTCGAATCTGTCCGACGAAGCGAACAGCGGCTCGCCGGAGACGACGTCGACGTAGATGCCCGGTTCCTTGGTGTGCAGGTACTCCCCGGTTCCGGGACGTTCGGTGCCGCTCCGCTGCGTCACGCGAAACTGCTCCGGCGAAAGCTTGCGGACCGCCGCTTCGTCCCTCCTGAAGCTGCGCATTGTTGGCTTGGGCAGCTTCATGGACGAGCCTCCTTGCCCGGCGCGTTGAACGTAACCGTTTGTGCGGTAAAGAGGTTGCCTTCGGCATCCACCAACTCGATCCGCACCTTGTGCTCGCCGCGCGGCAGGCCCACCAGGACGATGGTGTTGCTCTGGCCGAAGTCGGCCCATAGCCACGGCAGGTCATCAACCGTGATGTGCAGATGGCCGACGCGGGGAGACAGGTTGCGCGCGGCCGGCCCCGACACGGACAGAATGCGCACGTTCTCCACCCGATACGGGATGAACACGACGTTCTGGGCCAACGGACCAGGGAGAGGCGGCTCAACGAACAGTCGGGGCGCGGGTTCATTGTCGATCGCGATGATCGTGCTCTGGGCGATCGTATTCTCTTCGGCGAGGGTTTGGGTAAGCTGGTCCATGGCATTCGCTCCTTCCGAGGTTCAGCCCCCGGTGGATGACGCGCTCGGGGCGCGCCATCCACCGTACGACCGTTGAAGTCCCTGAACTACCGCAGCGACCTGAAGCCGGCGCGAGAATCTTCCACCAGCGCCTGGGGCTGCTCGAACGCGGCGAAGTGCGCGCCCTTCGGATGGCTCTTGTAGTACGCCAGCTTGGGATAGGCTTTTTCGGCCCACTTCCGCGGAATCGGACAGATCTCCTCGGGGAAGGCGCTTACCACGACCGGAATCTTGACCCCCTTCGGGGCGAAGAAGGCCTTCTTGTTTTCCCAGTAGAGGCGAGCCGACGAGGCCCCCGTCTTGGTCAGCCAGTAGTGGGTGATGTTGTCGAGAATATCATCCCGGGTGAAGCCCTCGGTGCCGCCGTCGAAGACCCGGGCGATTTGCCGGTAGGTCCAGATGTCATGATCGATGATCCACGCGGCCAAGGCCACCGGGGAATCCTCGAGCCCATACAGCGTCTGCGGCCGGTTCCCCATCTCCAGGGCATAGCCGAGGCCAAACTTGTAGAAGTAGGAGACGTGCTCGAAAGATCGTTTCTCCTCTTCGTCGAGGCCGGGAGGCGGCGCTGCGCCGGCGAAGGCCGCCGCATCGACCTCGGACGGAACCGCGCCGGCCATGTTGGTGTGAATGCCAATCAGTCCTGCCGGTGCCTGCACACCCATCATGTCGACGATGAGCGCACCCCAATCGCCGCCTTGCGCGGCGTAGCGCTGGTATCCCAGGCGCTCCATCAGGGTGGCCCAGGCCCGGGCAATCCGTTCGGGGCCCCAGCCGGCCGTGGTCGGCTTGCCCGAGAAGCCGTAGCCCGGCATGGACGGAATCACCACGTGAAACGCGTCCTCGGCGCTCCCACCGTGGGCCGTGGGATTGGTCAGCGGTTCGATGAGCTTGAGCTGCTCGATGGTCGAGCCGGGCCAGCCGTGGTTGATGATGATCGGCAGGGCGTTCTCATGCTTCGAACGCACGTGGATGAAATGGATGTCCAGCCCGTCAATCTCGGTGATGAAGTGCGGGTACGAACTCAGTCTCGCCTCGACCTTGCGCCAGTCGTATTCCGTCGCCCAGTAGCGGGCGAGCTTCTGAGCGGTCGCGAGCTGCACGCCTTGCGTGTCGTCGGAGACGGTCTCCTTGCCGGGCCAGCGCGTGGCAAGAATGCGGCGTTTCAGGTCGGCGAGCTCCTCGTCCGACGCCAGGAACGTGAAGGGGCGAATGGCGTCGGCGGCGGGACGGCCTTCCGGCTTCTGAGTCATGGTGGTGGTCATGGGCTTCTCCTGGTGAATGGGTTGCGATAGCGTTGGAGTAGATGCCATTTGAACTTCCGTGACCTACCGCAGCGACTTGAACCCTGCGCGGAGATCGCCCACCAGGAGTTCAGGCTGTTCCCACGCCGCGAAGTGCCCGCCTTTGTCGTGCTTCTTGTAGAGGGTCAGATTGGGGTAGGCCCGCTCGGTCCAACTCCGCGGAGCCTGGTAGACCTCTTCAGGGAAAACGCTAACGGCGGCCGGAACGGAGATGTTGAAGTCGTTGAAGAAGGCGCCCTTGTATTCCACATAGAGACGAGCGCTGGACACACCCGTGTTCGTCAACCAGAAAAGGGTGATGTTGTCGAGGATGTCGTCTCGGGTCAGCTCGCCGTAGGGCTCCCCATCGAGAAAGAGTTTCGCGATGTGCCCGTAGCTCGCCACGTCGTGGTCGATCAGCCAGGCGGCAAGGGCGACGGGTGAGTCCGCCAACCCGTACAGTGTCTGCGGGTGTGAGGCCATCATCACTTGCGTAGGGATTTGCCGGTAAAGGGCCCCTATCTGGTCGTATGCCCGCTGCTCCTCAGCCGAGAGACCGGCCGGCGGCGGGCCGCCGGACTGAAGTGCCTTGGAAACGTCGGACGGCGCGGTACCTGCGAAGTTCAAATGGATGCCGATCAACTCCGGAGGTGCCTGCAGCGCCATCTGGTTCGTGACGAACCCACCCCAATCGCCGCCTTGCGCCGCGAACTTCCGGTAGCCCAGGCGCTTCATCAGCTCCACCCACGCCCGCGCCATGTGAGCGGGGTCCCAACCCGGCGCAGTGGGCTTGCCTGAAAACCCGTAGCCGGCCATCGACGGGATCACCACGTGGAAGGCGTCCGACGCGCTGCCGCCGTGAGCGGTGGGGTTGGTCAGCGGATCGATGATCTTCAGCTGCTCGATGGGCGAGCCGGGCCAGCCGTGGGTGACGATGAGCGGCAGCGCATTCTCATGCTTTGAACGAATGTGCATGAAATGAATGTCGAGGCCGTCGATCTCGGTGAGGAAATTGGGGTAGGAGTTCAGCTTTGCCTCGACCTTGCGCCAGTCATACTCCGTTGCCCAGTAGCGGGCTAGCTTTTGGGCCAGCGCGAGCTGCACGCCTTGCGAGCCATCGGTGACGGTCTCCTTGTCGGGCCAGTTCATCGCGACAATGCGGCGTTTCAGGTCGGCGAGCGCCTCGTCCGAAACCTGGATCGTGAAGGGGCGAATAGCGTCGGTCGTGGCGCGGCTCTCCTTCTGCTTCGGCATGGTGGTGGTCATTGGAGTCTCCTGGGGAATGGGTTGGGCGGTGGAGGGGGCGGCGAACAGCCCGCACAGTCAAGTGCCCATGTTATCGGCCGGTGTAATGCAGAGCTATTGGACGATGGTATCGATATGGTATCGATATGGTGACC
>JAXIPC010000232.1:0-29732 GCA_045403135.1 Gemmatimonadales bacterium | reverse complement strand
CGTAATGGACGAAACCGAAAGTGACATATCTGGCCTGCTCATTCTCCGGTACTTCGGTGCGCCAAAACCTGCCGGCGTTTTCGCTCTCAGGGGTCCTAAGCTCTTCGCGGGGTGGCCCATATACCAGCTCAGGATGAAGCGGAAATGCTGCATCGAATATCGGCAAATAGTCGTACTCAGCCGCCTCGAATTTCGCCCAGGCGTGGTGGTCCTTGACGACGAATGCGAGATGGTCGGGTATCACCTGCCCCCGAAACAGATAATACCGCCAGCGCGGCTGCTTCCTAAATGAATCAACATCCTCCGGGTGTGGGTAGTCTTCAGCAAGCGCATCCCGAAGAAGAACTGGTACGCGATTCTCCTGATTCAGTTCGCCCAGCACTTTCACCAGCCGACGCTTCAGAGTGAGTCGCCCACTCAGCAGAGTGCGCTGGGACCGTCTCCGTACCTGCAGGGAGATACCGAAGTATGCAAAGAGAAGGTGATCGTTGCGCGGCTGAAACAACAGGTCTTCCAGCTCGGCGCGGCCCCATACGAGGAACTCTTCGACACCACGCGCGGTGAGCTCTGCTCGGAGGGCTTCTCTAGCCTTGGCCGACAGATCGCAGGCGGCAACCAGCAGGAAGCCATATGGTACAATTCCGGCGGCCGGCATGGCCTCCTGCACAAGGATCACGACTTTGGCCGGCGGTAACGTCTTCTCCCGTTTGCACTGAATCTGCCAGACCCGCTCAACAACTGCCGGCGCATCACCCGGATCTCCATCTTCCTCTTGTGGGGCCGAGGCTTCGGCTGACAGCCGCTCGACTGCGCGAATATCGAAGCCCCTGTCCCCGCCTAGCCGCCCAGTTGCCTCTATCGTAGCCCACGGTTTGAGATCATAGACCAGCTGGCGTGCCAGGTCCTCAAAACGGTGTGGCTCCAGGTCCTCGAAATGGAGGGGGTTGAGCGTTCGACTGGTCTTCACGTATCCGCCTTCCACCCGAGCTGCACTGGGATCTCCACGGCCACCGGACTCCCGTCCACCAGTCCCAGGGTTTCGCGTAGCCAGACGGTGCTCATGACTTCCAAGTAGGCGCGGCCGTGGCTACTTCCTCTTTCGTGACTATCGGGCCGCATTAGAAGGCAGGGAATCCCCGCCACTGTGCAGGGGCAAAATCGGAGCTCTTCATTGTGCTTCTTGTACTCCTGTCGCGTCACCACGAAAGTGGGGACCACGGTGTAGTCCGCGACGAGTCGAACATTCATGGTGTTTGGGATAAGCGGTCGGAGCCCGCTCCGCTTCTCGATCAGGTGCAGCACCGTCACCAAATTCTCCCCGGCCACATGGTAGCCGCCCTTGGTATCAACCACCCCGTTAAGTATGGTCGCCTGGGCCATGCTCAGCATTCCCTGTTGAGGTTCCTAAAGGCTCTCCGATTGTCTCCTCCAGGACTTCCATGAACTGTCCCATGCCCTGCTCGATGGCCTGGCGCTGTTGGTTTCGCATATCGACGAGGACGTAGAGGATCGCGCCCAATAGGGCCAGGACCGACATCGAGGCCAACAGCTCGATCACTTTTTGGATAGTCCCCCCATCGCGCGAATCCCTTGGAAGCTAGGCCAGGCGACGACCGACGTCTTTCGTTAGGGACTGAACGTGCCACAGGAATTGAACATAGTGCGATCGTTTCTTGGCGATACGAAAGTTTATCTCTTTGAGGTGGTAGAGTAGCCCGCCGGTCCTCCATCGGGGATCATTACTTGCGCTTGCGGGCAAGTTCAAAGCATCGGGCAATCGCCGGGGGTCGAGGTGAAGTAAGAACCGGAATCCGCGGAACAGAAATAGGGCGCCGATAATCGATTGCCCCTTAACCAGGAGCGGGGCAAAGTGTAGGGCATCGCTCATTTCTATGTCCTCTCCCAGGTCAGCTACACAGTACAGCCCCATGGGTTCTTGAAAGCTCGCCGCACCGTAGGCTATCTGAACCAACGCGTCTGGAGGTTCCTCAGCCGGGGATCCCGTCAGTTCCCACGTGAGGCCCGCCGGGTGCGTGACGGCAACATTGATCGCTGTCTTGAGAAACCACCTCTCGAGCAACAAACCCAGTATTTCGGTCCTCCGAACCTTCCATTTGCGGGGTCGAAGCTTCGCGCGATCATTGCCGAGAACAGTGCCTTTTCTCAACCCGTCGAAAGCGTCCTTGGCGGCCTGATCCAACGGGGAGAGTCTGCTGTTATGCGAACGGCAAAGGATCTTGGCGGTCAACGATCCTAGCCCTACTCGCTTGGGCTCGTCTTTGCACCAAGGTAGTCCCACAATCTCAATCCCGTCCCCTTCCCAGATCGATTCAGTGATCAGGTGCTCCCGGGACTGCTGGGAGCTGCAGGGGTCTAGACGGGATGCCCAACAGTGAACCACGGGTCTTCCTCTCCTCGAAATCGTGTTGGGCCACTAACTGGGCCACTGCCTGTCCAGAACAGCGAAACGGCCACCCGGTCGGGGCGGCCGTCTGCGTTGCGGATCAACAGCTTACCAGAGAGCGGGCGACCGGACTCGAACCGGCGACGTCCAGCTTGGGAAGCTGGCAGTCTACCACTGAATTACGCCCGCAGTCTATCCGAGTATGCGCCAAGCCCTCATTGCAGTCAACCGGCAACGGCGGGACGGAAAACTACGCCTTCGGACATTCCCCGCAAACCATGGAAACCATGAGCAGGGTTAACCCAAGCGTGCGAGCGCAGGAAATTAGCTCTATGGGCTCTTGCAATCCACATCCCCGTTCGAGCGCTTGAGGCCTGAGTCCTTCGCCTGCGTCTCTGTCTGGAAGTACATCCGCTCGGCCAGTGGCACCGTTGAGGCCGGAATGCAATTCGCACGAAAATAGAGCCTCGCCTCACGCCAGCCGATCCACCGGATCGTGTCCGGGAACGCCGTTCCCGGACCAGTCGGAGAAGCGGTGACCAATGGGCGCGGCGTCGCGGGAAGAGCTGATCCAGATCCCACATGGCAAACCTTGTCCCGGGCAATACACGTGTTTCCGCATGGTTTGCCCTTCACACAATTCCTCTGTGCCCCCAGGGGAGACGCCAAGGCGGCGGTGAGGACCACAACCAAGACCGTTCGCATCTGCTTGCCTTCGAAGGAGAGGCTAATAGCGAAAGCTCATACGGTGCAGCCAACTAGGGCGCTCTATTTCCGCCGGTACCGCCATCCCACTATCCCCGCGCCATTCCCGCTTAGCGCGAACTCCTTCTTGGTTCCATAGAATTCCGCACGAGAGGCCTTGTCCGAAGTTGTCTTGATGCCAGATGCCTTCTTTCCTCGATCGAAGTACACTGACAGAGTCGGGCTGTACACCCACTCTGCCTCCGCACTTGGCGAGGCGGCCGCAGTCGTTCGTTGGGGCTGCCCGAGAATGGCTTTGACTACACTGTCCGCCATTCCGACTCTGACCGTCAAAGGAGGGACTTTGATCTCTTGAGAGTCTAAGACCTTTCCGCTCAGATCCAAAAACTCTATCGCAAGCCTAACTGTGTCCAGGGGTAGCGGCCTGTCCTCGATACTTGTCGGATTTCGCCCAGTCGCTGCCCAACTCAGCTTTGCTCCCGAGTGCCCCATCTGGAACGAGCCCACATCGATCGTGAACGGCAGGGCAACCAACTTCTCCGCGGTCTTGATGACCGCCGCCTCCTGCTTGAGCGCCCGCTGCCCCGCCGCGAGGAGCCGGAGGCCGTCTTCGTTCATCGGCTCGATCTCGAGCAGTTTGGACGTCTCCCGGACCAGCGCGCTGTCGTGTCGCGCCCCGATGGCGTCGTACACGGCCGCGCTATCGACCGCCTTAGCCTTGCGCAGGGAATCTGCCTTGTCGTGGGCCCGTCGGGACATGGCGAAATAGGCATTGGCCAGGTTGTACCGTGAGTCCCGGCCCCATGGATTGCGCTTGATCGCCTTTGCGAAGGCGATCTCGGCTTCGGGGTATCGCTGGGCGTTGAACGCGGACACACCCACCGCCATCAGATCCTGGGTATCCAGCGAATCGAGATTGGCCTTGGCGAACTGCGCAACCATGCCCAGCTCGACGGCTTCGGCGCTGTCGGTCATCCCGGCGCTGCGGAAGGCGGCCGCGAGGGCGCGTTGCGCCTCGGTATCGAGCGGGGTCCTCTCCAACTGAGCAGCGCTATCGGCCTTGCCGGCCTTTCGCAATTCCTCCACTCTGGCCGTTCTAGCTTGCTGCTTCCAGCCCAGGTATTTGTGGAGCAGCTTGATGGCGTCAGGGTACTTGCCGAGCCGCTGATACATGATCGAGAGGTTCAGCGCCGCGCCGTTGCGGTCTTCGATAAGCGTAGTGTCTTTCTCGGCGATCTCCAGCGACTTGGCGAAGTAGATCGCGGCGCTGTCGTCCTTGCCC
Organism: Gemmatimonadales bacterium; assembly: GCA_045403135.1. Taxonomy (GTDB): domain Bacteria; phylum Gemmatimonadota; class Gemmatimonadetes; order Gemmatimonadales; family GWC2-71-9; genus JABFSM01. The sequence continues at coordinate 25,341 of JAXIPC010000232.1, read as the reverse complement.
GCACCTGCGTACACGACGCCCATGTTGGCATAGACGTGCGGGAGCCCACGGAACAGGAGCGACGCATCCCGGAACAGGGCCAGGGCGCTGTCGATTTCATTCTTCTTCTGGAACTCGATGCCGGTGTTGGCAAGCATAGCCCAGTTGTTCTGCCGGTACTGGGTGATGTCGATTTCGCAGGAGGGCACCAGCTCCTGCGCCTTGGTGAAGGCGGAATCGGTTTCCGCGGGGTCTCCCCGCAACAGGGCCACCCGGCCTAGGTAATACCATGCCGCGGCGTTGCCGGCCTGGGCCTCCTGCACGATGGCCGTCACCAGGTTCTGCCGAGCCTCGGCGAGCAGCGCGGCCCGCTCGGTGGGCACCTTCGCGTCAAAGGCCTTGCGGAGCACCTCCTCGCCCTTTTTCACCTTCGAGTTGATCGCCTTGAGCGGGCACAGGGGCGGCGTGTACCGGGCCGGCTGCCCCTGGGCGAGACGAAGGTTGATCCCCTGCTGTGCGGCGAGCGGGCCCGCCGCCAGTGCCGCCGCGAAAACGAGGATCGTGGCACGCGTGGTCATTCCGACTCCTTGGGTACGGTGGTCCGGCCGCCGGGCGCGCCCACGGAAGCGTGGGTGTGCCGTCCAGCCTGGTCTTGAAGCTCTCGAGCCAGCTCGTGTGCCGGACGGCCGCTGCGGCGCGCCTCGGCGACCACGTCGTCGAATTCAGGTTTGGCCCGCGGACCTCCTGGCGCATTCACGGTCTTCATCCGCACCGCGCCGCCATCCCCGGTCCGCAGGGTCCACTCCCGCCGAGGCAGGGTGATACGCTCGGCGGTCGAGCGACGCAAGCCCGCTGTGGTGCTGTGGCGGAAGACCGATTCCGCCACCGCGTCCGCCCGATCGGGGGGACACATGATCTCAATACGAAATCCAATCCGGCCCTTCTTCATGTGGGTGGGCCAAATCTGGACGTCGATGGCGCCGGCCGCACTGACCGCCTCCCGAAGCGGCTCGAGGTATTCAGGGCTCAGGTCGTCCACGTCGGTGGCCAGGAGAACGACCTGACCGGCCTCCTGCGCCCCCTCCGCCACGATCAGCCGGAGTGCATTAGGCCAGCCTTCGGGATCGCGCGTACCGGCGCCCCACGCGGTGCGGACCGGCCGCCAGTGGGCCGGTGGGGCGCCGCAGGAGAGCACGCGGAGCAGCGCCGCGCCGGTGGGCGTCGTGGCTTCGCCGGTGATGAAGCTCGCCGTGCTCACCGCAAGGCCCTCCGCGAGGATGGTGGTGGCGGGAGCGGGCACCGGGAGCAGGCCATGGGCGGCTCTGACCCATCCCGAGCCCATCGCGGCGGGCAGTGCGTACACCCGGTCAATGTCCAACTGCTCGAATCCCTCGATGCCACCCACGATATCCACCAGCGCGTCATAGGCGCCGACCTCGTGAAGCGCCACTCGCTCCGGGGCGATGCCGTGCACCCTGCCTTCGGCCTCCGCCACGAGCCGGAAGGCGCGGGTGGCAAGCTCGCGCGTCCGGGGCGAGAGCGGCGCCTGTTCGATCAGCGTGATCAGCGTCTTGACGTGCCGGTGTGGTCCGTGCGGCTGGGCGTGAGCATGAGCATGCTCGTGCTCGACATCCCCCGGCTCCTCCACCGCCCCGCCGGGCAACCGCACCGTCACCTTGCGTGATCGGATGCTGCACCGCATCACCGACTCGAGCTCGACCGTCACCTCAGGAATGCCCAATCGAGCGGGCAATCCCGTCAGCCACTCGGCCGGAGCACCCGCGTCGATGAGGGCTCCCAGCAGCATGTCTCCGCTGATTCCGGCGGCCGGATCAAGAATGGCGAACTTATGGCCGGCCATAGACTTAAAATATCGCTCCGAATCAACCCCGGGGCAATTCCGCCGGATCGCGGTAGAGCCATCCGGCTCCGGTGTTGAAAAGGACGACTCGATCCTCGGGCAGGAGCACACCCCCCGCGCGGAGCGCGCGGGCGGCGGCAATCGCGGCACCTCCTTCGGGGGCGAAATCGATCCCTTCGAGCCGGCTGCCCTGTGCCGCGTCCTGGGCCAGCTCGCTGTCGCTCACGGCGACGGCACCGCCGCCGCTCTCGCGGAGCGCCCGGAGCATGAGCCGATCGCCCAGGGCGCCGGGAACCCGTAACCCGCTCGCGATGGTCCGTGGATCCGGCCACGGCGTGCAGCGCTCCGCGCCCTCGTGAAAGGCCTTGACCACCGGTGCGCAACCCTCCGCCTGCACCGTGTACATCCGCGGGAGCGACCCGCGCACCCAGCCGGCCGCCGCGAGCTCCTGGAACACCTTCCACATCCCGATGAGCCCGGTGCCGCCTCCGGTGGGGTAAATGATGGCGTCGGGCAGCGTCCACCCGAGCTGTTCCGCCAGCTCGAGGCCGAGGGTTTTCTTGCCCTCGATGCGATAGGGCTCTCGGAGAGTGGAGAGATCGAAGGCGCCGCTCTCGGCGGAGTGGGCGCGGCTGGCCTCGCCGCAGTCGCCGATGTGGCCGTCCAGCAAACGGAGGTCGGCGCCGTAGCTCCTGATCTGGGCCAGGATAGTGGCGGGCGTGGTCTTCGGGGCGTAGACTCGAACCGGAATGCCGGCACGGGCACCGTACGCCGCGGCGGCGACTCCGGCGTTTCCCGCCGTTGGCAGGGTGAAGGCGCGCGCGCCTCCAGTCGCGGCGCGGGTCACCGCTGCCGAGAGCCCGCGGGACTTGAAGCTGCCGGTCGGATTGGTGCCTTCGTCCTTGACCAGAAGACCGGGCACGCCGATTCGGGCGGCGAGCCGGGGCACGGCAAGGAGCGGCGTGTCGCCCTCGCCGAGCGTGATGGGTTCTTCCCCGCCGGCCAGCGGGAGAAACGGCCGGAAGCGCCACATCCCGCGCAGTGCGGCAATCCCCGCGCGGGCCGCCGGGTCGGGGCGGCGCTCCGGGTAACGCACCAGCCACGGCTGGCCGCACTCGCACACGGTCGGTAGGCCCGCGGGCTCCGCGGCGCTGCCGCAGGCCGAACACCGGAGCACCCAGTCCATCGTCACTGTTTCCTTCCCTCGAGGTGGCCGAGTACGCGGGTGGCGAGCCCGGTCGAGAAACCGGGGAGCTCGGCGATTTCCGCGATAGACGCGCTCTTCACCCCGGCCAGGCTGCCGAATCGTTCGAGCAGCCGGCGCCGCCGCTCGGCGCCGACGCCGGGAATCTCCAGGAGCGCCGATGTGATGGTTCGCGCCGATCGGCGGACCCGGTTATAGGCGAGCCCGAACCGGTGGGCCTCGTCGCGCGCGCGTTGCAGCAGGCGAAGCGAGGGGCTTCGGCGAGGCAGGCGCAACGGATCGGCACGACCGGGCAGGAACACCTCCTCCTCGCGTTTGGCCAGCCCGATGAACGGGATCTGTTGCATGCCGAGTGCGGTGGCGGCTTCCAGCGCGGCGCCGAGCTGACCCTTTCCGCCATCGATGACCATGAGATCGGGGGTCGGTTTGCTTTCATCGCGGCGCCGGGTGAGATACCGGGTTACCACTTCGTGGATCGCGGCGTAGTCGTCCTGCTGGCCTTCGCCCTTGATCTTGAATTTCCGGTATTCGCTCTTCTTGGGGCGCCCGCCTTCGAAGGTGACCAGTGATCCGACCGTGTCCTTGCCCTGATTGGTGGAGATGTCCACGCACACCAGAATGCGGGGCACGATGGCGAGGCCAAGGTCCCGGCCTAGCGCGTAGACCGGGTCGTCGGCCCGCTCATCCGACTCGAACGACTCGAGCCGGAGACTCTCCAGCAGGTGCCGGGCGTTCCGCTCCGCCAGATCGAGCCAGTTCCGCGCGGTGCCGCGCTGCGGAACGCTCCAGCGCGATTCGGGGACCAGTGCGGCGATCTGGGCCTGCTCCGCCGGCGGAAATGGGAGAACGACCCGCCGGGCGCGGCCTTCCAGCGGGATATAGCAGCGCACCAGATAGGCCTCGAGAATCGCGTCGTCGCCCTCTTCTTCGACGTTCTCGAGAAACCGATGCTCGCGATGCACCACCCGGCCTTCGCGCACCCGGAACAGCACTCCCACGGCGTCGTCTCCATCCCGCGCGTAGCCGATCACGTCGGCGTCACCGGTCCCCACCACCTCGACGGTCGCGGGCGTGTCCACCTGCTCCAGCCAGCGCAGCGAGTCGCGGAGATCCTTGGCCCGCTCGAAGTCCTCGGCGGTGCTGCCCTCCTGCATCATTTCCCGGAGCCGGCTCCGGACGTCGACCGTCCGACCCTCCAGGAAGGACACCACTTCGCCGACCATGGCGCGATAGGACGCCTCGTCCTGGCGGCCCACACATGGTGCGCGGCAGCGCCCGATGTAGAAGTCGAGGCAGGGTCGCTCGCGGCGTTCGCGGGGTATGTCGTCGTCGCAGCTCCGCACCGTGAAAATCCGGCGCACCAGCGCCAGGGTGCGGCGCATCTCGCCCACGTCGGTGTACGGCCCGAAATACCGGGCCCCGGGCAGATCGCGCCGGCGGGTGACCAGGACGCGGGGAAAGGGATCCTTGAGGGTCACCGCGATCGAGGGATAGCTCTTGTCGTCCTTGAGGGTGACGTTGAACCGGGGCTGGTACTCCTTGATCAGGTTGTTCTCGAGGAGCAGCGACTGGGTTTCGCTGGCCACCACGATCGTCTCGACATCGGTGACCAGCCGCATCAAGAGCTGATTCTTAGCACTGCCGGCGTGATCGTTGAGGAAGTAGCTGCGCACCCTGCTGCGAAGGTTCCGCGCTTTGCCGACGTACAAGACCTTTCCGGCGGCGTCTTTCCAGAGGTACACCCCGGGGCCGTCGGGGAGCGAATCCAGCTTCCGCTGGAGGGAATCGGGAAGTCCCGGCACGGTCATGCTCTTCTGCGCACGCGGTCGATCAGCCCTCGCGCCTGGGGCACATTGAGGAGGGCGGTTCCGATCAGATAGATAATTCCGAATGGCGTGAGCACCAGCACGGCCCGGGGTAGCGGTCCAAGCGTGTCGCTCACTTGCCGCAGTATCAACCAGCCGACCGCGCCGGCGCCGATGGCCGGACCCCACAGGCGTGCGAGGTAACTCGGCCTGACCTGAATCCGCCCGATCCGCGCCGAGAGGCTCCGCCGGAGCAGTATGAACTCGGCCCAGCCCGCCAGGCCGGTTGCCGCGGTGATGCCGGCCGCTCCCCATCGTGGGGCCAGCCCGAGCGCCGGCGGCAGCTGGACCGCCGCCAGGTAGCCCAGCGCCGAGGCGAGCAGGACGCGCACGCCAGCGTAGCGGAGCGGAGTCTTCGTGTCGTGCAGCGCGTAGAACACCGAGCTGTAGAGCCGGCCCTGCGTGGTGGCCAGCAGTCCGATGGTGGAGCCGGCCAGGATGGCCCAGACGTAGCGGGCGTCTTCCGGACCGAATCGCCCGGCCTGAAAGAGGACGGCCGCTATGACGTGGCCCAATACCGCAAATCCAACCACGGTGGGGACGATGAAGAACGCGACGCGACGGGAGGCGTCTTCGAGCCGTTCCCGGAGCATGCCGTGGGCACTCTCCCCTCCGATCGCAGCCGCAGAGAATTCGGGAAGCTCCGCCGCGGAGATGGACATGCCGAAGAGGCTGACCGGCAGCGAGTAGAGCGTCTGGGCGTTGGCCAGCGCGGTCACCGCACCCGCCGGGAGCAGGCTGGCCAGAATTCCGTCGATGAACGCGCTGATCTGGGTAACGCCGCGGGTGACGAAGGCCGGGAGAAAGGTGGAGAACACCCGACCAACATGGGGATCGCCGCGACCCAGCGACACCGTGAGCCCGGAGGTGAGCCGAAGCACGACCGGGAGCTGCACCAGGAACTGCAGCGCGCTGCCCACGACCGCGCCCCAGGCAGACCAGAGGACGATCGTTTCCAGGGGGCGGCCGGCGCCCGCGGCCAACGTGGCGGTAATGATGGCGATGTTCCACACCACCGGCGCGGCGTAGGACAGGAAGAATTTCCGGTGGCTGTTGAGGATGCTCAGGCACCACGCCGAAAGCACCAGCAGGCCCACGCCCGGGAAGAGAATCCGGACCAGCTGGATGGTCAGGAGTCGCTGACTGCCGTGGAAGCCGGGAAACAGGGCGCTCACCAGCCACGGGGTGAGCGTTATCCCGAGGGCCACGACGACGGCGACCAGCAGGGAGCCGGCGCCGAACACCGCGCCGGCCAGGCGTCGTGCATCCGCTTCGCGACCTTCGGCCCGGAGCCGGGCATAGGCCGGGATGAAGGAGGCGGACAGCACTCCTTCGCCGAACAGATTCTGGAGAAAGTTGGGGATCCGGAACGCGGCGTTGAATGCGTCGGCGGCCGGCGAAAGACCGAGAAACTGGGAAAGCACCCGCTGGCGCACTAGCCCGGAGAGCCGGCTCAGCAGGATTCCCGCAGCCACCATCGTGGAGGCCCCGCGCGGCGGCAGCTTCAGAGCGAAGGCCCGGGCGGCAGCGGCCGCCGTCCCCCACCCTCCTCGAGCAGGCGTTGCAGGAACTGATTTTCTTCCTTGAGGGTTTCCACCGCGCGGGTCAGGTCGTCCACCTCACCCGAAAGGACCTCGACGCGCTCCGCGAGTTCCCGGAGCTCGGGCGGCGGCGCATTCCGGCCCTCGAGGCGCCGCGCGAGCGCCCGTCCGAGTGGCGAATCCGTCAGGATGGCGAAGACCGGAATGATCAGCACCACCAGCAGGATGAGTCCGATAAGCCGCATGGGTCGAGTTTATCGGGTCGGTGAGGCGGCTACAAGAGCCCGGGCATACCATTCCTCGACATGGCCGCACAGCGCGTCCACCAGCTCCCAGCCGTACCGTCCCATGAACCCCGCCATGGAGAGGATCCGTTCCTGCGGCTTGCCTTCCGGCGTCAGGGACAGCCGGGCGCGGGCCACCTGCGCCAGCTCGGTGCTCTCCCGCTTCCGCGCGTGCTGCAGCAGCTTCTTCTCCAGCTCCTGGGCCGCGAAAAGCGCCTGGCCGCGGGCCGCGGCGGCAGGGCGCTCCATCGTCGGATCGACCGCGGCGGCGATCTCGATCACCGGTTCATAGGCGGAGCCAACGGCCGAGCGGAGCGCCTCGAACGCGGCCTCGGTGCCGGGCGGGAGCGCCTCCTGGGCCAGCCGTGACTCCAGCCGGCCGCTCTCATCGAGCAGGTCCGCGAGCGAGATGGAGAACTTGGCGAGAATCCGGGTCACCCGCGGCTCCACGAACAGTCCCGACCATCGCGGCAGCGGACGCTGGCGCTGAACGCCGAGGTGCGTGTAGACCGGCGGCGTCAGGGCGAGGTAGCGGAGCTCGCCGGGCCCGGCCAGGTAGGCCACGGTGGGCAACAGGTACGCCTCCACCGCCGGCCGGAGGAGTACGTTGCCGGAAAGCCGTTCCGGTTCCCGCTGCGCGATGGTCTCGAGCTCGGACAGAGTGAGGACGTGCCGGCCCCGACGGGTGACGAAGCGCTCTCCTTCCGCCATGAGGCGGTCTCGCCCGGAGGAGTCCTCCAGGAACACGAGAGACGCGCCCTCGCCCACCGCCACGCCGTGCACGACACCGTCCGCCGCCAGCATCTGGGCTCGAGCCGTGAGAGCCCGGTCCAGGGCCTGCGTCTCGCGCAGTGCATGGATGAACAGCGGGGACGCGGCAGCCTTGGCCGATGGGTGGGTGGAGTCGAAGCAGGCGATTCCAAACGGCGCCAGCAGCTCGGCCATTGCGCGGCCGAACGCCCCCGCGACGGTATGGACCGGCGCATAGTGCCGCCGCAGCCACTCCGTCGTCCGGTCCCGGGCCTCGGACGCCGGGAGGGATTGTTCGAACGCATCGAGCGCCGCCAGGACGCTCTCACCAAGCGACTGCCGGGACATCGAGGTGAGCGGTCCCTCGGCCGAGCGGAGGTCGAGGGCCGCACGGATGAGGCCGCCATCCCCCGCCAGCCAGGCTACCGACGCCACTTCGTCGAAGTCGTGGTCGTCGCCGGGCACCCAGTACACCGGCACGACGGGGCGCTTCCACTCCCGCTCCAGCACCCGTGCAACGCCTCGCGCCGAGAATGCCTTGGAGACGGTGAGCGCGGGTCCGGTGAACAAACCGGGCTGCTGGCCGGTCGTGACCACCAGTGCACCGGGCGCCCGAAGGCGCGCGAGGATTGCCGCCGTGCCCGGCGCTTCGATGAGCGCGGGAGCGAGCGCCTCGTTCCACCGTCCCTCCCGGAGTTCAGGAAGGCGCGGAGCCCCGGCGAGCGGCGTGTCGTGAATCGGGAGGCTCATACGGGTTTCATCAGGACCCTTTGTGATACGGCTCGCCCCGGAGGATCGTCCAGGCGCGATACCATTGCTCCAGCACGACGACCCGGGCCAGCTCGTGGGGCAGCGTCAGCGGCCCCAGGCTCCATCGGGAGGAGACCCTGGCAATGAGCTCCGGCGTGACGCCGTACGCTCCGCCGATGATCAGGGTGACCGGGGCCGCGGCCAGGCGCCAGGTGTCAAGGCGGCGGGCCAGCTCCTCGCTCGACCATTCGGTGCCGCCCTGGTCGAGCAGGACCAGCCGGGCCCCCGCGGGCAGTGCGGCCGCGAGCCGGGCCGATTCCTCCCGTCGCCGCAGCGCCGCGTTGGTAACCCGCCCCGCCTCCCGGACCTCGCGCTCGGTGACTGGGCCATAGCGAGACAGCCGGCGGAGGTAGTCGTCGCACGCGTCGCGGTAGTACGGGCGGAGTTTTCCCACCGCGATGAGATGAGCTTCCACCCCAGCCCCTAGATTGCTTCGCCGCCAAGGGCGGCTCGCAATGACTGGTTCCAGCGGGCGGCTCGCAATGACTCGTTCCAGAGCCCCTGCCTCACGCATACATCCCGCGCAGCCGGTGGACCGCCGCCACGCGGTCGATCGCGACCATATACGCCGCGATCCGCATGCTTACCGAGCTCCGCTGGGCCATCGCGGTACATTCCTGGAAGGAGCTGACCATGATCTTCTCCAGCCTGCTGTTGACCGTCTCCTCGTCCCAGAAGTAGCCGCCGCGGTCCTGGACCCACTCGAAATAGCTCACGGTCACGCCGCCGGCGTTGGCCAGGATGTCCGGCACAACGAGAATCCCGGCGTCCTGCAGGATCTGGTCGGCGTCGGCGCTGGTGGGCCCGTTGGCGCCCTCGCAGATGATCTTGCCCTTGATCCGCGCGGCGTTGGCGTCCGTGATGACGTTTTCGAGGGCCGCCGGCACCAGCACGTCACAATCGAGCTCGAGGAGCTCGGCGTTGGTTACCCGGTCGGCCTTGGAGTAGGACTTGAGGTACTTGTGCTCCTTGACGTGCGCCAGGACCTCCTTGATGTCGAGGCCCGCGCGGTTGTAGATGCCGCCCTCCTTGTCGCTCACCGCCAGGATTTTCATTCCCTGAGCCGCCATGAGCTCGGCGCTGATCGATCCGACGTTGCCGAAGCCCTGCACGACCACGCGCGTCCCCGGAATCGGCCTGTTGCGGAGCTTGAGCGCTTCGACCGCAGTGATCATGACGCCGCGGCCGGTTGCCTCGCGCCGGCCCAGCGAGCCACCCATGGCAACCGGTTTGCCGGTGACGACGGCGGTGACGGTGTGGCGTTTCTGCATGGAGTAGGTGTCCATGATCCACGCCATCATCCGTTCGTTGGTGTTGACGTCCGGCGCCGGCACGTCGGAGTCCGGGCCCAGCAGGTCGATGATGCCCGAGGTGTAGCGCCGGGTCAGCCGCTCCAGCTCCGCCATGGACATCGTGGACGGATCGCAGATCACCCCACCCTTGGAGCCGCCGAACGGCAGGTTCACCACGGCGCACTTCCAGGTCATCCAGGCAGCGAGTGCCTTCACCTCGTCCAGTGTCACCTGCATGTCGAACCGGATCCCGCCCTTGCCCGGGCCGCGCGCAGTGTTGTGCAGGACGCGGTAGCCGGTGAATACCTCGACCTCGCCGTTGTCCAGCAGGACCGGACAGGCGACGATGAGCTGTTTCTCGGGGTGCTTGAGCACCTTGCTGAGCCCTGGCTCGAGCTTGAGGTGGTGGGCCGCCTCGTCGAAGCGCGCCACCATCGACTCGAGGGGATTCTCCCCTCCGAGGAACGTGTCCTTCTCGGGGCGGATGCCGCCCTTTGCCACTGGATACGTCAGGGTTTCGCCGATTCGGGGTGACATGGTCTCGGTTTCCGCTCCGTTGGTGAGGCGTCGAATTCTCAGAGTCGTTCGACAGGAGTGACGATCGCGTCCAGGCCGGCGGTGATCGCGGCCTCGCCGTGCTCCCAGGTGAAGTCCAGCACCGCCACCAACGGCTCGGGCACGCTTGCCGGCCACCGGTCCCTGAGCTTGACCGCGTCTTTTTGAGTGACCACCAGATAGTCCGCCTTCCGCGCGGCCTTGGCGAGCCAGGCCAGGTCCTCGTCCCGGAACTCATGGTGGTCCCGCCAGGTGGCCACCTGAACCTGGGCGCCCGTGGCCTTGGTCTGGGCCACGAAGGCGTCGGGATCGGCGATGGCCGAGGCCGCCACCACCCGCTTGCCGCGAAGCGCGTCAGCCGGGAGGGACTTGTGCGAGACCAGCCCCTCGTATCGGCTCACGCCGAGATGCACCACACCGACCGGGCCCTTGACCCTCGGTGCCAGTGCGCCGGCGAGCGCCAGGGCGGCCGCCGCATCGGCCCGCTTCCGCGTGACGATCAGCGCATCGGCTCTGGAGAGTGCCGCGAGTCCTTCGCGCCAGGGCCCCGCGGGTAGCGCCCAGGGCACGGCCCGGGATGTCTCCGCGCTCACCACCGCAATGTTGTAGTCCCGCCAAACGTCACGCCGCTGGAAGGCGTCGTCCAGCACCAGCACCTCCGCGCCTTCGGCCAGAGCCCGCTCCGCGCCGGCCATCCGGTCGGGATCGGCCACCACCCGGGCCAGGGGAACCTGGTGCCGGTGAACCAGAACTTCATCGCGTCCGTAACCGCGGAGCAGGATGCCCGGCACCAACCCCTTCGCGGCATAGTGGGCCGCGATCCAACTCGCGATCGGGGTCTTTCCGGAGCCTCCCACGGTGAGATTGCCGACGCCGACCGCCGGCAGGGGCAAATCGCGCACCGTGCTCCAGCCGCGATCGAACGCCAGATTCCGGGCGGCCATGCCCGCGCGCCAGACCGCCGCGAAGGGCAGCAGGGCCAGCCGCGCGAGCCGGGCGTCAACCCGCCGGCTGGTCCACAGCCACCGGATCAGACGGTGTCTGTCGCCCCGTCGTCCCATCGAACCTCCCGTACGGCGCCGGCCAGCTCGGTCTCGGCCCGGAGGCGCGCGGCAGCGAGTCCGTCCTCCCCGGGTCCCACCTCGAACGGTGTCCCGTAGACTATCCTGACTCTGGCGAACGGCTTGGGCACCAGGAAGCGGTCCCAGGACGCCAGCCGCCACGCCTGGCTCGCCCCGGCGTGGAGCGGGAGCACGACCCCCCCGCCTCGCTGTGCGGCCAATAGCACGCCGCCCTTGAGCTCCCGCCGTGGTCCCCGCGGTCCGTCCGGAGTGAAGGCCGCCACGCCGCCGGCGCGGAGGGTCTTCACCACTCCGACCAGCGCCCGGACCCCGCCTCTGGTACTGGAGCCGCGCGCCTCGCGGTAACCGATGCGACGGGCGTACTCCGAGAGGTACTGGCCATCCTGTGCTTCGCTCACCACGATGGTGACGTCGCGGCCCCTATGGCGCCACAGGAGCGGGAGGAGGGCGTCGTGCCACAGGAGGAAGACGTGGGGTGTCCCCGCGTCTATTAGCGCCTGCCACCGCTCCTCATGGACCGTCTCCACCCGCCAGGTACGGGCCAGCGCCGATACCAGCGGTCCGAGGAGCCGGGCGGCCAGCTTCGGGGAAATCGCGAGCTTCACCCGAGCAACTCCGCTGCCATCGCGGCGACCCGTCCCGCCGCGCCGCCGCCATTGAGTCGGTCGCGCACCAGCCGGAGGCCCTCGCGCTGAGTCCGGGTCTTCTGATGGTCCGGGTCGAGGAGTGGCGCCACCGACTCCACCAGCCGATCGGGAGTAACGGCCCCCTGGGTCAGCTCGTCCACCACCCGGGCATCGGCTACCAGATTCACCAGGCTGATCCAGGGAACCGTGATCAACCACCGGGCCATCACCGAGGTCAAGGGATGGACCCGATACGCCACCACCATCGGGAGATCCGCCAGCGCCGCCTCGAGGGTGGTGGTGCCCGACTTGGCCAGGGCCGCGTTCGATGCTGCGAAGACCCGTTCCGGGGCGCCGCGGTGGAGTAGAAACGGCTCTGCTCCGGGGTAGCTCCCGGTTGGGGTGCCCGCCACCACAACACGGTCGCAACGGCCGTCCCGCAACAGCCGCAGAGCCGCCTCCCGGAAAGGTCCCCAAAGCCGGCCGGTCTCCTGGACCCGACTGCCGGGGAAGAGTCCCAGAACCCGCTCGTCCGGGCCGATCCCCAGAGCATCGCACGCTGCGCGCCTGGCCGGGAGGGGCGGGCGATCGAGCAGCGGATGCCCCACGTACTCTGCCCGGATGCCGTGGCGGGCGAAGAACGCCGGCTCGAAGGGCAAGACCGCGGCCAGGCGATCCACGGCCCCCGCAAGTCGGCGGGCGCGTCCCGGGCGCCAGGCCCACAGCTGGGGGGCCACGTAGTACAGCACTCTCACGCCGTGCCGGTGGGCGGCTTCCGCTACCCGGACGTTGAAGCCGGGATAGTCGATCAGCAGCGCCAGATCATAGACGCCGGCCCGAAACTCATTCGTGAGGGTTCGGAGGAGCCGCAGATGGGCGGGGATGCTGCCCAGCACCTCCACGAGTCCGAATGCCGAGTACCGTTCCATCGGGTAGCGGACCGTTGCCCCGGCCGCCGCAATACCCTTCCCCCCGAGGGCGTCGATCGCGATTCCCGGCAGCAGGGTCCGCAGCTCCCGCACCACCGGGCCGCCGTGCAGGTCGCCGGACGGCTCGCCGGCAGAGAGGAACACCCGGGGTGAACGGGCGGGCATATGGAAACCGGCTCCGCTTACCGGCGGTGTCCGGAAACCGGGGTGTGCTGGACCGCGTCGGTGACCGCCAGGGCGAGGGCCAGCGCCGCGCGCCCTTCCGTGCCGGTCACCACCGATTCCGCGTCGCCACGGGCGGCTCGCACAAAGGACTCCAGCTCGAGCCCGAGCGCGTCGGCGTCGGGAGCCTCCAGCACCATGCGTTCCACGATCTCTTCGAGCCGGAGCCCGCCGGCCTCGCGCCAGCCGTCGCGGAGCCGCATGAATTCGCCGGTTCCTTCAGCCAGATCGAGGGAAAGGTACCCGTCGGGCTGGAAGATCCGGAGCCGCCGGATCCGCTCCCGCGCCACCCGCGAGGCGGTGACGTTGGCCACCGCCCCGGTGGCGAACTCGACCCGGGCATTGGCCATGTCGAGATGGGGCGAGAGCACCGCGATGCCGTTGGCGCGCACGTCCACCGGCGCCAGGCCGCCGGTCAAGTGGAGAATCAAGTCGAGGTCGTGGATCATCAGATCGAGCACCACCGCCACGTCGGTTCCCCGGGGCTGGAACGGCGCGAGCCGGTCGCTTTCCAGGTAGCGGGGATCGCTGAGGAACGGGAGCGCTGCCCGCACGGCCCGGTTGAAGCGCTCCACATGGCCCACCGCGAGCGGCACGCGCCGGCGCGCCGCCTCATCCACCAGGGCGTCCGCTTCCTCGAGCGAGGCGGCCAGCGGCTTTTCCATCAGCACCGCCCGCCCGCGCGCGAGCGCCCGAAGGCCCACTTCGACGTGAGCCGAGGTGGGCACCGCGATGGTGACCGCCTCGGCGTCCTGGAGCAGGGCGTCGACATCGTCGTAGAAGCGGACCCCGCACTGATGGGCCACCTCGCGGCCGCGGGACGGGTCGGTGTCGTGGACGCCCACCAGCCGCGCCTGCGACGCGCCCGCGAGGTGCCGGGCGTGGTGCTTCCCGAGTGCGCCCACCCCGATCACACCCACCGGGAGCCGCTGCCTGGTCACGCCGGAACGCCGCGCTGCGAGCTCGAGACGAATTCGAGGAACTGCTCGACCTCCGGCAACGGCGGCAGCTCGGTCCGGGCCCGGTCGATGGCCTGGGAGAAGTTCAGCTCGGAATTGAAGAAGAGCCGGTACAGCCGCTTCAGGGCCGTCACGGTCTCGGCGGGGAATCCGGCGCGCTGCAGGCCGATGGAGTTGAGTCCGTACAGCTCGATCGGATTTCCCACCGCCTTCACGAAGGGCGGGATGTCCTGGTTCACCCGGGAGCACCCGCCGATGAAGGCGAAGCAGCCGATGGTGGTGAACTGGTGGATGGCCACCAGACCCGAGAGGGTGGCGCGGTCCTGAATGGTGACGTGGCCGGCGAGCTGGGTTCCGTTGGCGATGATCACGCCATCGCCGACATGACAATCGTGGGCGAGGTGGACGTAGCTCATCACGAAACAGCCGCGCCCGACGCTGGTGATCCCGGTGGCCGCGGTGCCCCGGTTGATCGTGGCATACTCGCGGATCACGGTGCCCTCGCCGACCTCGACCCAGGATTCCTCCCCCTGGTATTTGAGATCCTGCGGGTCTCCTCCGAGAATGCTGCCCTGCCCCACCTTCACGTCCGGGCCCAGCCGGACATTGCGCTCCAGCGTGGCGTGCGGCGCGATCCGGCACCGGTCGCCCACCCGGGAGCCCGGACCCACGATCGCGAACGGCCCGATCTCGACCTCGCGGCCCAGCACGGCCGCCGGGTCGACGATGGCGCTGGGATGCACGCGCGAGCTCACCGGTCCATCACCCGGGCCATCATCTCGGCCTCCGCCACCACCTGGCCGTCGACGAATGCCACGCCTTTGAGCCGGCAGGTGCGGCCCCGGAACTGGACCATCTCGACCTCGAGCCGGAGCTGGTCGCCCGGTACCACCGGCCGCCGGAATTTCACGTTGTCGAGCGACATGAAGTACACGACCCGATCTTCCCGCGCCACCAGCTCGTCCATCAGGAGCATGCCGCCGGCCTGCGCCATCGCCTCGATGATCAGCACCCCCGGCATGACCGGGTGTCCGGGGAAATGGCCCTGGAAGAACGGTTCGTTGATGGTGACATTCTTGATCCCCACCACGCTGCGCCGCGGCTGCAGGTCGAGAATCCGATCGATCATGATGAACGGGTAGCGGTGCGGAATCACCTCGAGGATGCGGTTGATGTCGAGGATACCTCCTCCAGTCTGCTCCGCCATTCGGGTGATCGCGCGGGCGACCGCCACATTGCCCTGATGGCTGGGGCGCGACGCGACGAGGTGGGCCTGGACCCGGCCGCCCACCAGCGCCAGGTCACCCACGATATCGCCGGCCTTGTGGCGCACGAACTCGTCGGACCAGCGCAGGGGACCGCCGAGGATCCCGGTGTCGGACAACACCACCGCCGAGGTGGTTGACGCCCCTTTGAGGAGGCCCCGACTCCGGAGGTCTGCCACTTCGTGGGTAAAGCCGAAGGTCCGGGCCGGCGCCAGGTCTCTCCGGAAAGTCTCCAGGTTGATATCCCATGAGCCGGACTGCCGCCCAATCAGCGGATGACTCCATTCGATCGTGGTGGTGAGCTTGAGCCCCTCCGACGGCGATACCACGTAGGTCGCTTCGCCTTCGGTCACGGTGAATGGCGAGGTCACCCGAAACTGGGACGGCTCGCCCTCCAGCATGGCGATACCGGCGCCCTCGAGCAGGGCCAGGTAGGGCGCGAACGACCCGTCGAGGATCGGCGGCTCCGGTCCGTCCAGCTCGATCACCAGATCATCCAGCTCGAGCGCCACGACCGCGGCCAGAAGATGCTCCACCGTGTGGATGGTGGTCTCGCCCTTGCCGATGGCGGTCCGCCGCTCGGTGGCCTCGACTTCTTCAACCCGCGCCGAAACCTCCGGCCGGGCGGCGAGGTCGGTTCTCCGGAACAGCACGCCCTGCCCCGGCTTTCCCGGTTGGCAGGATACCCGGGTGGACGCGCCGGTGTGCAGGCCGATGCCCGAGAGTCCCGCTTCCGTCGCGATCGTCCGTCTAGGCATCGCCGCTCCGTGTTCGCACGAGGGCTTCGATCTGATCGGTGATCTTGGCCAGCCGGTACATCGAGGCCTGGGCCCGCAGGAACTCGCGGTGGGGCCGCGCCGGAAAGCCGCTCACGTCGGTCCCGTCGGGCACCGAGGAGATCACCCCGGACTTGGCGCCCACCCGCGCCCCGTGCCCGACCCGGAGGTGCCCGGCGACGGCCCCGTGCCCGGCCACGATGACGCCGTCGCCCAGCTCGGCGCTGCCCGCGATCACGGTGCCGCCCATCAGGAGGCAACGCGCGCCGATGCGCGCGTTGTGGCCCACATGCACGTGGTTGTCCAGCTTGGTGCCGGCGCCGATCATGGTGTCGTCGATGCTGCCGCGGTCCACGCAGCTGTTCGACCCGATTTCCACCTCGTCGCCCAGGACGCATCCGCCGACATGGGGGATCCGGACGTGTCCGTCGCCGCCTGAAATGTAGCCGAAGCCCGCGCCGCCGAGCACCACACCGGCTTTGAGGACGCACCGGGCGCCCACCCTGGTGCCGGCATAGCAGACCACATGATGCTGCAGGTCGCTGTCGTTGCCGATGATCACCCCGTCCTCCAGCACCACACCGGCGCCCAGGCGGACCCGGTCTCCCAGCTGCACGTCGCGGCCGATCACCGCGTGGGCGCCGATCACCACATCACGCCCGAGCGACGTCCCCGGGCCGAGCCGGGCACTCGGATCGACGCGCGGCGCGTCGGCGGCGGCGGGGAACATGGCGGCGACGGCTCGGGCCATGGCCGACTGAGGATCGGCGACTACGATGCGCACCGGCGGCCCGGCCGGCTCGGCGGCAGCATCGGCCTTGAGCACGACGGCTCCGGCCGCCGAGGTCCGGAATTCCGTCAGGTAGCGCGAGGATGTGAGGAGGGAAAGGGTACCGCCGTCGGCCCCCTCGAGAGGACCGACGGCGGTCAGTAAGCCAGCGCCGTCCCCGATGAGACGGCCGGCAACCAGCTCGGCGACCGCCTGCGCAGTGAGCGGGACGGTCGCCCGGGGCACGGTCAGTTGCTCTGGGTGAGCCGACGTGCCACGAGCGCGGTAATGTCCAGGGCCTTGTCATACGAGACGAACAGGCTCGCGGCTCCCGGGTTCCCCATGTCGATGACCACCGCGTAGTTCAACTCGGCCCGAACCCCGTCGATGATGGCCGAGAGCCTGGACTGCATGGGTTGCAGCAGCTCGCGCTCCCGGTTGCCGATCCGGTCCTGCAGGGTCTGGAGCTTGGCCTGCAAGGAGTCGTTCTGGGCGCTGAGGACCCGCTCCCGGGACGTGCGAGCCGAAGGCGACATCATGGCCTGCGACTGCTGGTATGCCGCCACGGTGGAATCCCAGGCCGCCTGGAGCTTCTGGGCCTCGCCCTGAGCCCTCTGGGCTTCCTTGGTGTAGAGGCTCTCCGCCTTGGCATAACCCGGCATGCCCTGCAGGAGCGCCCGGGCATTGACGAACGCGATGCGGCCGGCCGGGCCCGATGGGCTCGTGGCGCCCTGCGGCTGTTGGGCGGACGCGGTGCCCGCCGCGGCCAGACCCAGCGCGAGGCCGGTGACGAGCCTCCGAACGACGACGATCATCCCTGATTCCTCCCTCAAAGTGTGCTGCGCGTGCTGAGCCCGGGGCTCAGAAGAAATTGCCGAGTCTGAAGTGGAGCTGCCAGCTGGGCTTCCGCCGGCCGGTGGCGTCGAGCTTGTCGAGGCCGTAGCCCATGTCAAGGCCGATGGGTCCGAGCGGCGAGATGACCGCGACCCCGGCGCCGATGCTCCGAAACAGCCGGGTCGGATTGTACTCGCGGGTTCGGCGGTACACGTTGCCGGCGTCGGAGAAGATGTTCATGTAAAGCGCCTGGCTGATCCGGGCTCCCACCTCCACCGTGAACGCCGCATAGGCCTTCCCAAACGACTCGGGATTGGTCGCCTGGCTTCCGCCCGCGAGGACGTCGAACCCCGCCGGCGTGATGGCAAACTCCTCATAGCCGCGCAGCGGAATGCCGTACTGGACCCCGCCCATCGAATAGAGCTCCGGGAAGAACGGTCCCGCGTTCCCGATGACGAAGCCCGATTTGGCCGTCAAGCCGATCGTGAACTGGATGCCGCCGCCGAACTGGTCGCCGCCGCCCATCCGTCCGAGCAGGGTATACCAGCGTCCCTCGAGATCGATCTTCTGGTAGTCGCCGGTGCCGCCGAGCAGCCCACCGTTCTGCTCGATGCTGACCGTGGTCGAAGTCCCCGCCACGGCGAACGGCAACCCGATCCGGGTGTCCCGGGCCAGGCTGAACCCCAGCGAGGCGCGGGTGCAGTTATCGCAGATGAACCGCTGACTCAGGTCGGGCGCGGCATCGGTGTAGCGGATCTGCTGCAGACCGTACGAGGCGTAAACTCTGGTATACCGCGAGCCGAACAGCGGGAAGCCGAGCTGGGTCTGGAAGCCGCGGGTCCGCTGGCGGCCCAGGTCTCCCACGGTGTAGCGGCGGCGAGAGTTGAACAACGTGAGGGTGCCCGAGGTCCGGCTCTCCAGAATGGCCGGATCGGTGTAGCTCAGGTTGAAATCGTTGATATTCTGGCCGAACTGCCACTGGAGCTTGCCGCGCTTGGCCTTGCCGAAGAGGTTGGGTTCCTCGAGGCCGATGAAGCCGCCAATGCCCACCCCCTGCCCGACCGACGCGCCGAAATTGACGTTGCCGGTGCGCCGCTCGGTGACCCGGAAGGTGACATCCACGTCGACGCCGTTGTCCGAAGGATCCACGCTGGGGGGCGCCATCGGCTGCTGGAAGAAGTTCAGGTTGGAGACATTCTCGTAGGACCGGATCAGCATGTCCTTGTTGAACGTCTGCCCCGGGAGCAGCACGATGGCCTCGCGAATCACCCGCTCATGGGTGACATCGTTCCCCACGATGATGATCCGGTTGATCGTGGCCGGCTGGCCTTCCCGAATGCTCCACTTGAGGTCCACGTAGGAGGCGCTGTCCGGCCCGGTGCGGCGGATCTCCTCGGGAACCACCGAGGAGTAGATGTACCCGCTGTTGGCGTAAAGGTTGGTGACCTTCTCCGTGGCCGCGGCCCATGCCGCGCGGCTGAAGGGCACGCCGATCATCTTGCCGTCTCCCGCGATCACCTCGCGGCCGAACGGGAAGTAGGCGCTCAGCTCTTCGACCGAGAAACGGCGGTTCCCCGACATCTCGAATCGGCCGACCTTGTAGGCCTGTCCCTCATCCACCGTGATGCGAAGGATGGCTTTGCCGGGCGCGCTGTCGGCCACCAGCGTGTCGCTCAGGATCCGCAGGTCCACGTGACCGCGATCGGCGTACCAGGCGGGGATCGAGTTGCGGAGGTCGTCGTCGACCTTTTCCTCGCTGTATTCGCCCTTGCGGAACCACCAGAACCCCTCGGGCCGGGTGAGCATCCCCTTCACCACGTCCTTGTCCGGGAACGCCTCGTTGCCGTCGATCTGGACCTGGCTCACCACCACCCGCGGTCCCTCGGTCACATCGAAGACCAGCCGGACTTGATTGTTCTCCTGAGGCAGCTCGACCGCTTTGACGGACACGGCGAAGTACCCGCGCTTCCGGTAGAGCGAATCCACCGCGTGGCGGGATTTGGCGACCGCGGAGCGATCGAGGGGCCTGCCCTCCGGCACCGAGATCTTCCTCCGGACCGAGCCTTCATCCACTCGCTCGACGCCCTTGAGCGTCCACTTCTGCAGCAGGGGCCGCTCCTTCACCACGATCACCAGGATCTGCTTGCCGCCGGCCTGGCGCTGCTCCACCCGCACGTCGTCGAACTGGCCGGTGCCGAACAGACTCTGGATGGCCCGCTGGATGTTGCGATAGGTGGCCGGCTGGTAGGGCTGCAGGTTGGAATAGGAGATGACCTGCCGGGGGCTGTTGCGCACCGCGCCCTCGACGGCGATGCTGTCCACCGGAGCCGGGGGCGCCGGCTCCTGCGCAGCCGCGGCCCCTGCTCCGGCTAGGAGGGCAGCGGATACGGTGAGAAGATGGAGGCAGCGGCGCATTGGTAGAGGATTCAGGAGTCGGGATTCAGGGGTCAGGGGAAAGCGTCAAGCCTGAATCCTGATTCCTGTTTCCTGCAGTTAGGCCCGGGTGCCCGTGAGGGCGCGGAAGGTCAGCTTGTCCCCTTCAGGGGCGACATCGACCTCGATCTCGTCGCCCCGGGTGATCTCGGCGGTGAGAATCTTTTCGCTCAGCGGGTCCTCGATGTAGCGCTGAATGGCCCGCTTCAGAGGCCGCGCGCCGTAGGTCTGGTCGTAGCCGTGCTTGACCAGGAACTCGATGGCCGCCGGGGTGAGCCGGACCTCGTCACCGATGCGCCGCTGCACTTCCTTGACGAGCACCGTCACGATCTGGGCGATGTGCTGCTTGTCGAGCGGATGGAAGACGATCACGTCGTCCAGCCGGTTCAGGAATTCCGGATTGAACACCTTGGCGATCTCTTCCTTCACGGTCTCGGCGATCTTGGCGAACGTCTGAGCCCGGTCGCCCGAATGGAAGCCGAGCGCCTTCGACTGGGTGATGTCGCGAGCGCCGACGTTGGACGTCATGATCACGACGGTGTTCTTGAAATCGATCACTCGGCCGTAGTTGTCGGTCAGGTGGCCCTCGTCGAGCACCTGCAGCAGGATGTTGAAGACGTCGGGGTGCGCCTTCTCGATTTCGTCGAGCAGCACCACCGAGTAGGGCTTCCGCCGCACCGCCTTGGTCAGCGTTCCGCTCTCTTCGTACCCCACATAACCCGGGGGAGCGCCGATGAGCCGGGACACCGAGAACTTTTCCATGTACTCCGACATGTCCACCCGGATCAGGGCGGACGGATCGGCGAAGAGGAACTTGGCCAGGGCCCGGGCCAGCTCGGTCTTCCCGACGCCGGTGGGGCCGGAGAAGATGAACGAGCCGATGGGGCGGTTGGGGTCCTTGAGGCCGGCGCGGCTGCGGCGGATGGCCCGCGCCACCGCGGTGATTGCCTCGTCCTGGCCGATGACCGACTCATGGACTTCGTCTTCCATGCGGAGCAGCCGCGCCGTCTCGGCTTCCTGCAAACGAGTGAGCGGAATGCCGGTCCAGCGTGAGACGATGAAGGCCACTTCTTCCTCGCCGATGACCGGCCGCTTGGTCTGGCGTTCCCGCTCCCATTCCTCTTGACGGAGCCGGATCCGGTTCTGCAGGTCCCGCTCGCCGTCCCGGAGGGCCGCCGCCCGCTCGAAGTTCTGGTCCCGGACGGCGGCTTCTTTTTCCTGGTTGACCTTTTCCAGATCGGTCTTGAGCGAGCCGATCTCGGGGGGCGGCGCCTGGGACGCGAGCCTGGCGCGGGCCCCGGCCTCGTCGATGACATCGATGGCCTTGTCCGGCAGAAACCGATCGGTGATGTACCGGTCGGACAGCTCGGCCGCCGAACGCAGCGACGGATCGGGAATGCTCACCCGGTGGTGGTCTTCATACTTCTTGCGGAGGCCCTTCAGGATCTCGACGGTCTCCTCCACCGTGGGCGGATCGACGATGACCGCCTGGAACCGCCGCTCCAGCGCGCCGTCCTTCTCGATGTACTTCCGGTACTCGTTCAGCGTCGACGCGCCCACGCACTGCAGCTCACCCCGCGCCAGCGCGGGCTTGAGCATGTTGGAAGCGTCGATGGCACCTTCGGCGGCGCCGGCTCCCACCAGGGTATGCAGCTCATCGATGAAGAGGACGACGTTCTTGCTCTGGGCAATTTCGTTCATGACCGCTTTGAGCCGCTCCTCGAACTGGCCCCGGTATTTGGTGCCGGCGATCACGGCGGCCATGTCGAGCGAGAGGACCCGGTGGTCCCGCAACACGTCGGGGCACTGCCCGCTGGCGATCAACAGCGCCAGGCCCTCGACGATGGCGGTCTTCCCGACGCCCGGTTCGCCGATGAGCACGGGGTTGTTCTTCTTGCGTCGGGCCAGAATCTCCATGACCCGCTGAATTTCCTTTTGCCGCCCGATAGTGGGGTCGAGCTGGCCTTCGGCGCCGAGCTGGGTCAGATCGCGGCAGAAATGATCGAGGGCCGGGGTCTTGGATTTCTTGTCCGACTTGGGCGCCGAGGCCGGCGGAGTCGGCGCGGCGGCGCCGCCCGCCGGGGACTGCGGCATGTCGCTGCCCAGGAGGCGGAGTGTTTCGGCGCGGGACTGCTCCAGGGTGACGCCGGCGTCGGTGAGCACCTGCGCGGCAATGCCCTTCTCCTCGCGCAGGAGTCCGAGCAGGAGATGCTCGGTGCCCACGTAGGAGTGATTCAGCTCGCGCGCTTCGGTCATGGCCAGCTCGAGCACCTTCTTGGCGCGCGAGGTGTAGGGTAAGTCGGGGCCCGGCGCGGCGGCGGCTTTCCCTTTCTTGACCGTCTCCTCAATTTTCTGCTGGATGTCGTCGAGATCGACGTTGAGATTGGTGAGCACCGCGGCGGCCACGCCTTCACCCTCGCGGATCAGACCCAGGAGAATGTGCTCGGTGCCGACGTACTCGTGGTGAAGGCGCGCGGCCTCCTCCCGAGCCATCTGCAGCACCTTTCGGACTCGATCGGTAAAATTGTAGCCGTTCATGCTTGCGGTTCCGCCTCTAGGTCGGAGGCGCCGGCGGGCGGCGCCCCACTTCCTCCTCCAGTGCCTGCCGGACGTACGCGGCGCGTCGCACCGGCACTTCATCGTCGGAGAGCGCTCGGCCCTGGGCGGCGGCGAGATGCGCGGGCTGGGTGAAGACCAGCAGCTTGTTCAGCGCATACATACCGACGTTCGGGATGAGGCCCAACCCCACACCCAGCCGTACGCCGCTGAGCAGGTTCATGGTTTCTTCGAAAGACAGGGTGCGGGCATACCGGAGGAGCCCGTACGCCCGCCAGACCTTGTCCTCGAGGATCGCCGTCGCATCGCGCAGGAGAATCTGGCGCGCCCGCTCCTCGTACTCCATCACCTGGCGCACCAGCTTGCCCAGTTTGTCCAGCAGCTCCGATTCCGACTTCCCGAGGGTGGTCTGGTTGGACAACTGGAACAGGTTCCCGACCACCTCGCTGCCTTCGCCGTACAAACCCCGAAAGGTGAGCCCGACCTGGGTCAAACCCTGCAGGATCCGGTTGATTTCTTTCGTCAAAACCAGCCCCGGCAGGTGGACCAAAACCGATGCCCGGAGCCCAGTTCCGACGTTGGTTGGGCAACTGGTAAGGTAACCGAACTCAGGATGAAATGCGAAGGCAAGTCGTTGCCCCAGTTCGGCGTCCAGCGTTGCGACGAGGCTCCAGGTGGCCTCCAGGGCGAACCCGGACCGGAGGGCCTGGATCCGGAGGTGGTCTTCTTCGTTGACCATCACGCTGGCCTGGTCCTGCACCAGCAATCCGCCTGCGGGCCGGAGCCTGGCGGTGGATTCCGGTGCCGCCAGGTCCCGGCTGACCAGGTGCCGCTCGTGGAGCAACTGGCGGTCGAGCAGGTCGAGCCGGTCCACCCGGAATCGAACCGCGCGGCGGAGCCCCTCGGTGTCCGCGGCGGCGGCTTCCACCTCGGCCAGGATGGCCTCCCGCTCGGTCCCGTCGCTCCGGGTGGCAAACCGGTGCCGCCGGAGATTCCGCGCGAGGCGGACGCGGGTCGAAACCACCAGATGGCTTCCCGGACCGCTGGCTTCCAGCCACGCCATGCCCCCGTCGGGGAGCAGACTGAGATCGATCATTCGGTATCCCTGAGCCGGTCCCGGAGCTCGGCGGCCAGCTCGAATTGCTCCGATTCCACCGCGCGGCGGAGCTGCTCCCGAAGCTCCAGCGCGGTCCGGTTCGGCTCCAGCCGCTGGGGCGCTTCACTGCCGGCGTAGCGCATCCCTGTGTGATGCGTGGAGCCGTGCAGCCGTCGCAGCAGCTCCCGGAGCGGCGCGTCGAACGCCAAGTAACACTCGGCGCATCCCACCCGCCCGGTTTCCCGGAAATCCCGCAAGGTGGCGCCGCAGGCAGCACAGCGCGCCTCGAGCGCCTCGGCCAGCGGGGCGTCGGGGTCGGCGCTCTCCCCGAGCGCCGCGAGGAACCCGCCCAGCGGCGTGTCGGCCACGCCTATGCCGGTTTCGATGCCTTTCTCGGCGGCGCATTTCGCGCAGAGGCTGACGGTGCGCACGTCGCCCTCGATGATCTGCGTGAGACTCACCACGCCATCGCGCTCGCCACAGTGGCTGCACTTCATCCCGGCAGCACCTCGGCGCCGTACCTTGCGGCTGGAGCAAGCACCCCTTCGGACAGCGTCAGCACCCGGTCGGCCCGGCCGGCCAGCGAGCGGTTGTGGGTCACCACGACCATGGCCGTGCGGAACTGGCGCGTCAGGCCGGAGAACAACGCGTGGAGCTGCTCCGCGTTCTGCTCGTCCAGGTTGCCGGACGGCTCGTCGGCCAAGAGCAGGGCCGGCTGCATGGCGAGGGCCCGTGCCACGGCGGCGCGCTGCTGCTCGCCTCCGGAAAGCTGGGCCGGCAGGTGGGTGCGCCGCGTATCCAATCCCACCGAGTCCAGCAGCGCGCGGGCCCGGGTCCCGGATTCCTCCGCCGAGACTCCCGCGATGCGGAGCGGCAACGCCACATTTTCCTCCGCGGTGAAGTCTCTGAGGAGATGGTGGAACTGGAAGACGAACCCGATCTTCCGGTTGCGCAGCAGCGCGAGCGCCTCGGCGTCCAGCTGGTCGTAGGCCGCGCCCACCAGCCGCACCTGCCCGGAGGTCGGGCCGTCGAGCGCGCCGAGCAGGTGCAGCAAGGTGCTCTTCCCCGAGCCGCTCTCGCCGGTCACCGCGACGAACTCTCCGGTTTCCACCGCCAGGTCCACGCCGCGCAGCACCTCGATGGTGCCCCCGTCCCCGCCCCGATAAGATTTCCGGAGGTCGCGCGCTTCCAGGATGGCGCTCATTCGTGCCGGATCGCCTCCACCGGCGTGAGCCGTGACGCGGCCGTCGACGGATGCAGCGTGGCCACGACGGCCACCAGGAAGCTGAACACCACGACCGCCGCCACGTCGAGCGGCTCGACGTGGACCGGGAGGTGGTCGATGAAGTAGACCGCCGGGTCGATCTTGATCAATCCGGAGGTGTCGATGAGATAGGCGAGCACCAGCCCGCCCGCCAGACCGAGCGCCGTGCCGACCGCACCGATGATGGCGCCCTGGGAGAGAAAGATTCGGCCGATGCCGCCCGGGGTGATTCCCATGGCCTGGAGGATGCCGATTTCCTTCGTCTTCTCGGAGACGACCATCGTGAGGGTCCCGATGATGTTGAACGCGGCGACCACCATGATGAAGCAGATGATCAGGCCCATCGCGAGCTTCTCGAGCTGGAGCGCGCTGAAGAGACTCTGGTTCTG
>JAXIPC010000215.1:0-9898 GCA_045403135.1 Gemmatimonadales bacterium | reverse complement strand
GGGGGACCGGATCGTGGTGATGCACCAGGGCCGGGTGCAACAAATCGGCACCCCGCTCGACATCTACGACCGTCCCGCCAACCTCTTCGTCGCCGGTTTTCTCGGCACCCCGCCGATGAATCAGATCAGGGGACGGCTGGTCCGACAGGACGGGCCTGCGTTCCAAGCCGAGGAGGGGGGATTGGTGCTCCGTCTGTCGGAGGGCGCGGTGCCTGGCTCCGCCGCAGAGGGCGCGATAGTCCTGGGGGTCCGTCCCGAGAGGATCCGCCCCGATGCCGGCATACCGGGATTCCAGGGGGTTGTGGAGTTTGTCGAGCCCTTAGGGCACGAGTCGGTCGTGACGGTGGGCGCGGCCGGCACCTCGATCACCTTGCGGGTCGAGGCGAACGCGACGCCTTCGGTGGGCGACCCGTTGTCCTGTGCTATCGAACCAGGCGGGCTTCATTGGTTCGACGCCGCCACCGGCCTCCGCCTCACGGAGGCGTGATGATGCCGAGGGGCTCGGTGGAACGCCACCGGCCGCGGGTAAAGTCCGGCAGTTTGATGGGGCGGCTTCCCGCGCGGTTGGAGATCTCGCTCAGCGGCCCTATCACGCTCCAGGCCGCGGCGTCGTAGACGTTCTGGTCGGTGGGCAGGCCTTCCCGAACGCAATTGATCAACCGCCAGTTCTCCAGCCAGTCCATGCCGCCGTGCCCTACGCCGGCCTTCTGGACGGTTTCGCTCTTCCACAGCGGATGGTCGTGGGTTTCGTACCATGTCTCGATCGGGTCCCACCGGTCCTCCGCCTTGCTCACGCCCTCGACGTAGACCCACCGGGGATACCCTTCCACGATGCCCTTGGTGCCGTGGAGGACGTACTTGCGGCTGTACGGCCGGGGGAGATTGGTGTCGTGGGTGACATAGATCGTCTGGCCGGCAAGGGTGCGAATGAGTGAGAGGTTCACATCGCCCAGCACGTAGCGCTCGTTCCGGCGAGGATCCTCCGGCGCCAGGTGCTCGGCCTGCCAGCGCTGCAGTCCACGGGATGGTCCGCTCATCGACGTCAGATAGTCGAACTGATTCCCGCGGTTGATGCTCATCGCCTGGGCAATGGGTCCCAGCCCGTGGGTGGGGTACAGATTCCCATTCCGGCGGGTCGCATGGGCGCGGCGCCAGAGCCCCTCGCCTTCGGTGGAGAACTTGATTCCCCGGAGGTCATGGTTGTAGCCGCACTCCCCGTGCAGCAGCTCGCCCAGGATCCCCTGCCGGGACAAGTTGAGCGCCAGCATCTCCAGCCGGTCGTAGCAGCAGTTTTCCATCATCACGCAGTGCCGCTGCTGTTTCTCGGCGGCCTCGACCAGGGCCCAGCAGTCATCCACGGTGTAGGCGATCGGCACCTCGGACGCGGTGTGCTTCCCGTTCCGCATCGCGGCGAGACAGATCGGAACGTGCCATTCCCAGGGGGTGGCATTGTAGACGAGGTCGACGTCCTCCTCGGCGCAGAGCCGTTCGAAGTCCCGCGGACCGCGGGTGTAGGCGCGCGGCTCCGGCCGGCCCATCGCGGCGATCTTCTTCTGCCAGTTGGAGACCTTTTCCGGGACGATGTCGCAGAGCGCGGTGATCTCGACCCCTTCCAGGGTCAGGAGGTTCTCGACGTGAGTGCTTCCCTGGCCTCCGACCCCGACGAATCCGATTCTTACCCGCTGCATGGGTGCAGCCCGGTACAGTCCTGGCGCCTGGTCGGTGAGCGGTGACGAGTGAGAAGTGAGAGAGAGGGCGCTCGCCAGACTGGCTCCCGTAGCTGCCTTCACGAAGTCTCTGCGCGACTCATCCATCTCTGTTCTCCCGAATTCCCCAATTCCTCGATTCCCCGATCCACCGCTCCCCGCTCACCGCTCCTACGGCGTCGTCCCCGCGGAGAGCCGCTTCACCAGCACATACCAGTACTCCGCCGCCAGGTGGTATTCCTTGACGCCGACCCGCTCGTCCCGCCCATGCGCCCTCGCGTCGTTCATGTCGTCGAAGATCGCGGCCACGCCATAGGTCGGGATCCCCACGTTGCGGGTGTACAGCCCGTCAGTTGCGCCCGTTGACATCTCCGGGACTACCGGGACGCGGGGCCAGTAGGTTGCGGCCAGCGACTCGATCGGTCCCATGATGTCGCGGCGGAGCGGGGAAGGCGGACTCGGATGCGCCTCGGCAATGCGGGAAAAATGCACCGCCGTGTCCGCAACCACGCGGCGGAGCTGGGCCTCCACGGTATCGACCGTCTCGTCGGGCTGGATCCGGCAGTTCACCGTGGCGCGCGCCAGTTGGGGGAGAGCGTTGTCGGCATGCCCGGCCAGGAGCCGGGTGGCCACGCAGGTGGTGTGGAGCACCGAGTTGTAATAAGGCGAGGCCGTCGAGAGCCGCCGTGCCGCCCCCGGATCGCGGGTCCTGGCGACGAGTCGCATGTCGGCGCCGAGTGCCGGGGATTCCGCCGCGGCGCCCCTCTCGAAGAACGCACGGGTCACCTCGTTCAGGCGCACCGGAAACTGATGGCCGGCAATCCTGGTAAGGGCGCCTGCCAGATGATTGATCGCGTTGTCCGGGACCGGCCGTGAGCTGTGTCCCCCTTTGTTTCGCACCTCGAGCTGAAAGCTCTGGTAAACTTTTTCCGCCGCTTGCAGGTTGAAACGGATGGGTGCGCCGTTCAGGTAGTCGCCGCCGCCCCCGTCGGTGTTGAGGGCGTAGTCCGCGTCCACCAGATCCCGGTGCTGGGCCAGCAGCCATTGAATGCTCGCGCCCGAAGTCTCCTCGTCGGCGGTGAGCACGACGATGAGATCGCGATCGGGAACGAAGCCTTCCTTCTTGTACCGGATGAAGTTGGCCACCAGCATGGCTGCCCCGGCCTTGTTGTCGCTAGTGCCGCGGCCGTAGAACCAGCCGTCTTTCTCCACGAACTGGTAGGGATCGGTGCTCCAGTCTTCTTTGCGGGCATCCACCACGTCGATGTGTGCCATCAGCAGAATAGGCTTTTTCGCGCCGGTGCTGCCCCGGTAGCGCGCCACCAGGCTCTGGTACCGGGGGTCATACCCGATTACCTGGACGTCCGCCGCCGGCAATCCGCCGGCGATGAGCCGGTCAGCCAGCAATCTCGCCGCCCGGGGCGTGCCGCCGGCGGAATCGCTGGTGTTGATCTCGATCAGCTCCTTCAGGATCTCGCGCTCCAGCTCCCGGGCGGCAGCATTCTTGGCTACCTGCGCCGGAGCCTGAGATGGCAAGGCGAGCCCGGCGAAAAGCAGCGCGGGCAGAACGTTGCGAAAGCACGTGGAGGGCATGGGACTCCAGGTTCTGGGGGATCTCGCGTGAGCCCGCAATCTGGCAGCGATCTGACCCCCGCGGTAGAGGTCCGCGGACGACTAACCACTATCCACCCCACCTCTATAGGCGCGGGGCACTTCCTGATGCTGGAACGGCCGGCCGAATTCAACGCGCTGCTTACCAGTTTCTTGAGAAGCCTGCACCTGGTCCGCTAGCCAATGGACACCATGCGAAGCGGGGGCGGCCGGCTTCGGCCACCCCCGCTTCGCACTGCTTCTCTTCGCTTCGCTTAACGCTCGACCAGAATCATGAACTTGGCCTGCCCCCAGAACCGCTCGGGCGAGCTGATCTGGAGCGAACCCTTCACGCGGTTCTTGGCGTCCAGCGGAATATTGCTGTACGCGATGTTCTGGTTGGTCACCAGCTGATATTCCTTGGCGGGGTCGGGCAGCTTGACCTCCGTCAGGTTCCGGCGGTCCACCGCGGTAAAGACCGACGGGTCGAGATTGACGCCAGGCTTCAGGACTTCACCGGTGCGGGTGAAGATCAGGAAGCGGGTGCCGCCCTCTTCGGTGATGATTCCCTTGTCCTTCAGGTCCTTGCGGGTCCCGATGATGTAATAGACCGTATTCTCACGAACGGTCACCGCCGAGACGGTGTCGGTGAGCACGGCCTTCTCTTCGCTCAGCGTCACCACCTGCTGCTTGCTGCCGGTCAGATCGGCTTCCAAGGTGGCAATGGTGCTCCGCTGGCTCTCGAGCGTAGCGTTGAGGCCATCGATCGTCGCCTGCAAATCGCCCAGCGTGCTCTTCAGGCTGTCCGACTCGGAGGTCAGCTGACGGAGCCGCTTCTGGCTCGCGGCCAGCCGCTGCTCGTTGCCCTTGAGGCGCGTGGTGAGATCCTGCACCCGCTTCAGCACCATGGCGCGATCGTTGGTGGCCATGCCTTCGCCGCCGACGACCGGCTCAACCGGCTTCCGGGTGGTGGTGACCTTCAGAATCTCGGTGTTGATGTCGGAGAGGAGCCGGGTAGTTTCGGCCAGATCCCGCACCAGACTGTCCTTCGCGGCCGCCACGGTGGTCATCTGTTCCACCTGGGTCCGGAAGTACTGGGATGAGTCGGCCGGAATCCGCTGCGCGACCTGCCCTTCCTGAGAGCAGGCGGCGGCGAGCAGGGCCAACGGCACAACTGCGGTCCATTTCATCATGCGAGGCTTCCTTTCGAAGCGTGGGTCTTGGATGCGGACGCTCCCTCCGAGCGAACGGCCCCCGAGAACCCTGAAAACTTCACCTTCTGGCCTATCAATGCCAAGGGGACGCCTGAGCCGGGTTACGCTTGCACAAGCCAGTTCCTTGACACATTTTTCCCCCGAGGCCGTATATTCCTCGGTCATTCCCAGCGTCCCGTTTCCCGGGGCCTTTTTCCACACCGATCCCGGCAACTCCATCCCGCGAGGTACTCCGCATGGCTCACGCTTTCCGGACGTCTTGCCTCTCGCTCGTTCTGGTGTTGGTGATGGGTGGTGCGGCAGGGGCGCAGTCGGGTTCCCTGACCGGCAAGGTGACGCTCTCAGGAGGTGACCGGCCGCTTGCGGGAGCCGGGGTGACCCTCCTGACCTCCAACGGGGTCGAGGCGGCCAAGACCAGCTCGCGCGGGGACGGCAGCTACCGGATCGCGGGGTTGGCGCCCGGCGCGTACACCGTCAAGGTGTCGTCCATCGGCTACGGGTCTCGTGAGTTTCCCGGTACGGTGATCCCCGCGGGCGGGACCATGACGGTAAATGCGGCGCTGGAGGAACGGCCGGCTCAGCTGGAAGAGGTGTCGGTGACCGTCGTGTCGAGGGAGCCCGAAAAGGTCACCGACGCCCCGGCCACGGTGTTCGCGATCACCCGCAGCGAAATCGAAGAGCGGCCCGCGCTCACGGTGGTGGATCACCTGAAGAGCGTGCCGGGGGTCGACATCTCCACCGGAGGGCTGGTCCAATCCAACGTGGTCGCCCGCGGCTTCAACAACATTTTCTCCGGCGCGCTGCTCACCCTCATCGACTACCGTTACGCCGCGGTGCCTTCGCTTCGGGTGAACGTGTCGACTTTCTTCCCGACCACCAATGAAGACATCGAGCGGGTGGAGTTCGTGCTGGGTCCTGGCGCGGCCCTGTACGGACCCAACTCCTCCAATGGCGTGCTCAACATCATCACCCGGTCTCCCTTCACCTCGACCGGGACGACGCTGTCGTTCGAGGGCGGCGCCCGGGCCGGCTCCGAGTACGGGGCGGGGTCGACCACGCTGACCGACAAGGGCGCGGGGATTTGGCGAGCGACCGGCCGCCACGCGATGCGGCTGGGAACCAAGGTGGCCTTCAAGGTGTCGGGCACCTATCTCAAAGGCACCGAGTGGCGGTTCCGGGATGCCGCCGAGCCGGCCAACCTGAACACCAAGCTGGCGCTCGGCATTCCCGCCGGCCAGTGCAACCCGGACACCGGCTGCCGCGATTTCAACCTCGAGCAGTACGGCGGTGAGGCGCGCGTCGACTTCCGGCCCGATCCCAACAGTGAGGTCATCGCCACCTACGGGATGACCAACTCCAAGAGCTTCATCGAGTACACCGGCATCGGGGCGGGCCAGGCTCGGGACTGGAAGTATTCGGCCGCGCAGCTCCGGTTCCGGCATAAGCGGTTCTTCATCCAGGGTTTCGGCAACTTCAGCAACGCCGGTGACACCTATCTGCTCCGCGACGGCAACCCGATCAAAGACAAATCCCGTATCTGGTCGGCGCAATTCCAGCACGGCATCGACCTGTTCAAGGGCAAGGCGACGGTCCTCTACGGCGCCGACTACATCTTCACCGACGCCCGGACCGACAGCACCATCAACGGATCCAACGAGCCGGACGACGACATCAAGGAAATCGGCGGGTACGTGCACAGCGTGACCCACCTGAGCCCGAAGCTCGATTTCCTGGCCGCGATCCGGCTCGACAAGCACAGCCGGCTGGAGTCCGCGGTGCTGTCCCCGCGGGCCGCGCTGGTGTTCAAGCCGGCGGCGGACCAGGCACTTCGCCTCACCTTCAACCGCGCGTTCTCGACGCCCAGCAACAACAACCTGTTCCTGGACATCGTGGCGGGGCGGATCAACCTCAGCCCGACGATCGGGTACAACGTTCGCGCGCTTGGCGTGCCGAAAGCAGGATTCCAGTTCCGGGCCAACGGCGGTTGCGCCGGCGGATTCGGCGCCGACCTGTGCATGCGGACACCGTTCAACCCGGCCGCAGGAGCCCTCCCGGCCCGGGCGGCGACGCTGTGGTCAGCGGCGGTGCAGGCCGTGTCAGCCGCCGCTGGACCCCAGCTCACTGCGCTCATGCTGGCGAACGCCCCGACCACCCAGGTGAGCACCCAGCTTCGGTTGCTCAACCCCACGACCCAGCAGTTCATCGACATTCTGCCGGACCAGGTTCGAGATGTCGAAGCGCTCAAGCCGACGATCAGCCATCAGGTCGAGCTCGGCTACAAGGCTCTGATCAGCGGGAGGTTCCAGATCTCGCTGGATGGCTGGTACGAGAAGAAACGCAACTTTACCGGCCCCCTGATCGTCGAATCGCCGACGGTGTTCCTGGATCGCCCCACCACGATCGCGTACCTGACGGCGCTGTACACCGCGGCGGGCGTGCCCAACGCCGCCGCCACCGCGGCTGCCGTCGGCACCGGTATGGCTGGACTCTCGGCTGCCACCTCGATCCAGACCACCGGCGTTCCGCTCGCTACCATCGTCCCGAACAACACCTCGCTCACCGAGCGGCCCGACATCTTCCTCACCTACCGCAATTTCGGCGAGGTGGAGCTCTGGGGCGCCGACCTGGCGATGGATATGGTGTTTGGCAAGCACTTCTCGATCGCCGGTGGCTACTCGTTTGTGAATAAGGACTTTTTCACCAAGTCGGAGCTCGGCGATGCCCCGACCGACATCGCCCTCAATGCGTCGAAGAGCAAGGGTTCGATCACCACGGCGTGGCGGGATGACCCGAACGGCTGGAGTGTGGAAGGGCGCTTCCGCGCGGTGAAGGGATTCCCGGTCAACTCCGGTGTCTACGTGAGCGCGCCCGACCCGAGCGATCCCAACCGGCTCCTGCCGATCGACTCCTACGGAGTGTTCGACCTACAAGGCACCTGGCGGCCGCCGCTCGGCGCCCGCAACATGCTGATCTCGGCCAGCGTGCAGAACCTCGCCAACAAGCACTACGCCACGTTCGTCGGCGTGCCCAAGCTGGGTCGGCTGTTCTTGACGAAGCTGACGTACACGTTCTAGCGAGGCGCTATGACGCTATGACGCTATGACGCTATGAGAGAGCCGTTTCCCTAGCTTCTTAGCGTCTTAGCGTCGTAGCGGCTAGCGTCCTAGCATCAATCGCCATGAACCGCCACCTCCAGCGTCACCCCTCGCTGCCTTACGTCGCGCCCTTCGCGGCCTTCGTGGTGCAGCTGGCGCTGGCACCGCGGCTACCGGTCGAGCCGCGGGTCGAGGGAATCCTCCGAGTTTCACTCCTCCTGGTGGTGCTCTGGGTGTTCTCGCGCCACGTTATCGAATGGCGCGCGCCCAACTGGCTGCCCAGCATCCTGCTCGGCGTCGGTGTCTTCCTGCTATGGATCGCCCCGGATGTGATCTTCCCGACTTGGCGGGGCCATTGGCTCTTTGCCAATGGACTGACCGGCCGGGCGGAAGGCACCCTGCCGGTCGAGGGGCGGAGCGACCCCCTGGTGCTGATCCTCCGCGCCGCGCGCGCGGTGGTCTTGGTCCCGATCATCGAGGAATTGTTCTGGCGAGGGTGGCTGCCGCGCTGGATCGACAACATGGACGACTTCCGGAAAGTCCCCCTCGGCTCCTATACCGGGGTCGCTTTCTGGGTCACCGCCGCGCTGTTCGCGGTCGAGCACGGGTCGATGTGGGATGTGGGCTTGATGGCGGGGCTGGCCTACAACTGGTGGATGCGACGCACCAGAAGCCTGGGCGACCTCATGCTGACGCATGCCGTAACCAATGCGTGTCTCTCTGCCTATGTCTTGATTGAGGGGCGCTGGGAATACTGGTAAGCGTCTTAGCGTCTTAGCGTCTTAGCGTCTTAGCGTCTTAGCGTCTTAGCCTCTTAGCCTCCTAACTCTTTACAGCAGTCCCGCTATCCGGCGCCATGAGCACCCGCCGCACACCCTTCCACCAGCGCGGCAGGGCGCGGGCCAGCTCGCTCTCGACCACGCCTTTGCGGCGATTGGCGGCGTGGACGTACTTGCCCTCGCCGACATAGATGCCGATGTGGGTGACGCGCTTGCCTCTCCCGAAGAACATCAGGTCGCCCGGGAGCATCTGGACCGGATCCTTCGGCACTTCGATGCCCAGGCGGGCTTGCTGAGCGGCGGTCCGCGGGAGTTGGATATCGAAGGCTTGCATGATCCACTTCACCAGCCCGCTGCAATCGAAAGCAAGGCCGGGGCTGACCGCGCCGAGCCGGTACCTGAGCCCCACCTGCTGCCGCGCCAGGCTGACCAGCGAGTCCCGCCCTCCGAGTAATGCGCGCGACAGCGCCGCGAATGGCTTCTCGCCCTTCGAGGGCATCGGAAGGATCGAAGACATCCCCTCGGGTTCCTGCGCGCGGAGCCTCGAGCCCGTCACCGGTCCCAGGACGCACAGGGTGGTTAAAACCGCGAGAGAAACGGAGATCCTCTTCACGTTGGCATAATAGCCCGGGGTTTCGGCCGTGTCTACCATTTGTCATGCGAGAGATCGCCGACCCTACCGGCACACCGACCTATCCCCTAGAATCGGTCACCGTGCTCAAGACCACACCCTTCCACTCGCGCACCGCGCCCCTGGTCCAGGGTCAGGCTTGGCGCCGGTGGGCCGGCTATTCAGTAGCCAGCGCCTACGAGCTGGTCCACGACCGGGAGTACGCCGCGGTCCGCAACACCGGCGCGCTCTTCGACGTCTCGCCGCTCCACAAGTACCTGATCACCGGCCCCGATGCCGAGCGGATGCTCGACCGGATGGTGACTCGGAACCTGACCAAGTGCCGGGTCGGCCAGGTGATGTATACCCCGTGGTGCGACGCGCGCGGCAAGGTGATCGACGACGGGACCATCAGCCGCCTGTCCCCGAATCTGTATCGGCTCACCAGCGCCGAGCCCAATCTGCGCTGGCTCTCGATGAACGGCGCGGGAATGGATGTGACCGTCGAGGAGGTTTCCGAGCGGCTCGGCGCCCTGGCGCTGCAAGGTCCGTTGTCCCGGACCATTCTCGAGCAGGTGAGCCCGACCGATCTGCGCGGCCTCAAGTACTTCCGCCTGACCGAGACCACGATCCGGGACATTCCCGTCACTATTTCGCGAACCGGCTACACCGGTGATCTGGGCTACGAGATCTGGGTTGCCGCGGAGCAGGCGCCCGAACTCTGGGACGCGCTGATCGAGGCGGGCACCTCGTACGGCATCACGCCGGCGGGGATCTGGGCGCTGGACATGGCCAGAATCGAAGCCGGTTTGGTCATGCTCGACGTCGATTACCATTCGGCCCACCATGCCCTGATCGAGGCCCAGAAGTCGTCGCCGCTGGAGCTCGGGCTGGACTGGACCGT
>JAXIPC010000182.1:0-25690 GCA_045403135.1 Gemmatimonadales bacterium | reverse complement strand
GAGACCCAGGCCCTTGAGCGTGCTCCCCGGATCGGAGAGGACCTGGTTGACGACCACCGCGAACGCGGCGAGCGCGAACAGCGCGGGGAGCGCGGGATGGCCCCAGACCGAGTATTCCCGCCTTACGTCCGTGCGCCGGCGTACCAGGAACAGCCCGACGGCCATGAGGCCGAAAAAAATCCACTCGGTGTACACCACCAGCGTGAACAGTTTCCGGAAGGTGCCGGTGGCCACCAGCACGGAAGCCCACACCGCCTGGAGAAGGATGGCCCGGTGTGGGGTCTGAAAGCGAGGATGGATGGCGCCGACCCACCGGAAGAGCAACCCGTCCCGCGCCATCGCGAGATAGACCCGCGGCCCGGCCAGCACGATCCCGGCCAGCGCGCCGAAGGTGGAGAACATCACGATGCCGGAGATGGCACTCCCGCCGCCGGTCCCGAGGAGCCGGTCCGCCAGGTCGGCCGCCACGCGTGTCGAAGAGGCCACCTGGTCGAGGGGTAGGACGTACATGTACACCGCATTCATCAACAGGTACGCCCCGGTAACGATCAGCGTGCCCAGCAGTAGGGCGCGGGGGATCGTCTTCTTCGGGTCGACCGTCTCCTCCGAGCTGTAGGTGACCATGTGCCACCCGCCGAATGCGAAGAGCCCGGCCACCAGGCCTTTGAGGAAATCGCCGAGGCCGACGGGCCGAGGAGTCGCGGGCCCGACGAAGTGCTCGCTCACCCGTCCTCCGAGAGCGAATCCGAGTGCCACGATCAGCGCCACGGCCAGCAGCTTGCCCGCGGTGAACCAGGTCTGGACGCCGCTGCCCTGCTTGACCCCCAGGTAGTTGATCAGAGAGAGGAGGAGAATGACGCAAATCGCGACCGCCTTGGCCGCCACCGGACTCAGCGGGACGAGATATCCGGCGTAGCGGGCGAACACCACGGCGATGGCGGCGATGATCCCGGAGTGCATGGCCCAGAACATCGCCCAGCCCCAGAGAAACCCCAGCCACGGCCCGAACGCCTCGGTGAGATAGACGTACACCCCGCCGGTCCGGGTGAAGGTCGATGCCAGCTCGGCACAGATCAGGGCGCCGATCAGGGTGAGAGTCCCGGAAATCAGCCACACCGCCAGTATGCCTGCGACCGAGGGCACCTGGCTGGTTACTTCCGCGGGCTGCACGAAGATCGACGCGCCGATAATGGTGCCCACGACGAGCGCCGTGGCGTGGGGAAGCTTGATGGCCCGGCGCAATCCGCCGGGCGGGGCGGAGGCCGGTCCCGGCTCGCTCACCGCTCCGGCCGCCGCCGCGCCACGATCAGCACCGCGATCTCGTCGAGCCGCGGGTTGACGAAATCCAGGCGGACTCGGCCGTCGGACGTGAGCGAGACCGTGGCGGGCACGGCGCTATGGGTCAGATACCAGCCGTCCGGGAGGACGACAGCGTTGGCCGGGCGACCGAAGCTGCGGTCCCAGATGAGCTCGTCACCCTCGACGCGATAGCGCACTGAGTCGGTGTAGGTCTCCGAGATGCGGAGCCGGACCGACTGCCCCTTTTTCACGGCAGGGAAGGGAATCACTACGAGCTCGGTCTCCGGCTTCACCTCTTCACCGATGTCGATGGCCGCTCGGGTGATCTCGGCGCCCTTCAGATACTGGGTTGTGAGTAGCTCTCCGGTGCCGAGGATGTAGGCCTTGGGATTGGAGACCGTGCTTCCCGCCCGGACCACGTTGAGATACCGATTCGCGCCTTCGCGCGCCTCGGTGTAGTCGTGGTAGAGGTCGAAGGCGTGGGTTTCGGGCTGGCGCAGGAAATACACGATGTCGCGGGTCTGGACGGCGCGCTCGGTGAGACGGGCGGCGCGGGACTGCTGGGCGGACGCCGTGGATGTGGCGGCAAGGAGTGTCATCGCGAGGGCCCGAAGGGCCCGTGGCGATCTCGGCAGAAGATTGCTTCGGCCGCCGTGCGGCCTCGCAATGACAGTAGGCGTCACCGCAGCCTCCGCGCCCGGACCACGAGCGACGCCGCGTCGGGGCCATCATTGATGAAGCTGATGAGGGTGCGGCCGTCCGCCTCGGTCAGAACCTGGGACGGGACGTTGCAGCTGATCAGCTCGTAGCCGTCCGGCAGCACCACACTATTCCGCTTGATGCCGAGCGAGCGGGCAAAGACGATGTCGCCGCTCTCCTGGTAGTAGCTTTTCGGATCCTCGTAGGTCTTGTCGATCATGATCCGCACCTGCCCGCCCTGGGGCACCGGCCGGGGCAGCTCCACCCTGATGTAGCGCGAGCCGGTATCCGCCCCGGCGAGCCCGCCGGCCCGGGCGGTGGCGCCGTCTACTTCCTGGAAGCGAAGCGGCTGTCCGCTGGCGCGGTCGAACACCGCCTCGTCACTGGCGACGCTGCCCTTCCGGATCGGGTTGAAGTAGTAGCGCGCGCCCGGCGTGGTGGCCCAGACC
Organism: Gemmatimonadales bacterium; assembly: GCA_045403135.1. Taxonomy (GTDB): domain Bacteria; phylum Gemmatimonadota; class Gemmatimonadetes; order Gemmatimonadales; family GWC2-71-9; genus JABFSM01. The sequence continues at coordinate 23,243 of JAXIPC010000182.1, read as the reverse complement.
TCGTAGAGAATCCGGAACTTGCCGCTTCCCGGTGACTGGAGCTCGTATCTGGTGTACTCGCCCGCCGAGGTTTGGCGTGCGGGAGTCTGGGCGGTCAGTGCGCCCGCGGAGATGAGCGTGATTACGAGGTGTAGTCGCACCCCATAAGGTACGAGAAAGGCGGATTGGCGGATAGGCGGATGGCGATTTCTCATCGTCCATCCGCCCAACAGTCTATCCGCCCACCCGACTATCCGACTACCCGCCTATCGGCGCTCCGCCTCCAGCCCCGCCGTCAACGCCTTGTCAATCCGCGCCCGGGACTCCTCGAGGTGCGCCCGCGTGTAGGCGTCGAGAGTGGCGCTGGCGGCGAGGGCCGAGCCCAGCCTGCGGTTCAGATCCTTGAGCTGCATCCGCGCCACCGCCCGGGCGTCGGCCGGGGTGCGGTCGGCGGGCTGCACGATGAGCTGGGTCATCTGATCGAGATAGCTCCGCTGCAGGTCTCGCCGCACCGCCGACGTCACCCGGGCTCCCGGACCCCAGGACTCGGTCCAGATGGCCTGGGTCAGCGCGCCCATCATCTCCGGGATGGTCACCATGCTGGCGGCGCCATACTTGGTCTCGCCGTCCCGGATTCGCGCCAGCCGGAAGGGATTCAGCAGGTTGGCCAGCGTCGCGGTCTGGAATCCGAGCACCGTCTCATGGTAGGGGAAGTCGAGCCGGCCGTTGAACGTGTTGTTGGTGCCCCAATGGAGCCAGCGATTCGACCCCATCCGCTGCAGGGTGGCGGGAGCCACCGCGAGCGCGTGCGGGGCGAACACCCGGTCCACCAGGTAGTCGAGTGCCTCGCGCTGCTTGAGGCGGGGAACATTTTCGAAGGGAAGTCGGCCGTTCGGGTCGCCGACGTGGTCGCGATTGATATACGAGCCGCCCAGATACTTGATCGCGGGGGCAACCGCCCGAGCGTATTCGTTCATCATGCCGGCGAACGCGACGGTCAGATCGGAGTAGTTGGAGTTGTCCGCCAGTACCTTGGCCTGCAGGTCGCGGAGCAGATCGAGGAGGATCGCGGTGCGCTCCTTGCCCCAGGCGAGTGGATCATCGCCCAGATCGAACGGATTGATCGTCGGGTCCAGCGCGCCCGGCCCGCCCGACTCGGCGTTGGTGCCGTAGAGGTGTCGGGGGCTGGCGACGTCCCGCGCCAAGGTCCGGGCCCGGGCGTCGTCGGGGGTGTAGCCGTACGAGATGGCCCAGCGGTCATAGGATCCGATGCCCGGGGTGTAGTAGGGGCCGGTCTGCTTTCCCTTCGGCGCCAGGTTGATCGCGGGATACTCCATCACCGAGCTGTAGATCCCGTTCTCGCTGGCCCACGCCGCGTCCTGGAGCTTGGCCAGCGGCGTGCTCGCCGAGCTGCGGAAATTGTGCTGGAGCCCGAGCGTGTGTCCCACCTCGTGCATCACCACCCACTTCACCGCCTGGTCCACATACATCGCCGGCACCGGATCCTTGATCCCGATCGCGCCGTTCGCGACCAAGGCTGTCTTGAGGAGCCCGACCTGCTCGGTGAACGCATTGGCAAAGCCGGTCAGCTCGAGCTGGCCTTCCTTCGGTTCGTAGATGCCGATACCCAATGCCTGCTCCAGCGCTTCGGCCGCGGTCGAGGGGCCGACCAGATTGCGCCAGGCGTTGCGGAATCCGCCGAACATGGTGGACTCGAAGAGGATGTCGGCGTCGAGCACTTCGCCGGTGCGCGGATCCACCGTGGAGGGTCCGATGGCCCCGTACCCGGGCTGGTCCGACACGTTCCAGCGGAGGGTGGCGTAGCGGATGTCCTCGGCATCGGCGTCGGCCGGCAGGTCGAGCGCGCGGATCGCGCCCACGAAGCCCGCCGCCTCGAAGGCCGCGTTCCAGGCTTCCACGCCCGCCTTGAAGCCGGCGCGGTATCCGGTGGGCACGTTGGGATCGATGTAGTAGGTGATCGGATTCTTCGGGCGGAACTTGTCGCCCGCCCGTTCACCGGGCTCGAGCCGCCAGCGGTTCACCAGCCGGACAAAGGTGGTGGAATCCTCCTGTGAAAAGTCCTTGTGCACCGTCCAGAAGTTCCCGACCCGGTCGTCCCCGTAGCGCGGCGTCATCGGCTCGGCGGGGAGCGCGGCCAGGGTGTAGTGAATCGCGATCGGGAGGTATCGGCCGTCGGGCACCGACGCGAAGCCGACCGGCTCCTGGGGCCGGAAGGTCAGCTTGGCGCGAATGTTCACGTTCTGGGGGAACGCCTTGACGGATTCGAGATAGCTGCGGGTCCGGTCGAAGGTGGCGACCCCCGGCCGGCCCGGCACGGTGGAGACGGCAAACCGCACCGCCTGCCCGATTCCCGACAGGTCCGAGACGAACCAGTTGGCGGCGTCCACCACGACGGCCGAGTCGTCGCGGAACGATTCGATCTTGGCCACCTCCAGCACCGAGTTGCCGAAGGTCAGGTCTACCGCCTTTGCAGCGGCCGGGTTGTTCGTGGCCGTGAACCGGTGCGGCTTCTGCACCAGGAAAAGCTGTTCGCCGTGGCGCTCGATGGCCACCACGTTGGCCTCGAACAGGCTCAGCATGGTGCCCCCGAACAACCCGTTGGAGCCGATCCCCTGGGCGATCTTCATCTCCATCAGGAAGTCCCTGCCGAGCCGGTCCCTGGGGATGGCCAGGTAGAGCTTGTCCTCCTTCTGGTAGGTGTCGAAATAGCCGGTCCGAACCACTGCGTCCTTGGTGAGCTCGTTGAACGGCTTGTAGGGGCTGGCGGGACGGGCCGCCTGGGCGGCGGTGGGCGCCGGGTTTGCGGGTTGCTGAGCCGCGAGGACGGCCGGGATCGCGAGCAGGAGTACGAGGGCGTGGCGCATGCGTGGGGCTCCGCGTAAGACGCTAAGACGTAGGACGCTAAGACGCTAGGACGCTAAGACGCTATGAAGGGGTGCTCCGGGGCCAACACTGTACCGACGCGCCACCGGCCCAGAACGTTTCACACCTGAGTCTAACACTCGGGCGCCAGACCGCTACCTTACGGACGTCTCACCTAGCGTCTTAGCGTCTTAGCGTCTTAGCGTCTTAGCGTCTTAGCGTCTTAGCGTCTGATTCTATGTTCCCCTACCGCGACGAGCTCCCCACCCTCCGCACCCCGGTCGTCACCGTCGCGCTGATCGCGCTGAATGTGATGGCATGGCTCCTGGTGGAGGGGGCCGGCAGCGACCCTGCGCTGACGGAGTCGGTCTGCACCCTGGGGGTGATTCCCGGACGGTTGTTCGGGCGTATCCCGGTCGGCGCCGTGATCCCGCTCGGACCAGGCGTGAGCTGCGAGGTTGGGACGTTCCCGGCCTGGGCCACAGTGCTCACCTCCATGTTCATGCACGGCGGGTGGATGCACCTGATCGGGAATATGCTGTTCCTCTGGGTCTTCGGGAACAACATCGAGGATTCGACGGGGCGGTTCCGCTTTGTGATCTTTTATCTGGCGTGCGGATCCGCGGGGGCGGTGACGCAGGCACTCTCGGGTCCCGGGAGCGCGGTGCCGATGGTGGGGGCCTCCGGCGCGATCAGCGGCGTGATGGGCGCTTACATCGTCCTGCATCCCAGAGCCAGAGTCCACGTCCTGCTTTTCCTCGGCATCTGGATGACCACCATCGTGGTTCCAGCGTACTTGATGCTGGCGTACTGGTTCGTTCTGCAGCTGCTGGGCGGCCTCCCGGGACTCGGCAAGGAGCTGGGTGGGACGGCGTTCCTAGCTCACGTGGGCGGCTTCGTGGCCGGGCTGGTGCTCATCATGCTGTTCCGCAACCAGCGTCTGCTGGACCTGCATCCGCACCGTTCGTCGGTGCGGTGGTGACTTCAATCCCCCCCGTTTGGTGGATGACAATTGCGACGGTTGGGGCCTTGGCCTGCGCCGGCCCGGAGCCACGTGGTGAAGCCTTCGTTGAAACCGACAGCGCCGGCGTCAGGATCACCGATTCGAAAGAACCGGCTTGGGCATCGGGCGAGGCCTGGACGATCGATTCGACGCCGTCGCTCGACATCGGCTCGGCCGAGGGTGACGAACCGTTCTTGCTGAACGGGGCCGAATCCGCATCGCGAACGGCGGACGGAGGCGTCCTGTTCGCGAACACCGGTTCGCACGAAGTGCGATTCTTCGACTCCAGTGGTCGATTCGTGAGGAGTGTTGGTCGCCGTGGAAACGGTCCCGGAGAGTTCGGAGAGTATAGTTTCATGATGATCACGCCGGCCGAGTCCGAATTGCTGGTTGCCGATGAAATGAATAACCGGGTTAACGTTTTCGGCTACGACGGCGCTTTCCTCCGGACCGTGCGGCTCGAGATTCCGACGGGGCGAGCCCGGCCCAACCTCAGCGGGGCCCGCGGCCCTGACTGGGTGGTGAGCAGCGCTTCTGGTCGCCACGAACCGAAGCCGGGGGTCTGGTCACGGGACACCGTGCAGTATCTTCGCTACCGATCCGATGGCTCGTATCTCGACTCGATTGTCTCGGTGCCGGCCGGGCCACAGTGGGCGTTCGGCGTGCGCGGCTTCATGACTGTCATGTCGGTTCCCATGACCGTTGAGCATGCCGTCCTGGTGGACAGCTCGGGCCTGTTCGTCCGCGCTTCCGACGGCCCGGAGGTTGAACATTGGAGCGTCGACGGGAAGTTGCGGAGTCGGCACCGATGGAGCGGCGGGGAGCCCCGGCGGGCCGCCGACATTGCCGATCGATACCGGGAGAACTGGCTCGAGGGCGCTGACTCGACTTTCCGGGTCATGATCGACGCGTTTTACCGATCGGACCCGGTTCTTCCGAAACTGGTACCGACTCACAGCCGCATTGCCGCCGGTCCCGACGGGACGATCTGGGTCCAGCGCTACTACACGGACTGGGAAACGGCTCGCCGCTGGGACGTGCTCGACCGATCAGGGCGATGGCTCGGCACGGTCGATATGCCGGCCCGGCACTGGCTCTATCGCGCCGGCGACGACTTTGCCCTTGCGTGGCACCGGGATAGCCTCGATGTGGAGCATGTGACGATCCATCGCCTCCGGCGACCGTCGGGGAAACGCTGAGTCGAGAACAAGCGCGGCTTCAGCCCCAAACCGTCTTCACGGCCCGATAGGCACGCAGACGCGTGTCGGCGGTAACCAGCACCGCCCCGAGGCCCAGTGTGGTCGCGAGGATCATCCGGTCGGCCGGGTCCTTGTGGCGGAAATTCTCCAGCGCCCCCGCCCGCGCCGCAATGCGGTTGTCCACGGGCACGAACCGCACGAACGGCAGCGATTCGACCCCGGCAATCCACGCCTCGACCGGGACGGTCAGCTCGAGTCGCCTGCGGGCGGACAACATCGCCACCTCCCAAATGCTGATCGACGACACGACCAGCGAATCCCCGGAGTCCACCGCGCCGTCGAGCAATCGCCGGGCCTTGGCCGGAATCCGCGCAGGGGCGGAGACCCACCAGACCAGGGCATGGGTGTCCAGAACGATCACCGTCCACTCTCCCAGTCATCCTCTCCCACGGGATCGGTCGGTGCCTGGTACTTCACGACGGTGTCGCGGAGGCCCTGAAGGGCCTGGCGGGGATCTTCACGATAGGGAACCAGCTTCAACACCGGAGTGCCGCGATCGGTGATGACGATCGGCTGCCCGGTACGTTCGACCTGGCGGAACAGCTCGAGCGCCCGGGCTTTGAACCGCGACTTGGAGACGGTGTCACTCATGGGACCCTGGTCATATGACTGTGGTCACATGATACCACCCCCCGTCGGCTGGGGCAATGGCGTCATCCCGCGCGCCTCCGCTCCAGGCTCCGGTTCAGCGCGGCCGCCGCCCCGGGGTCCAGGGCGCTCCCGCCGCCGCGAGGTCGGTTTCCAGGCGTGCGAGGTCGCGATCGAGCAGCGCGCCCAACTCGCGCGTCAGGGTCGCGAAAGCGGCAGCCGCAATTTCGATGTCCCGCGTCATGGTGGCCGTCGGCGTCTGCCGGGTCTGCCAGTGCCCGCCGATCACCATACCGACCCGTTCGTTGATGGTTGGCGCGTCGGATTCGCTGAGCCGCTGGCGGGCGGGATGGCCATTCAACCGGACTTCGAGCTCGGCAAGGGATCGGGTCACCGAATCGATCCGGCCATACAGCGCCGGGTCGGCCTTCGGCGCCTGTACCAGGGCCGCTCGCATGTGGCGGAGCTGTTCCCGTGCCCGGCCGAGCTCGGCGCCGGTGCCGGCCACCCGCCGCTGCAGCTCCGCCGCCTGCTGCTGGAACGCCGCGACCGCGACAAAATCGGTGCCCGGCGGTGCATTCGGCACCGGCTTCACCTCGAAGGATCGTGGCACACCGAGCCGCCGTACCCCGCTGGAAGAGACCACCACCAGCTCCGCCGAGTACCGGCCCGGCGCCACCAGGGGACCGCGGGGTGCATCGTCCCAGGGCGACTGGAATCCCGGCGGCGAGAGATCCACCGGGTTAGGGTTCGGACCCCGGAGGTCCCAGCTCACCCGGTGCAGCCCGGCCTTTGCGGGTCCCTCGATCCACCGGACCCTGCGTCCCGCGGCATCGGACACGATGAGCAGGACCTTCGGCCCGCCTTCGAGCGCCTCGTCCCGAAGCCGGTCGAAACCCGGGAAGGGTGCGTTGGCGTTCTGCTCCCGCAGGGTCTTCTCGCGAGCCCCCCGCGCCTCGCGGGTGGTCGTGGGCGCCTCGGGGAGGTAATAAGTGAAGCCGGCGCCGAAGGGCGGGTTATCCGATGTGAAGTCGTCGCTGCCCGCTTCGGGCCGGCTGGGTGCCTGGCCCGGCTGCGAGGGGACGTACCACCAGGCGTCGCGCACCGGAAAGAGCGACCCCGCTCCCGCCAGGGCCCCCGCGGCGATTTCGCGGAGCGGAGTGTAGTCGTCGAGGATGTACACGCCCCGCCCGAACGTCGCCCCGACCAGGTCGTTGTCCCGGCCGTGGAGCTTGACGTCCCGGAAGGGGATGGTGGGGACGCCTCCGCTCAGCTTGAACCAGTTGGTGCCGCGGTTGGGAGAGAAATAGAGCCCGAACTCGGTGCCGGCGAAGAGCAGGTCGGGTTTCACGCTGTCCTGCTGAATCGCCCAGACGATGGTGCCCTTGGGCAGGTCCCCGGCGATGGACCGCCAGGTCCGGCCCAGATCGGCGCTCTCATAGGCGTACGGAGAGAAATCGCCGGTCTTGTGGGCGTCGGCGACGACGTAGATGGTCCGGCCATCGTTGACCGAGGCCTCGACGTCGTTGATGAATGAAAGGGGGGGCAATCCGGGCAGCGGAGTCGTCCGGGTCCAGGTCCCGCCGCCGTTCGAGGAGACCTGGACCAGTCCGTCGTCGGTCCCCACCACCAGCGTCCCGGCCACCACCGGCGACTCCGAGACGGCCGTGATGGTGGAATACTTCGACATCGCACCGTTGTCGTGCAGCGCGTCCACGCTCCAGACCCGGCCCATGAACGGCAGCTCGTAGCGATTCCGGCCCTGGGTGAGATCGCCGCTGATCGGGGTCCAGGCGCTGCCGCGGTCGTCGCTCCGCCAGAGACGCTGGGAGGCGTAATAGATCCGGTCGGGATTGTGGGGGCTCACCAGGATAGGCGAGTCCCAGTTCCACCGCTCCGGCGGATCGCCCGGGGCAGGCTGGGGTCTGATGCTCAGCCCCTCGTCGCTCCGCCGGTCCTTCCGGTAGAGCATCCCCTCCTGCCACATCAGGTAGAGGATCTCGGGGTCCCGCGGATCGAAGCCGACGCCGTACCCGTCGGCGCCGAGCGGCACGTACCAGTCCTGGTTACGGATTCCGTCGCGATTCAGGGTCCGTGACGGGCCATGCAGGGTGCCGAGATCCTGCGCCCCGACCATCACGTCGTAGAACGGCTCCCGGTTGTTGAGCGCCACTTTGTAGAGCTGGGAGACCGGCAGGTTCGGGAAATGGCGCCAGGTGGTGCCCTCGTCGAAGCTTTCGTACAGTCCGGCGTCGGTGCCCACGAGCAGGTGCCGGCCGTTGGCCGGGTCGATGACCAGGGCATGGTTGTCGCTGTGCTTGTCGTAGGCGGTTTCCAGGATGCCGAAGCTCCCGCCCCCGTCCCGGGTTACGTGGAGGAACACGTCCATCTGGTACACCAGGTCCGGGTTGACCGGGGACGCTTCGATCTCCTGGTAGTAATGGGGACCGGTCCCGCCGGAGATGTACCCATTCCGCTTCTCCCAGCTCTCTCCCTTGTTGCGGGATCGGTAGAATCCGCGATCGTCCGCGCCGGCCTCGATGGTGGCGTACACCAGGTTGGGGTCGGCCGGCGTGACCGCGAGGCCGATTTTCCCCATGTCGCCTTTCGGGAGGCCGGTCGCGACCTGGCGCCAGGTCTTTCCATTGTCGGTGGACTTCCAGATGCCGGACTTGGGTCCGCCGCCCAGGAAGCCCCAGACGTGGCGGCGGCGCTGGTAACCCGCTGCGTACACCACATCGGGGTTGGACGGATCGAATTCGAGGTCGGTGACGCCGGTGTTCTCGTCGATCTGGAGGACCGCGGTCCAGGTGACGCCACCGTCGCTGGTGCGATACACGCCGCGATCCCCGCCGGCGGACCAGAGCGGACCCTCTGCGGCGACCAGCACCACGTTGCCGTTCCGGGGGTCCACCAGGATCCGGCCGATGTGCTGGGACGCGGCGAGCCCCACGCGTTGCCAGGTGCGCCCGGCATCCCGGCTCCGGTACACTCCGTCGCCCCAGCCGACATGCCGCCCGCTCACGTTCTCCCCGCTGCCGACCCAGACCACCTCGGGGTTCCCGGGGTCTATCGTGATCTCCCCGATGGAATAGGATGGCTGGTCTTCGAAGACCGGGGTCCAAGTGGTCCCGGCGTTGGTGGTTTTCCAGACCCCGCCGGAGCCGGCCGCGACGTACCAGACGCTCCGGTCGCGGGGATGCACCGCGATGTCGGAGATCCGGCCGCTCATGCTCGCCGGGCCGATGCTTCGGAGCTTCAAGGCGGCGGCGGCCTTCCCGATGACGGCGGTGTCGATGCCTTGCGCGGGGAGCGTCACGGGGATCGCCACCAACGCGACGACGAGCAGCAGACGGGTTGTCATGATCCTGAATGATCCGGGGGAGGGGAGGGTAATGCGGAATATGCCCCTACCCCTGAACGGCAGTAAGGGCGGGCCGACGGCCGCGGCCCGCAACGCTCCGCCGACAGGCCGCGTATATTCGGAGCACATCCCAACACATTCCTCAGGACACCCAATGAAACCGTTCCGGGCAGCGCTGGTCTCCGCGCTCGTTGGAGCCTTCGCGATAGTCCCGCTGCCGGCGCAGCAGCTCTCCACCGAAACCCGGGATCCCAATCAGAAGCAGGATCCGACCTTTGCGCAGAGCTATCGCGAGTGGCTGCCGAACACCCGGCTCGGCAGTCCCCTGGTCGATCACCTCCCGGTGGTGTCGGGGATTCCCACCCCCCGCGAGGTGCTGGGCTACCACATCGGAGCGCCCAGGAAGCTCACCTACTACGCCGACCAGCTGCGGTACTACCGCGCCCTCGCCACCGCGACGCCGCGGGTCAAGGTCGAGGCCATCGGCCGCTCCGACGAAGGGCGGGAGCTGGTGGTGGTCTGGGTATCGTCTGACGAGAACATGAAGGCGCTGGAGGCCAACCGGCGGCACCTGGAACGACTCGCCGATCCGCGGGGCCGGAACCCGGATCAGATCGCGGACCTGATCAAGACGACGAAGCCCCACTACCACCTGATGGGCGGATTGCACAGCGGCGAGACGGGACCCTCGGAGATGCTCATGGAGCTGGTCTACCGGCTGGCCACCGAGACCTCGCCGGTCGTCTCCCTGATCCGCAACAACCTCTACGTCTCGCTGACCCCGGTGGCCGACGCAGACGGCCGCGATCGTAATGTCGACTGGTTCTATCGCAACCTCGAGCTCGGTCTGACCACCACCCCGCCGGCGCGAGACAGTGCCGCGACGAGAGACAGCGCCGCGACCCGGGATAGCACGGCCCGACGCGACAGCACGGCGCGGCCGGCCGCGGCTACTCCGCCGACCCGGGGCACCCCGGCGGTGCCGTACTGGGGACGCTACGCCTACCACGACAACAACCGCGACATCAACCTGATCCTGCCCCAGATGCGGGCCATCGCCGACTGGTACTTCACGGCGTACCCCCCGATCATGCACGATCTGCATGAGTCGCTGCCGCTGCTCTACACCTACAGCGGCGCGGCGCCGCAGAACCCCAATCTCGATCCGCTCCTCTTTGCCGAGCTGCCGTGGTTCGCCAACTGGGAGCTGTCCCAGATGACCAAGTACGGCATGCCCGGTGTCTACACCCACGCGTTCATGGACGGGTGGTCGCCGGGGTACCTCGGCTCGATCTCGTACAACCACAACGGTCTCATGAAAATGTACGAGACCAACTCCGGCAGAGACCTGGACACGACGACGGTCCGCCGCGATTCGACCGCGCGGGGTGGCGCGGCCCCTGGCGGCGGCGGCGGCGGCGGCGGGGGCCGGGGCGGGGCCGTGCCCACGGGACGCGGCGGAGCCCAGGACCGCGAGTGGTATCGCGGTATCCCGATCGGCAAGGACGACTCGGCCAAGTTCACCCGGCGGGCCAATACCAACTACATGCAGACCGGCGTGCTCTCCGCGCTGCAGCTGGCGTCGATGTTTCCCGCGACCGTGCTGGAGAATTTCTACGTCAAGACCCGGAACTCGATCGAAGAGGGAAGGGCCAAGGCGCCCTACGGCTTCATCATCCCGGTGCAGCGTGACATGACCCGGGTGGCGGAGCTGGTCAACATTCTCCGGTTCCAGCGAATCGAGATCGGACAGGCCACCCAGCCGGTGAAGGTGGACAGCGTCACCTATCCCGCGGGCTCCTACGTCATCAAGCGCGATCAGCCCTATGGGCGGCTGGCCAAGAACCTGCTCGAGAAGCAGCAGTTCCCCGACTCCCGGCTCAATACCTACGACGACAGCGGCTGGACGATGGGGCTCGCCATGATGGTGGACGTGGTCGAGGTGGCCGATTCCTCGATCCTCAAGACACCCACCACTGCGGTGACGACCGCTGTGGCCAGGGGCCGGGTGACGGGCAGCGGCAGCGCCGGCCTGGCGGTGGCGCACCAGGGCTCCAACAACATGGTCACCTTCCGCTACCGGCTGAAAGACGTGCCGATGAAGATTGCGGAGAAGGGTTTCACCGCCGGAGGCATCGAGTTCCCTGCGGGCTCGTTCGTGATCGGCGATATGTCCAAGACGGCGGCCGTCCGCGCGGCAGCCGAGGAGCTCGGGCTCAACGGGGCGGCGCTGACGGCGGCGCCCACGGTCCCGATGCACGACGCCGAGCTCCCGCGGATCGCGATCTACTCCCAGTGGACCGGGACCCAGAGCCTGGGCTGGTACCGGATGACCTTCGACAAGTTCGGGATTCCCTACGACCTGATCTACAAGGAGCAGGTGGAGCAGGGGAACCTGCGCGCCCGGTACGACGTGATCCTCGCTGCCGAGCAGAACCTGAGCAAGCAGACCGTGATGCAGGCTCCCAACGCCCGTGCGGTGCCGTACCAGAAGTCCGACAAATACAAATTCCTCGGCATGTACGGCGAGACCGCCGATATGACCGGCGGCTTCCGGCAGAAGGGTGTGGACGCGTTCGCCGGCTTCCTCGAAGGGGGCGGAACCCTGATCGCGGTGGGTGACGCGGCGCGGCTGCCGATCGAGTTCGGCTGGGCCGGCACGGTGGAGAAGACCGCGGTGGCGGGGCTGACGGCGCAGCGCCCGCTGGTTCAGGGCGAGATCGTGCGCACCGAGCACCCGGTGTTCTACGGCTACGCCGGCAAGACCATTCCGATCAAGTACGTGGGCGGGCAGCCGTTCCGGGTCGGTATTGCGGATCAGGACAACGTGCTGGCGCGGTATGTGGGCGGGAATGCGTCGGTACTGTCGGGCCTGATGGTGGGAGCGGACTCGCTGCGGCAGCGTCCGTTCGCGGTGGACATTCCGCGCGCGTACCACGGTGCGGGCCGGGTGATCCTGTTCTCCAACAACCCGATCTACCGGTGGCAGAACCACGGCGAGTTCAACATGATCTTCAACGCGGTGCTCAACTGGAACGACGTGGTGGCCAAGCCGGCGGCCGCGGCGCCGGCCACAGACCGTTAGGCGCGAACGCAGTCCTCCGCGAGGATACGGTCGAGCGCTTCCACCACGTGGTCGGCATCGGAGCGCGTGAAGCAGAGCGGCGGCTTGATCTTGAGCACGTTGTGATACGGACCGTCGGTGCTCACGAGAATGCCGCAGTCCCGCAGCCGGTTCGCGGCGTGCCAGGCCTCGCTCCCCGCGGGCTCCAGCGTGCCGCGGTCCCGCACCAGCTCGAGCCCGGCAAACAATCCTAACCCGCGGGCATCGCCGGCAACGGGATGGCGCGCCACCAGCCCGCGGAGCCCCTCCAGCAGGTGGACACCGACGTCGCGGGCATTCTGTTGCAGTCCTTCCGAGCCCATCACGTCGAGCACCGCGAGGCCCGCGGCGCAGGAGACCGGGTTCCCGCCGAAGGTATTGAAGTACTCCATGCCGTTGGCGAAGGCCGCGGCAATCTGGGGCGTGGTTACCACCGCGCCGAGCGGATAGCCGTTGCCGATCGGCTTGCCCGCGGTCACGATGTCGGGCACCACGTCCTGAGTCTCGAATCCCCAGCAGTGGGTGCCCACCCGGCCCAATCCGACCTGCACCTCATCCGCGATGCAGACGCCGCCCGCGGCGCGGGTGCGCCGGTACGCCTCGGGGAGGAAGCCGGTCGGCGGCACGATCTGCCCTCCGCAGGAGAGCAGCGACTCGGCCAGGAAGGCCGCGACCGGCTCGCCCGCGCCGGCCAGCGCCTCGGTCGCGGCGGTCACCGCCGCGGCGTATTTCCGGCCCGCCTCGGCATCCCCGCGCCGGAACTCTCCCCGGTAGTCGTCCGGCAGGGGGATCTTTCGCACCCACACCGGCGGACCCGATCCGCCGGGACCGTCATGCTTGTACGGACTCACGTCGATGAGCGTCGCGGTGTTGCCGTGGTACCCGACGTCTATCACCACCATGCCCCGCCGTCCGGTAGCGGCCCGCGCCAGCCGGATGGCCAGCTCATTGGCCTCACTGCCGGAATTGACGAAGTAGCACACCGAGAGCGGCGCCGGCAGCGTGGCGGTGAGCCGCTCTGCGTATTCGACCAGCCGCTCGTGCAGGTAGCGGGTGTTGGTGTTGAGCAGCGCCATCTGCTGCCCCACCGCGCGCACCACCCGCGGATGCGAATGCCCCACGTGGGGCACGTTGTTCACCGCGTCGAGGTAGCGAAGTCCGTCCTCGTCATAGAGGAATTGCTTCCAGCCGCGGACGATGCTGAGGGGCCGCCGGTAGGAGACGCTGAGCGACGGCCCGATATGCTCCCGGCGCGCGGCGAGGATCTCGGACGCGCGCCGGTGAGGAGGGCGAAGCGCCGGGGCCGGGAGCTTCATCACGAGGTTCGGATCGGGAGAGAGGCTCTTCCAGACCGCCCGGCGGTCGGAGCGGGCTACACCGGGAAACTCCCCGTCGCGGTCGAGCAGATCGGTGATGAGCTGGAAGTGGAGATGCGGGGGCCAGCCGCCGTTCACGCCGAGGTCGCCGATGGTGGCGACGGGTTTCCCCCGCTCCACTCGGGTGCCCGGCCGCAGCGCGAGGACCTCCCGGCCCAGATGACCGTAGAGGGTATGGAACGCCGGCCCGCCGGCCGGTTCGTGCCGGAGAATCAGGGTGGGCCCGTAGTCCAGATCCATGCCATTGTCGCGCACCGCTTCGACCGTGCCGTCGAGCGGCGCGAGGACGGGCGTTCCAGCCGGAGCGAAGAGATCCAGTCCGATATGGATGGTGCGGGGGACCTCTCGCTCGTTGCCGAGGTCCTGAAACACCGGGGCGGCGTAGAGGATGCGCGCCTCATCGTACCGGCCGACTCCGACCCGGCCGCCCTTGGAGCGGATATGCTCGAAGATCTTGCGGGTGAAGACCGGCAGGTCGTTCGGCTCCTCCGGTGTTTCCACCAGCGGGCTCCCGATCGAGAGATCGAGCACCTCGACCGGACCCTCTATCCCCAGCAGAGGTCCGATCGCGTCCGCGTGCTGGCCCAGCCAGGCGACCACCGCCGGCGTATTAGGACATGGCGGGAGCCCCGCAGCGGCGCGAAACGTGTAGTGGGCCAGCCGAGGATGCACCGTTTCCAGCCGCTCGAGCGTGGTCCAGGCCTCGGTCTCGCTGATCGTGAGATAGGACTCTTCGGGAAAGCTGGCGCGCTGCTCGGCCGAGTTGACCACCGAGACCGCGAGCCGGGTGCAGATCAGCGGAAACAAGAGCGCCAGCTCCGATTCCCTCAGCGGATACGCGGCGTGGTACCCCGCCACCACCTCGGCCGCGGCGCCAAGCGGATCCGCCTTGCCCTGCATCGCGTAGGCACAGCCGATCGCCGGCTCGGCCACCACGACGCTCTCCAGCATGTCGCCCAGGTCCACCACGCCGGTCACCCGGCGCTCGTATGCATCCCCAGGCCCGACGATCACGTTCCAGTCGTTGGCGTCGTTATGGATGACGCCGCGTCGCAGCGTGGCCAGCGCGGGGATGACCTCCGCCTCGAACCGGTCCAGATGCCGTCGGACCAGGGCCCGGCGCTCCGGATCCTCGATCCGGTTCAGGTGCTCGCGAACCCACGCCGAGCGGGCGATGTCCCACTTGAGGTCGCGGGCGACGGCAGGATGCGCGAAGCCCTGGAGCCCGCGGTCCAGGATGCCCAGCATGTTTCCCAGACTATGAAGCAGCTCCGGGGTGTGGGGTGACACCTCGGCCCATTCCCGCCCGGGGACCCAGGTCAGGACCCGGGCTATATGGGAGGTGCCGTCACTCGAGCGAACCGTTTCGGTTTCCCGTCGGGCGGTGGAGGGAATCACCCGCGGGAGCGCCAGTGTCGGGGAGCGCTCGGCGAGGCGCTCGAGGGCGCGGTGCTGCAGGTCGATGATCTCGGGAGACTCGTCCGCGTGGGAGATCTTGAGCACGAAGCTGCGGCCGTCCGCGCCGCCGATGAGAAAATTGCGGTCGCGCTCGCTGGGCAGCTCCCGGATCGTTCCGCTGAGTCCGAAGAGGTCCCTGGCGATCTCGTCCGCCGCATGGACGCCGAACGCCGGCCGCCGGAACCGGACCGTGAGGGGCTCGGTCACGAAACCGGCGCTTCCGTGAGCCAGCCCATCTCCTGGAGCACGCTGTCGAACTCCCGCGTCCCCCGGACCGGGGCAAAGGCGGGCCACCCCAGCGCCAGGGCTGCCATGAGGCCGTCCCGTTCCCGCACGGCCTGGTGCAGATGCGCGATGGCCTCGTCGCGCCGTCCCGCATACAGGGCCGTCACCGCCAGGACCGGCTGCTGGACGTATTCCAGCGACGCCCTTCCGGTGATTTCGTGATATGCGGCCTCCGCGGTGTCCCGCCTTCCGGCTATCCCCGCGGCGATGGAGATACCCATGAGAATCCACGGGTTTCGGCCGAACCGCTCGCCCATCCGCCGGGCCGACGACAGCACTTCGTCGTGATGGCCCAGCAACGCGGCGGCCATCAAGCGAGCCCATTGGGCGTAGAAGGACTGGCTATCGAGCGCTATCGCCCGATCTGCCACCGGAATGGCCTCGACGGAGCGGCCATCGAAACTGAGCACGACCGCAAGGCTGGTGTAGGCGTAGGCGCTTTCAGGATCCATCGCGATGGCGGCGCGGATCTCCCGTTCCGCCGCCTGGCCGTCCCGGCGCACGTAGGTCAGGTCGAAGGTTCCGCGCAGGATGAGGGATTCCGGCTTGCCGGGGTCGAGCTCGATCGCCCGTTTCCACGAGCGGCTGGCCTTACCCCGATCGTACTCGATAAGCAGCGCGGTGAACCCGCACGCCTGGTGCGCTTCGGGGAGCAGCGGGTCTGCCTCCAAAGCCCGCGCCGCGGCGGTCTTGGCGCGCTCCCGGACCTGGCTGGATGGAGTCAGCCCCCAGAAGATCGCGAGCGTCAGCGCTTGCGCGAGGCCGGCGTGGGCCAGCGCAAACGCCGGGTCGAGCGCGATGGCTCGCTCGAATTCGTCGATGGCTTTCCAGAGCTCGGTGCCGCGGTGCCGCATCGCCGCGCGGCCCTTCAGGTAGAGGTCATACGCTTCCACATTCGCGGTCCCGGGCCGCACCAGCTGCTCGCTCGCCCCGGCCAGTGTCACCTTGAGCTTTTCGGCGATGCCGGTGGCGATCTCATCCTGGATCGCGAAGACGTCGGCATATTCGCGGTCGTACCGCTCGGACCATAGATGGTACCCGGTCGTGACCTCGATCAGCTGCGCCGTAACCCGGATCCGCTTGCCGGCCCGGCGGAAACTGCCCTCCAGCACCGTGCTCACACCCAGCTTCTCGCCGATCTGGCGGAGGTCCCCGTTCTTGCCCTTGAACGAAAACGAGGAGGTACGCGCCGCCACCTTGAGGCCGGGAAGCTGGGTCAAGGCGTTGATGATCTCCTCGGCCATTCCGTCGCCGAAATACTCGGTGTCCGCTTCCGAGCTCATGCATGTGAACGGGAGCACCGCGATCGACTTGCTCTCGGCGCCCGACACGACCGCGACCGGTGCCGTCAGCGCCTCGGCGAAGCGCCCGATGTTCTCGAAGCGATCGGCGGGAGCCCGCGCCATGGCGCGGTGCACCGCCAGGTCGATGCTGGCTGGAATCGCCGGCCGGGTGGAGGAGAGCCGCGGGGGAGAGCGGGTGAAGCGCTGGACCAGCACAGCCTCGGGCGTGCCACCGGAGAAGGGCGGCTGCCCCGCGAGTATCTCGAACAGGACGCAGGCCAGTGAGTAGAGATCGCTGCGGCCGTCGAAGTCCGGCTCCCCGGATGCCTGCTCGGGGCTCATGTACAGTGGAGTGCCCATCGAGAGCCCGGCCCGGGTGAGCCGGGGGTCGCCCGGCGCCGCCGAGGCGCGGGCGATTCCGAAATCCGCGACCAGGGCGTGGCCGTTCTCCAGCAGGATATTCTCCGGCTTGATGTCCCGATGGATCACGCCGTGGTCGTGCGCGTAGGCGAGCGCGTCCGCCACCTCGCGGGTTAGGCGCACTGCTTCTTCGACGGACACCGCCGGCTCCCGGTCCATTCGGGCGCGGAGGGACTCACCTTCCACCAGGGGCATCACGTAGTAGAGCGCGCCCGCGGCCTCTCCCGAATCGTAGAGCGGCAGAATGTGCGGGTGCCGCATCCGGGCCATGACCCGGATTTCCTGGTGGAAGCGCTCGGCGCCGAGCAGGGCGGAGAGGTCGGAGTTCAGGACCTTGAGGGCGACGGAACGATCGTGGCGAAGGTCGTGCGCGAAATACACCGTGGCCATGCCGCCGCGGCCGAGCTCGCGCTCGATGCGATAGCGGTCGGCCAGGGCCGCGGTCAGCCGGGTGCCGGGATCGGTCATGAGCCGGCCAGTGCGTCCATGAATGCGCGGGCCCGGCCCGGCGCCGGGCCGGGAGAGCGTGGTCCGCGGGCGCCGGGCACCGGTGCGACGTCCAGTACCGCGAAGGTGGGCCCCCGCGCGGTGAGGACGGCTTCGACGCCGGCGCTCCAGTCCTCGATAGTGCCGAACCGGAACACCGACGCGAGCCCGCTCGCCCGGGCCAATCCCGCGAAGTCGATGGGTGTGTGATCCGTCCGGGCGGCGCGCGCCGACGGCGTCGGCTGCGCGCCGGTGACCTCGTAGACGCCGTTGTCGAACAGCAGGATCACCAGGTTTGCCGGCGCGCAGGCGGAGATCGTGACCAGCGAGCCCAGGTTCATCAGCATCCCGCCGTCGCCATTGAGCACGATGATGCGCCGGTCCGGACGCGCCAGCGCCAGGCCGAGTCCCAGCGCGGTGGCCTGGCCCATACTCGACGGCACGAAGACCCAGTCGAGCGGCCGGGTTCCCAGCGTCATCCATTCCCGGGCAGCGCCCATCGCCGAAATCACGACGTCCTCCTCGCGGCGCGCGCGGTGCACCACGCGGATGGCCTCCACCAGCGCCATCGGCCCTCCGGCACTCACGCTCTTCCCTCCGCGATCAGGATCGCGCGCGGAGCCGCCGCCGCGGGAAACGCCTCGAGGTGTTCCGCCATCGCCTCGTATTCATCGACCCGGGTGATCAGCCGATAGTCGATCTGCCAGGCCTGCAGGACCGGCTCGGTGAAGGCCAGGCAGGTGTCGCCCGGGAGAGTTTCTTGATTCAGGTAGCTCCGGTAGCCGATGATGCTCGGGATCGGGAGCTTCCAGTCGTGCAGCACGTTGCGCAGCGAGTCGCCCGACTCGAAGAGGCCGGTGCACTGGATCATCACCAGCGGCGCGGCGCCGCCGAGGTAGAGTCCAGCCGCCACCGCCCAGGCCTCGCCCTCGCGGCACACCCGGATGAGGGCAATTCCGCCCGCCTCGATGGCCGCTTCCCACTGGCCTATGGTGGAGTCGGGTACGGTCACCACGTGGGTGACGCCGCACCGCCGGAGCAGCGATGCGACCTGGTTTCCGGTGAACATGATGGCTCAGAATCTAGTCGCGCGGTGCTCGATGGTGACACGTACCAGCCGGGACGCTACCTTCATTTGAGCATGGCCACCCCCACCCGCACGACCCGCTACGGGACCGCTCCCGCCCCACGGCCGGCGATGTCTCCGCAGCCCTCGGCCACCTTCCCGCGCAACCCCGGCATGCCCCTCGACCTGGGGTGGATCCGGGACATCCGGATCAACCGGAGCGCGGTCGAACGCCGGGCCGGCACCATCCCGACCCGCCGCTCGGTCAAGACCGCCTGGCAGGCCGGCTGGCTGCTCCGCGCCGTGTCCCTGATGGATCTCACGACGCTCTCCGGCGACGATACGCCCGGACGGGTGCTCCGGCTGTGTGCCAAGGCGCGCCGCCCGGTGCGCCAGGACCTGCTGCAGCAGCTCGGCGCGGGCGACCTGGGGCTCACGGTGGCGGCGGTCTGCGTGTACCACAGCTTCGTCGACACCGCCGTGCGCGCGCTGGACGGCAGCGGCATTCCGGTCGCGGCGGTGTCCACCGGCTTCCCGGCCGGCCTTTCCCCGCTGCCGCTCCGGATCGGGGAGATCGAGGCTTCGGTGGCGGCGGGCGCACGGGAGATCGACATTGTCATAACCCGCGCCCACGTCCTCACCGCCAACTGGACCGCGCTCTACGACGAGGTCAAGGCCTTCCGCGCCGCCGCCGGGCCGGCCCACCTCAAGGCGATCCTCGCCACCGGCGAACTCGGCACGCTCCGGGAAGTGGCGCGGGCGAGCGTCGTGGCGATGATGGCGGGCGCCGATTTCATCAAGACGTCGACCGGCAAGGAAGCCGTCAACGCGACCCTCCCCTTCGGCCTCGTGATGGCGCGCCAGATCCGCGAGTTCCGCGAGCGCACCGGGTCTTTCGTGGGCCTCAAGCCCGCCGGCGGCATCCGCACCGCCAAGCAGGCGCTCGACTGGCTGGCGATGATCAAGGAGGAGCTGGGTGACCGGTGGCTCCGTCCCGATCTCTTCCGGTTCGGCGCCAGCAGCCTGCTCACCGACATCGAGCGGCAGCTTGAGCATTTCGCCACCGGCCATTACAGCGCGGCCCACCGCCACCCCATGGCCTGATTGTGACCACGGTCCGCGAGTCCTTCGAGTCCATGGCCTGGGGGCCGGCGCCGGAATCGGCCGCCACCGCCGAGGCATGGCTCGAGCAGCACGGCCGGGCCTTTGGCCACTATCTCAATGGCGCCTGGACCGCGCCGGACGGCGGCGAGCGCTTCGACACGATCAATCCCGCCACCAGCGCGGTGCTCGCGCGGGTGGCCCAGGGCAGCAGGGATGACGTGAACGCCGCGGTGGCCGCCGCCCGCGCCGCCCAGCCGGGGTGGTGGGCGCTGGGCGGGCACGCCCGCGCCCGCTGGCTCTACGCCCTGGCGCGCCAGATCCAGCGCAACAGCCGGCTCCTTGCCGTGGTGGAGAGCCTCGACAACGGCAAGCCGATCCGCGAATCGCGCGACATCGACATCCCGCTGGTGGCCCGGCATTTCTACCACCACGCCGGCTGGGCGCAGCTGATGGAGACCGAGTTGCCGGGTTATGCACCGGTTGGCGTCGTCGGGCAGATCATCCCCTGGAACTTCCCGCTGCTCATGCTGGCGTGGAAGATCGCGCCGGCGCTGGCGATGGGAAACACAGTGGTGCTCAAACCCGCCGAGTTCACCTCGCTCACCGCGCTCCTCTTTGCCGATTGCTGCCATGTCATCGGTCTCCCGCCCGGCGTGGTGAACATCATCACCGGGGACGGAAAGACCGGCGCCGCCCTGGTGGATCATCCCGACGTCGACAAGATCGCCTTCACCGGCTCCACCGACGTGGGGCGGATCATCCGCACCGCCACCGCTGGGAGCGGCAAGAAGCTCTCGCTCGAGCTGGGCGGGAAGTCGCCGTTCATCGTGTTCGATGACGCCGACCTCGACAGCGTCGTCGAAGGCGTGGTGGACGCCATCTGGTTCAACCAGGGGCAGGTCTGTTGCGCCGGGTCCCGGATACTGGTGCAGGAAAGCGTCGCGGCCAGGCTGGTGGAGAAGCTCCGCGCCCGGATGGAGACGCTCCGCGTCGGCAGTCCGCTCGACAAGTCGGTGGACATCGGCGCGATCGTGGCCCCGGTGCAGCTCGACATCATCAAGGGCCTGGTGCAAACCGGGATCGACGAAGGCGCCACCTGCTGGCAGCCGAGCTGGAGCCTTCCGAAGGATGGGCTCTTCTACCCGCCAACCCTGTTTACCGACGTCACCCCCGCCGCGACGATCGCCCAGGTGGAGATCTTCGGCCCGGTGGTGGTGTTGATGACGTTCCGTACCCCCGCCGAGTCGGTGGAGATCGCCAACAACACCCGCTACGGCCTGGCCGCGAGCGTGTGGAGCGAGAATCTCAACACCGCGCTCGACATCGCGCCCCGGCTCAAGGCCGGAACGGTGTGGGTCAACTGCACCAACATGTTCGACGCCGCCAGCGGATTCGGCGGGTATCGGGAGTCGGGGTTTGGCAGGGAGGGAGGCCGGGAGGGGCTGTGGGAGTACGTGAAGGCGGGAAGACGGGAGGACGGGAAGACGGGAAGACGGGAGGAATCATTGCGAGGGGCCATCGGCCCCGAAGCAATCTCGCGTGAGATCGCCACGGGCGCTTCGCGCCCTCGCGATGACAAGAATCCCGTCCTCCCGTCCTCCCGTCTGCCCGCCCTCCCGGCCATCGATCGCACATCGAAGCTCTACATCGGCGGCAAGCAAGTCCGCCCCGACTCGGGATACTCGACTCCGGTACTCGATACTGCGGGGAACTCGGTGGGAGAAGCGGGCCGCGGCAACCGCAAGGACATCCGGAATGCCGTCGAGGCGGCGCACCAGGCCGAATCGGGCTGGGCCGGGGCCTCGGCGCATGCCCGGGCGCAGATCCTTTACTACACCGCGGAGAACCTCTCGGTTCGTCAGGCGGAATTCGTCGACCGCCTGACCGCCCTGACCGCCTGTCCGCCCGATGCCGCGCAGGCTGAGGTTCGTAGCGCGATCGAGCGCGCCTTTGCCTACGCCGCCTGGGCCGACAAGTACGACGGGCGGGTCCACGCCACGCCGTTCCGCAACGTGACCCTCGCGATGAATGAGCCGATCGGCGTCATGGGCCTGGTGGCGCCGGGCGAAGCGCCGCTTCTGGGGTTCCTGTCGCTGGTGCTGCCCGCGGTGGCGATGGGGAACTGCGTGATCGCGATCCCGTCGGAGCGATGGCCGCTCCCTGCCACCGACCTCTACCAGGTCTTCGATACCTCGGACGTGCCCGGGGGCGTGATCAATATCGTCACCGGCAGCCGTCGCGAGCTGGCTCCGGTGCTGGCGGCGCACGATGACGTGGACAGCATCTGGTTCTACGGTCCCCGCGAGGAAGCCGCCGAAGTGGAGAAGCTCTCGGCGGGCAACATGAAGCGCACTCATACGTGTTGGCACGCCGTCGACTGGCTGGACCAGCGCGAGGCCGAAGGTGAAGCGTTTCTCCGCGAAGCAACCCAGGTCAAGAACATCTGGGTGCCCTACGGCGCCTAACGCTCCAGGAGCGCGACCCCCGAAAACCGCTTGAACACCTCGCGCTTCTTCCGGGGCGCCAGCCTGCCGAGCAGTTTAAAGAACCCGGCAAACCGCATCGTGCGCTTGAGCCGCAGTCCTTCCTCGAACAGCGACCGCCATTCCAGCTCCCGCCATCCCAGCGGCCGGAAGAACTCCGTGCTCTCCGCCGGGCCGAACTGGAACGGGGCGTTGCCGGCGGCGAGGACCGGTCCCCACGATTTGGCGATCATCTTGAGCAGCCCCGGACTCCCGAGGTCGGTGAGCCAGAAGTGGAAACCGGGCTGCCCATGGAGATCGCTCGCCAGCTCGGCCACCGCGGTCGGCGGGAGGTACACCAGCAACCCCTCGGTGATCACCAGCGCCCGCCGCGCCTCGGCGTTCACGCGCTTGAAGAGCTCATGGCGCGCCGAGGTGTCGGCCAGGTCGAGCCGCACGCCCTCGTAAACGCACCGGGGGGATTCCGTCGCCAGCACCTCGAGCTTCGCGTCGATCATCGCGGCGTGGTCCACGTCCAGCCAGCGGAGCGCGGTGGGAAGCGGCAGCCGCCAGGGCCGGGCATCGAGTCCCGCCGCGAGGTTCAGCACGCAGTCGACTTCATCATGCTTGACCAGCCGCATGATGAGCTCGTCCAGCAGGGCGGTCCGCACGATCATCGGCCACGCCCTCGCGCGGCCCTTGGGCATCGCGTTGACGATGGCCTCACCCCGGGGCCCCGCCAGCCGGCGGGCGTAGGGGTCCTTGAATACGGCGTCGGGGCGCTCCGACTCCATGGCCCGGTAGAAGGCCACCCATCGGGCGGTGTCGGAGATGTGGGCGATCAGCGGTACGTTGGACATATCGACCCCGATTCAGGGGATCGCCTGCGGCGTCGGGCCGCTGGTATTGTACCCGAGCCGACCCCGGTTCGCTTGACATGCCCGGGCCGGACCGTACGTTCTCACGACCACCCATGGGGCGGCCGGTAGTGGTCCCGGCGATCCCCCGGAGGACCCCACGTCTCAGCGCGCCCGATCCCAGCCGTCCCGCGGCAAGCGGGATGGAAGCCTCGCCCGGCGGCAATCGTCCTTGCTGCGGCTGAGCGCGGCCATCGCCTCCGCGCA
>JAXIPC010000062.1:0-8984 GCA_045403135.1 Gemmatimonadales bacterium | reverse complement strand
TAAGGACGTCATCGCCGTGGACGGACTCGACCTCGAGGTCCGTCCCGGCGAGTGCTTCGGCCTTCTCGGCCCCAACGGCGCGGGGAAGACCACCACCATCGAAATCTGCGAGGGGCTCACCGCCCCCGATGCCGGTGAGGTGCAGGTGCTCGGCCAGGCCTGGCTCTCCGGCGGGGCGTCGCTGCGCCAGCGGCTGGGCATCTCGCTGCAGGAAACCCAGTTCTCCGAGAAACTCACCGTGGCGGAGACGCTCCGCCTCTTTCGCAGCTTCTACCGGAATCCTCGGCCGCTCGAGGAGGTGCTCGATGCGGTCCAGCTCGGCGAGAAGCGGAACGGCCGAGTGGGGCAGCTCTCCGGCGGCCAGAAGCAGCGGCTGGCACTCGCCTGCGCGCTGGTGGTGGACCCGGAGCTCTTCTTTCTCGACGAGCCCACCACCGGACTCGACCCCCAGTCCCGCCGCCAGCTGTGGGAGTTGATCGAAGGAGTGAAGCGGGCCGGCCGCACCGTGGTCCTCACCACCCATTATATGGAGGAGGCCGAGCGGCTTTGCGACCGGGTGGCGATTGTCGACCACGGCAAGGTCATTGCGCTTGGGACGCCCCGGCAGTTGGTGGCCTCGCTCGGCGCGCAGCACGTCGTGGAATTCCGGATCGCAGAAGCCGCGGCGCCGATCGGCGATCAGGATCTTCTGGCCCTCGACGGCGCGCTCAGCACTCGCACCCGGGACGGTAGCTACCTGGTGGAGTCCACCCACGCCCATCGGACAGTCCCGGCCCTGCTGGCGATGCTCTCCGTCCGCGGGGTGCCGCTCAACGAGCTCAGCACTCATTCGGCCACATTGGAAGACGTCTTTGTCCACCTGACCGGCAGGCAGCTTCGCGATGGCTGATTCAAGACCCTGGTTCGACCGCGCCCTGGTACAGCTCGCGCTGGTGCGGCTGCGCGAGGTCTGGCGGGAGCCGGAGGCGATCTTCTGGATCTTCCTCTTCCCCGTGCTGATGGCCGGGGGGCTGGGCCTGGCGTTTCGCAGCCGGCCGGCCGGAATCACCAAGGTCGCGGTGCTGGCGGGATCGCCGTGGAGCACGCCAACCGCCCAGCGGCTCAAGGCCGATTCGCTCCTCGAAGTGCAAGTGCTGGACGACTCGGCGTCCGCCCGGGCACTCCGCACCGGCAAGGTGGCGATCGTCCTGGTGCCCGACTCCGGATCGGTTGCGTACCGGTTCGATGACACCCGGCCCGAAGGCCTTACCGCGCGCAGCCGAGTGGACGAAGCGCTCCAGCGCGCCGCCGGCCGGACCGATCCCCTCGCGGTTTCCGAAGACATCGTCCGGGAACGAGGGTCGCGCTACATCGACTTCGTGGTGCCCGGCCTCCTGGGGATGAATCTGCTCGGCAGCGGCGTGTGGGGGCTCGGCTTTGCCGTGGTGGACGCGCGGCGCAAGCGGCTGCTCAAGCGCTTGATCGCGACACCGATGCCCAAATGGGCGTACCTGAGCTCTTTCGTCATCTCGCGGCTCGCGCTCCTGGTGCTGGAAGCGGGGCTGCTGCTGGTGTTCGCCGCCCTGGTCTTCGGCGTGCCGCTGCGCGGTTCGCTCACCGCGCTGGCGCTCATCTGCCTGCTCTCCTCGCTCGCCTTCGGGGGCCTGGGCCTGCTCATCGCTGCCCGGCCCCGCACCATCGAAGGGGCCTCCGGCCTCATGAACCTGGCGTTGGTGCCGATGTGGGTGTTCTCGGGAGTGTTCTTTTCGTCATCCCGCTTCCCGGAGGCCGTTCAGCCGTTCGTGCAGGCGCTGCCGCTCACCGCGGTCAACGACGCCTTGCGGGCCAATATGCTTGAAGGCGCCACGCTCGCCCAGGTTGGGCCGGAGCTCGCCATCATCGCCGCCTGGCTGGTGGGGACGTTCGTCATCGCGCTAAAGATTTTCCGGTGGCAGTGACCCGGTCACGGCGGCCGACGGCAACCCGGGCCGCCTGCTTGTTGGCGGTCCTGATCTCGGCTGATTGTGCGCCGAGACCGGCATCGGACGGCCTGGTGGGGGCGTGGCGCTCACGAGTGCAGTTCAGCGGCGGCGCCTTCGCGGCCATGAAGGACCTGGAGTTCATGTATGTCTTCAACGCCGGCGGTACGCTGACCGAGTCCTCCAATTACGATGGGGCCCCGCCGGTGCCCCCGGCGTACGGCGTGTGGCGAGAGCTCGGGCCTCAGCAGTACGAAGCACGGTATCTGTTCTACATCACCAAGCCTCCCGCGCGCCTCGAGGACATGACCGGCGGAGGCGGATGGATGCCGGCCGGCCACGGCGTCTTCACCGAGCGAATCCGGCTGGCCGCTGACGGAAAGTCCTTCGAATCGACCATCGCCTACGAGGCGTTCGACCCAGCGGGCAAAGCCGCCGCGGGAGGCGGCCCCGCGACGGGTCACGGCGTGCGAATCGACTTCTGACTTACCACGATTGGGTGGGAACTGTTTTGGGGACCGGAAGGGACCGCAGGTAGGTCACCAGTTTCCAGATGATCTCGGGTGACAGGAGCTCTCCGAAAGCGGGCATCCCCTTCGGCCGGCCATCGCGAATGGACTGGAATATCGCGCCATCGCTGCCGCCGTAGCGCCACCGGCCGTCGCTCAGGCTGGCCGCCGCAAATCCCGTCGCACCTCCGCCATGGCAACCGTCGCAGTTCATCGAACCGAACAGCTTCTCTCCCTCTGAAGCCGACTTCTGATCTCCCGCGTGAGGGTTGCGAAGACTGTCACTCCGTGGTCCCAGTGTCGCAGCGCCTTGCTGCGCGACGCTGCTCCCCGCGGCGGCCGGTTTGTCGCCTTCGCAGGCGACCGGCGCCAGCAGCGCCACCGCCATGGCCACAGCCGTCCCGCCTCTTGTCACAGCGCGAAGATCCAGACCACGCCGCCCTGGCTGGTGTAGCGGGCAAGGTCACGGATGAAGTCGGCCGGGTCGCGCATATCGGTTGGATCATCGGAGTTCAGATCCCCGGAGAGCAGGCTCCAATCGCCCCCAATGCCGGCGTACACGGCAACGTATTGTCGGCCATCCGGACCACGGTAAGTGATCGGCGCGCCGACGACGCCCGAGCCGACCTTGAACTTCCAGAGCGGCTGACCGGTCCTGGCATTCACCGCCTTGAGCCAGCCATCCAGCGTCCCGTAGAACACCACGTCTCCGGCGGTGACTACCACGCCGCTCCAGACCGGGTATTTCTCCTTGATCTCCCAGAGCTTCCGTCCCTTGGCGGCATCCCACGCGATGAACGCTCCCATGTGCCCGCCCGGACCGGCGACATACGGCGTGCTGGCACCGATGAACGGCGTCCCCCGGATTCGCGCCTTCACCTCGGCCTGATAGTCCATGCAGAGGTTGACGGTCGAGACGTAGAACAGTCGGGTGCGGGGTGAATATGCAGCGGCGGAGACCGGGCTCTTCCCACCCTCGAGGCTGGGACAGATGTATTTGACGTTGCCCCTGGAGGCCCCGGTGAACTTGCTGGAATCGAGCACTGGCCGGCCGGTGGTGAGATCGATCCGCTTGGCCCAGTTGAGGCTCACGAAGGGCTCCGCCACCAGGACCTCACCGGTGGTGCGGTCGAGGGTATAGGCAAACCCGTTCTTGTCGAAATGCACGAGGACTCGGCGCAATCGCCCGGAAACCGGGAGGTCGGCGAGGATCATCTCGGCGTTGGAGTCGTAGTCCCAGTTGTCATGCGGAGTGAACTGGTAGGCCCAGACCAGCGCCCCGTCCCCCGGCCGCCGGGCAAGCACGCTGTTGCTCCACTTGTTGTCGCCCGGGCGTTGTTCGGGATTGTAGGGCCCCGGGTTACCGACGCCGTAGTACAGGAGATCGAGGTCGGCGTCGTACGACAACCAGCCCCATACCGGCGCACCGGCCGTCTTCCAGGTGTCGTTCGTCCAGGTCGTCAGACCCAGGTTGGCGCCCTTGTCATAGAACGGCTTGAAAACACCCGGTAGAGAAAGCATGGAGCTATCGGTACCCGCATTGCGGGCAGTCCACACCACCAGCCCTGTCGCGAGGTCGAGCCCCTTGGCCCAGCCGTAGATGCCGAACTCGCCGCCCGAGGGGCCGACGATGACGCGGTCGCGCACCACGATCGGCGCCATCGGGGTGGTTTCCCCTTCGGAGAGATCGGCGATCTTGACGTTCCAGATTTCCCGGCCGCTCGCCGCATCGACAGCGACGGTGTGCCCGTCGAGCAGATTGTACACGATCTTGCCGTCGGCGTAGAAGGCGCCGCGGTTGATAGCATCACAACAGGCCATCCCGAGCGAATTGGGATCGACGTTGGGCCGATATTTCCATTTCAGGGGATAATCGGGCTGGGTCAGATCGAAGGCGTAGAGGACGTTCGGGTAGGGTGTGACCACATACATGGTGTTGTTCACTACCAGGGGCTGTCCCTCGTGCCCGCGGAGCACCCCGGTGGAGAAATTCCAGACCGGCTTGAGCCGTTGCACGTTCAGCGGCGTAAGCTGGTCCAGGCCACTGTATCGGGTGGACGCGTAGTCCTTGCCGGGCATCGTCCAGCGGCCGTCGTCCGGTACCGCTTGGGCGGCTGCCGGAGCGCCGCCGGCGCCGGGGAGCAGGGCGAGGAGTGCGGCGAGGGCCGGGATGAGCTTCATCACCAGCAAACGTATCCAGTTGCCTCGGGATGTACAGGGTTGGGAGTGGCTCCGCTGTCCGCAGTATTGACATATTTAGCTGGGCGCCGCCCTGATTCGTCGGGCTAACCCGCTCGCCATCGGGATCGGCGCCGTGATGGTCATGGCGGTGGTCTCGATCGTGGTCTCTTTTGTCTTCTGGCTACAGGAAAAGGCGCTCATGAATTCCCGGTACGCGGTCGCATTAGCTCGCAGTCGCGCTGAGCGGGGCGAAGCGGCGGGACTCCGCCCCTTCGCTTCTCCTTCGCCTTCGCTCAGGACAAGGCGCAGGGTGACATTGGCCATTCTCCTCCTGTTCGCTGGATCGCCGCTATCCGCTCAGAACGACGGGGTCCGCGATTCCGTGCTCCATTTCACCAGCGGAGTCATGACCCTCGAAGGCACGCTGGCGCTGCCGGCGGGCAAAGGGCCCTGGCCCGCCGTGGTGATCATCGCCGGGTCGGGGCCCACCGATCGGGACGGCAATAGTCCCGCCGGGATCACCACCGACATGTACCTGTTGCTGGCCCGGGGCCTAGCCGAGCGGGACATCGCCTCGTTGCGCTACGACAAACGCGGATTGCCCAGCTCGCGCGGCTCGATGAACATGGCCACGACGACGATGGCGGATTTCGCGCGCGATGCGGCCGCCGCCGCCCGTCTGCTCACGGCGCGACCGGATATCGGCCCCGTGGTGTTCGTGGGCCACAGCGAGGGCGGAACGCTGGCGATGCTGGCCGCGCGGGACAGCGCCCCCGTAGCCGGCCTGGTCCTTGTGTCGGCGGCCGGGCGGGACGCGACCACCATCCTGCGCGAGCAATTGGCCCGCCAGTTTCCGCCGGCGATGATGGCGCGGTTCGACACCGCCTGGTCGGCTTACTTACGGGGTGATTCGACCGTCACGCCGCTGCCGGGACTCGAGCCTATTCCTCCCGCAGTGCCTTGACGGGATCGAGCCGCGCCGCCCGCCGCGCCGGTATCCACCCCGCTACCGCCGCCACCGCCGCCAGTACTCCGGCCGCGGCCAGGTAGGTGACCGGATCCCGCGGCGCCACACCATAGAGCAATCCTCCCAGGAAGCGCGCCGACGCGGCGGCGCCGACCAGGCCAAGCACCAGGCCGATCCCTGCGAGCTTGAGCGCGCCACCCACCACCAGCGCCTCCACCTGCGTGCTCCGGGCGCCGAGCGCGATGCGCACGCCGATCTCGTTGGTGCGCCGGGCCACAACAAATGAGATCAGGCCGTAGAGACCGATCGCCGCCAGCGCCAGCGCCACCCCACCGGCGATGCCGAGCAGGATCATCGTGAAGGAGAGCCGCCCCATCGACCGATCGACCACCGCCTGCATACTCTCGGCGTTGGCGATCGGAATCGTCGGGTCGACCTGGTTCATGGTCCGCCGGATCTCGGCCGTGAGGTCGTGGGGATGCTCCCGCGTGGTGCGAATCACGACGTGGGTTTCACCAGGATACCAGCGCCCGGTCCCGGGCATCGCCACGATGGGATAGAAGATGCCTATCGCCGGGGGCTCGTCGATCGCGGTGCCATGCAGGTCGCCCACCACGCCGACGACGTGATAGAATGGCGGCTTGGTTCGGCCGTTCGGGCTTACGCCTTTGCCGATCGGGTTCTCTCGGGGCCAGAAGCGATCGCCGAACGCCTTGGTGACGATGACCGCGCCCCGCTCGGGGGCAATGTTGTCGTCGTCGGTGAAGTATCTCCCGGCCAGGAGCGGGATCCTCAGCGCCTCGAAGTATCCCGGTGTGGTTGGCGCCTGGCCGGCGCAGGTGGTGAGCCCCATCTCCTTGATTCGGGTGTACACCAGTGGCTCCTCGAAGCCCTGGACCGTGCATCCGAAGCCGGTGAGCAAGGGCAGCTCCTCGGACGCGCCCGCCGCGGTCACGCCGGGAAGCGCGCGGATCTTTTCCAGCACGGTCTGGTTGAATCGCCAGACTTTGGTCAGACTGTCGTAGCGCTCGTAGGGAAGGAACCAGTCCAGCGTCAGCACCCCCCGCGGATCGATGCCCGGATCCACCGCGCGAAGCCGTCGATAGCTGGTCAACAGCAGCGCCGAGCCGGTCACCAGCATCAGCGCGAGTGCCATCTGTATCACCACCATCATGCCGCGCAGCCGCTGGCGCGTGACGCCCGCGGTACCCGACCGGCCGCCGCCTCCCAGGGTGAACAAGCCGACGAAACCGCGATACTGCGCCGCCTGCACCAGGGCCAGCGTCACCGCCAGCGCCAGCGCCAGCAGCAGGGTGAACAGCAGCGATCGCCCGTTCATCGCGACCGCCTCGAGTCGTGGGATGCCGGGCGGCGACAGCGCCACCAGCCAGCGGGTGGCTCCCAGGCTCACCAGCACGCCCACCGTCGAGCCGGCCAGGGCGAGCACCAGTCCCTCGGAGAACGCCTCGCGGCTGATGTCGCGGCGACGGGCGCCGATCGCGCTACGCAGCGCCAGCTCCCGCCGCCGGGTTTCCAGCCGCGCCAGGAGCAGGCTCGCCACGTTGGCGCAGGCGATGAGAAGCACCAGTCCCACCGCGCCGAAGAGTATCCAGAGGTTCCGCGCCATGTCGCCCAGGATGTATTCCTTGAGCGGGTAGAGCACAGTGGTGAACCGGTAGCGGTTGATGAACCCGATGCTGTAGGCGTTGGGATACGTCTCGATGAGACCGGGTTGGAGGTGAGCGAGCCGCGCCGTGCCCGAAGCCTGGGTGGCTCCGGACTTCAGCCGAGCCAGCACCCGCAAGGTGTGACTGTTGTAGAAGGGTCCGGCGGGATTGAGCCGAACGGGAAGCCACACGTCGACCCCGCCGCCGACGGCTTCGCCCCGGTCACGGGGGAGATCTACGCCGGGCGCCATCACCCCGATCACGACCACAGGCTCGTCGTCGATTCGGAGGGTCCGGCCCACAACGGCCGGGTCGCCGCCCAGCTCGCCGCGCCAGAATCCCGAGGAGATCATCGCGACCGGCGGAGCACCGGGTGCGTCGTCCGGCGCACCGATCACCCTTCCCTGAACCGCGCGCGCGCCGAGGAGATCCATCATGCTCGCGGTCACCGCCACGGCCCGAATCCGGCGCGATTCGCTCCCCAGCGCGGCGTTGACGCCGCTCGGGTCGTAGAGCCCGATCGCCTCGATTTCCGGGATACTCCGCTTGTAGAACCAGTACTGCGCCAGCGAGAGGTTCCACTCGCTCCCCTCACCCACGCCGGGCACCGGATTCTTGACGCGATAGAGCCGTTCGGAGGCGGGATAAGGCAGAGGGTCGAGCACCACGCGCTGCAGCACCGTGAAGATCGCGGTGGTCGCGCCGAGCCCGATGCCCAGGGTGAGCACCGCCGCCAGGCCGAAGCCGGGATGCCGCCGGAGCGAGCGCAGACCGTACCGCAGATCCCGCGCGAAGGCGTTCCACGCCTCGCCCCGGGCCTCGCGCCGCGCCGAGCGGCGATCGATGCGCTCCAGCTGTCCCGCCACCCTCTTTCGATCCCCGAACCGGGAGCGCGCCTCGCGTTCCGCCGCGGCGCGGCTCATGCCCTGGCTCATCAGCTCTTCGATCCGGCCATCCAGGTGGAAACTGATCTCTTCGTCGATCTCATCGTGGATGCGCTTGCCGAGCGCCAGACGGAATGCGCGGGAGACCCCCTGCCAGCGGCGGCTCATCGCTCGCCCTCCGCGGTGAGCACCATCCGCATGGCCTCGCTGTAGCGGGACCATTTGGCCTTTTCCGCGCTCAGCTGCTTTCGCCCCGCGGTGGAGAGCTGGTAATACTTGGCCCGGCGCCCTTTGTCGGTATAGCCCCACTCCGCCTCCAGCCAGCCGCGCTCCTCCAGCCGATGCAGCGCGGGATAGAGCGCCCCCTCTTCGATCTGGAGCCGCTGGTGGGTGGTGTGCTCGATCCAGCGGACCACGCCCAGTCCGTGCATCGGACCCCAGCTGAGCGCCTTGAGGAGGAGGAGGTCGAGGGTGCCGCGGAGGAGATCGAGATCGGGGGGTGCCATGGGTCGTCCCGCGAGGAGGGGGATGCTTAACCTAAGGTTCTTAGGTTACGACGCAAGACCCCCACCTCTCACCGCTCACTGCTTACCGCTTACCGCTTACCGCTCACCGCTCGCCGCGTCTCACATCCACGCCGCCATTCGTCGTGATCACCCGGATCGTCGGCCCACCCGTGCCCAGGTCCGTGGTGATCCGCCGGCCGATCTTCCCCTGGACCATCACCGGAAAGTCGATGTCCACCCCGCCGTTCACCGTGCCGGTCTCGAGGTGGGCCGAGTAGCCGCGCGACACTCGCAGGTGCACGCCCCCATTGG
>JAXIPC010000152.1:0-5035 GCA_045403135.1 Gemmatimonadales bacterium | reverse complement strand
CGCACCGGGAAGTCGGCCGGGATACCGTTGCTCCCCGTGGTGATCCGGGTCCAGGTCTTCCCGTAGTCGGTGGTACGGAAGGCGTAGGGCTGCCAGTCATCCAGCTGATAGCGGAGCACCGAGACGTAGGCCTTGCCGCGGCGGATCGGCGACGGCTCCACCGTCTGCACCCGGCCGCCGGGACCGATCCCCGTGGGGGTCACCCGCTGCCAGGTCTTTCCCGCATCGCGGGTGACGCTCACGGGGCCGTCGTTGGCGCCGACCCAGATCACGCCACGCTCCAGCAACGACTCCTTCACCGAATAAATGGTGCTGTAGTACTCCTCGCCGGTGATGTCCCGGGTGATGGGCACGCCGGAAATCACCTGTTTGTCGGGCTCGTTGGCGGTGAGATCGGGCGAGATGCACTCCCAGGTCTTGCCTTCGTCCTGGGTGCGATAGAGAAACTGCGAGGCGTGGTACACGGTATTGACGGCGTGGGGCGAGAGCGCGATGGGCACCACCCGCTGGAACCGGTCGCGAAGGTCGCGCGGGTTATGGCCGTAGAGGTCGCGCGCGCCGACGGCGTAGTCCGCCTCCTGCCCGGTGCGCTGGTTGTACCGGGTAAAGCGCCCCTTGCAGTTGGCGAAGACGATGTCGGGATCGCCCCGCTTGGCCACCGCCGGGCCGGTTTCGCACCCGCCCATCTGCTTCCACCAGGAGACCGGGGACTCCGAGGTCCAGCCCGCGGGCGGGAGGCTGGG
Organism: Gemmatimonadales bacterium; assembly: GCA_045403135.1. GTDB lineage: Bacteria > Gemmatimonadota > Gemmatimonadetes > Gemmatimonadales > GWC2-71-9 > JABFSM01. Next base: position 4,292 of record JAXIPC010000152.1, on the reverse strand, counting down.
CACCGCGATGGCGGTGCCGTTGTCCTGCTGGCCGCCGTAGAGGAAATACGGTGTCCGGTCGTCCACGTGGGCCTGGTAGATCTCGGCGGTGGGCTGGTTGTACTGGGTGGACCAGGTGCGCATGTCGTCCAGGCTGACGTTGGCGCCGCCGTCGTTGGACTGAATCGCGACCTGGGGCCGCTTCGGGTTGATCCAGAGGTCGTGATGGTCGCCATGGGGCGCGCGGGCCGGGCTGAACGACTTGCCGCCGTCCACCGACTTCCAGAACCCGGTGGCGAGCACGTAGACCACGTCGGCATTGTCGGGGGCGGCGTCCACGTTGTCGTAATAGAACGGGCGGTCGAGCAGCGGGGCATAGCTGGTTTGCAGGCGCCAGGTGGCGCCGCGATCGTCGGAGCGGTAGAGGCCGCCGCCGGGGAGCGCTTCGATCAGCGCATAGACCCGGTTGGGATCCGCCGGACTCACCGCCAGATCCGCCTTGCCGAAGATGTCGTTCGGCAGCCCCCCGGCGAGCTTGGTCCAGGTGTCGCCGCCGTTGGTGGATTTGTAGACGCCGCCTTCCCGCGCGCCGGAGATGATGGTCCAGGGTTTCCGCTCGCCGCGCCACATGGTGGCGTAGATGGTGGCGGGATCGTCGGGGGCGAACTCGAGATCGGCCGCGCCGGTGCTGTCGGAGACGTAGAGCACCTGGGTCCAGCTCCTGCCGCCGTCGGTGGTTCGGTAGACGCCGCGATCGCGGTTGGGCGCAAACGCGTTCCCGATCGCAGCGACCAGCACCACGTCTGGATTCTTCGGGTGAATGATCAGCGCACCGATCTGGCCGGCCTTGGGGAGCCCGGCTACCGCCCAGGTCTTCCCCGCGTCGGTGGATTTGTAGACGCCCTTGCCGGCGATGAGGTTGCTCCGGAACCCGTCGGTTCCCGTCCCGACGTAGACGATGCTGGGGTCGGAATCGGCCACCCGGATCACGCCGATCGAGGGTGTGGCGAAGTATCCGTCGGAAATGTTCTCCCAGGTCTGGCCGGCGTTGACGGTCTTCCAGACTCCGCCGCCCGACGCGCCCATGTAAAAAGTGAGCGGCTGGTCCGGCACGCCGGCGACGGCGGTGACGCGGCCCCCGCGGTTGGGTCCGAGGGGCCGGTAGCGCAGCTCGCTGAACAAGGAAGACGGAACCGTATCGGCGGGGGCGGCCGCCACCAGCGCGGCGAGGAGCGTCAACGCGTGCATGGGTCGGTTGTCCGGGAGAGATGAAGAGGTGGGAATTTACCGCTTTCGCGTGGCGGGGCGCTTGGTTGGAGCCCAGCCGAACCGGGCGAGCGAGATCCGGCCCCCCGGACCAAAGTGGACGCCTTCGCGCTCCAGCAGCATGCGCTGGGACAGCTCGGCGCCCGGCACTCGGCGCCGGCTGATGCGGCCGGCGGCGTTGATCACCCGCTGCCAGGGGACCCGCGTACCCCGGGGGAGCGCATACATCGCGTAGCCGACCTGCCGCGCCCGGCCCGGCAGCCCCGCGAGGTGCGCCACCTGGCCGTAGGTGGCCACTCGGCCCCGGGGGATTCGCCGCACCACGAAGTAGATCTTTTCGTAGGTGGTGAACACGCTATGGCTTCGGCGCCTCGTAGACCACGCGCCCACCGACGATCGTGAACAACACCCGCCGGTCCTTGAGCGCCGCCGCCGGCTCGGCAAAAGGATCCCGGTCGAGGACGACGAGATCTGCAACCTTCCCAGGTACCAGCGATCCCTTCCAGCGCTCCTCTCCTCCGGCCCAGGCGTTGTTGACCGTGTAAGCGCGGAGCGCGGTTTCGAGATCCACCCGCTCTTCGGGAAACCAGCCGCCGGCGGGCTTGCCGTCCAGGGTCTGTCGCGTCGTAGCGGCGTACATCCCGAGCAGCGGATTGGAGGTATACCAGGACGCGTTGGTGCCGGGCCAGTCGCTCCCGAAGGAGAGGCGCACGCCGGCCTTCCGCAGCGTCTCGAAGGCGTAGGCCCAGCGGGAGCGCGCCCCGATGCGTTCCTCCATCCAGCGCATGTCGTCGATCGCGTGGTACGGCTGCACCTCGGCGATCACGCCGAGCCGGGCCATCCGGTCCGCCACCTCGGCGCCGCGAATCACCTGGGTGTGGATCATCCGGAAGCGCCGCTCCTTCGGCCCGTTGGCGCGCATCACCCGTTCGAACATCGTGAGGATCGTATCGATGGCGTGATCGCCGATCGCGTGGATCTGCGGCCACCAGCCCGCGGAGTCCGCGATCATCAACAACCGCTCCATGTTGCCCGCGGGCTCCATCATGGGGCGCCAGCTGCCCTGGAGCCCGCTGGTGCGGTAGGGCTCGTAGAAGCGGGCGCTCGAGTTGCCCATGATGCCGTCGACGAATCCCTTGAGCCCGCCGAGCTTGATCCACTCGTCCCCGAACCCGGGACCGATGCCCTGAGCGCGGAGCGCCTCCACCCGGTCCACGGTGGGGCGGGCGTAGACGCGCACGGTGAGCTCGCCCTGGCGACGGAGCGCCTGATACACCTCGAGCTGCTCGGGCGAGGTGTTGTCGTGGATGGTGGTGACACCGTACTCGCGGAGCTGAGCCAGCGCGACCTGGCCCTCGGCGATTCGCTGGGCCATCCCTTTGGGCGGCATCGCGGCGCGCACCCGGTCGGCGGCCGCCGGCGAGAGCCTTCCGGTCGGCCGGCCGGCGGCACAGTCGACACCCTCCCACGCGCAGCTGGCCCCGGCCGCGTCCAGCGCGCGGGAATTGGCCAGGAACACCGAGCGATCCCACCGGGAGAGCAGGGCGGCCGTGTTGGGAGTGAGCGAGTCGATCAGGTCGCGCGTCGGCGAGAAGACCGGCCGCCCGGTCGATTGTGCCGCCGGCCCGGCGGCATTCTGGGCCCAGGATTCGTAGGCGCCCCAGTCGCCACCAACCATCCACGCGCCGGGCGGAAGCCGGGCGGCCGCCTCGCGCACTCGCCGCACCAGCGACGCGTTGTCGGCTACGTCGAGAAGGTTGGCGCCGAGGAGCAGGGCCCCGGCCTGCCCGAAGTGGGTGTGGTTATCGATGAAGCCGGGCGATACGAAACGACCGCGGAGCTCGAGCACTCGGGTGCGAGGTCGGCGCAGGCGGGCCAGGTCGGCGGCGGTGCCCACCGCGAGGATCCGGTCGCCCGCGAGGGCCACCGCTTCGGCCCAGGGCCGGGACGAGTCTCCGGTCCAGACCCGGGCGCCGGTGAGGAGGAGCGTCGCCTCTTGAGCGGGGAGGCGACCGGGGAGAACCAGGAGCGCGAGAAGGAAGAGTGGGCGAGTCATGCGATCAAGTATACTTCCCAATTCCCTCACCGATCAGGCACATGCTCCGTCACGGGTTTACCAAGATCTTCTCTTGGACAGCGGCTGCCGTCCTCGCGGCGTGTGCGGCTCCGGGCGGCGAGTCCGCACCGGTTTCTGTCCCACCGGAAGCGCTGGCGGCCATTGACACGGCGACCATCATGACCCACGTCCGCGCCCTCGCCGATGACTCCATGCTTGGCCGGGCGCCGGGAAGCGTGGGCGAGGACCGCGCGGTGGCGTATCTCGAGGGGCAGTTCAAGGCGATGGGGCTCACGCCCGGCAACAGCGACGGCAGTTACATCCAGAACGTGCCGCTGGTGGCGATCACCGCAGACCCGAAAATGACGCTCAGCCTGCGCGGCCCCGGCGGCAAGAATCTCAAATACCTGGACGACTTCGTAGCCTGGACCCGGCATGTGGTTCCCTCGGTCCAGGTGAAGGATGCCCCGCTGGTGTTCGTGGGGTATGGGGTGGAGGCTCCGGAGTTCTCCTGGGACGATTTCAAGGGCCAGGACCTCTCCGGGAAGATCCTGGTCATGCTGGTGAACGACCCCCAGCTGACCGACACGACGCAGTTCCGCGGCAAGGCCATGACGTACTACGGCCGCTGGACCTACAAGTTCGAGCAGGGCATCAAGCACAAGGCGGCTGGGGTGCTGCTGGTGCACGAGACCGGCCCGGCGGGTTATCCCTGGGCCGTGGTGCAGGGCATGGGTGGCGAAAAGTTCGATCTGGCGACGCCGGACAGCAACCGCACCCGCGCGCCGATGGAGGGCTGGATCCATCTCGACCGGGCCAGGGAGCTCTTCGCGGCGGCGGGCCAGAACTTCGATTCGCTCAAGGCTCGCGCCACCACGCGCGAATTCCAGCCGGTACTCCTCGGCCTCTCCGGATCGATCACGATCCGGAACTCGATCCGCTCGGTGGCCTCGCGCAACGTGGCGGCCAGGTTGGAGGGGAGCGATCCCGC